>DATKMY010000124.1:0-20983 GCA_035541655.1 Casimicrobiaceae bacterium | reverse complement strand
GCGCCCGCCGGAGCGCAGATGCAGCGCGCTGCGCTCGTTCTCGAGCGATGCCTTGTCGAGCGCCGCGTTCACGAACGACCCCGCGTGATACCAGGCGGCGACGACGGTCCCGTCGACAGGGCTGCGGTTCGAGTGCACGTTGAACACGTTCATGAACACGCTGATCTTGAGCGCATCGCGATCGAGGTAGGGGTCGCGCGTCTGCTCGATGCGCACGATCTTGCCGTCGGCGGGAGAGAGGACCACGTTCGGATCGCCCGGAACCTTGCGCGGCGGGTCGCGGAAGAACTGAACGACGAAGACGAGCGCGAGCCACGCGAGCGCCGCTACGATCCACAGGGCCATGAAGCTCGCCACGAGAGCGACTGCGAGCGCCAGCGCGACGAACGTCCAGCCTTCGCGGGCGATGATTGGATGCGGGTAGTCGCTCATGGTGCGGTCGCCAAAAGCCCGAGGCGGCCCCGATTATGCGCTGGTCGGCGACCCGCGCGCCGTATGCCGGGCGGGTGGACAGGCGCAACCGGGCGTCTCGCGCCTACTTGACGCCGTCCATTGCCTTTGCGCGCTCGTCGGCCTGCCGTTGCAGCGTGTCGCCGACGCTGCGCGCACGATCGAGCGCGCTGGCTGGCCCCTGCGGAGCGCCGGTATCGAGGGCGGTCGCATCGACACCCATTGCACCCGCTGCGCGCGCGCGTTCGCCCGGCGACGCCGCCTTCTCCGCAGTGGGCTTCCCCTGGAGGAGGCCGAGCTGCTTGAGCGCTTCCTTGGCGAGCAGGGCGACGATGACGAGCCCGACCAGCATCACGACGAGGCCGATCCACCCGCGCTGCCGCGAGCGCGCCGTCAGTTCCGCGACTGGTCGACCAGCTTGTTCTTGCTGATCCACGGCATCATCGAGCGCAGCTTCGCGCCGACCTGCTCGATCGAGTGCTCGGCCATCAATCGCCGCCGCGCAAGCAGCGTCGGCGCGCCGGCGCGATTCTCGAGGATGAAGTCCTTCGCGTAGTCGCCGCTCTGGATGCGCGTGAGCAACCCGCGCATCGCCGTCTTCGTCTCGTCGTTGATGATCTTGGGTCCGCTCACGTATTCGCCATACTCGGCATTGTTCGAGATCGAGTAGTTCATGTTCGCGATCCCGCCTTCGTAGATCAGGTCGACGATCAGCTTCACCTCGTGCAGGCACTCGAAGTACGCCATCTCGGGAGCGTAGCCGGCTTCGATCAGTGTCTCGTAGCCCGCCTTGATCAGCTCGACGAGTCCACCGCAAAGCACCGCCTGCTCGCCGAAGAGATCCGTCTCGGTCTCCTCGCGGAAGTTCGTCTCGATCACGCCGGCGCGCGCGCCTCCTATCGCGGCGGCATACGAAAGCGCCACATCGCGCGCCTTCTTCGACGCGTCCTGGTGCACGGCGATCAGCATCGGCACGCCGCCGCCCGCGACGTACGTCGAGCGAACCGTGTGCCCCGGCGCCTTCGGCGCGACCATCACGACGTCGAGATCGGCACGCGGCACGACCTGCCCGTAGTGGATGTTGAACCCGTGGGCGAACGCGAGCGTCGCGCCCTTCTTGATGCGGGGCTCGACGCCGTTCTTGTAGACGGCCGCGATGTGCTCGTCGGGCATCAGCATCATCACGACGTCGGCGCCCTCGACGGCCTCCTCGACTTCGGCGACCTTGAGCCCGGCCTTCTTGGCCTTGTCCCACGACGCCCCGCCCTTGCGCAAGCCCACCGTGACCTTCACGCCGGAATCGTGGAGGTTCAGCGAATGCGCGTGCCCCTGCGACCCGTAGCCGACGATCGTGACCTTCTTGCCCTTGATCAGCGACAGATCCGCGTCCTTCTCGTAATACACCTTCATGTCGTCTCCCGTTTTCCTTCGACCCGCTGCAATTGCGCTAGACGCGCAGGATACGCTCGCCGCGACCGATGCCCGACGCGCCGGTGCGCACCGTCTCGAGGATCACGCCGGGCTCGATCGCCTGCAGGAACGCGTCGATCTTCGAGCCCGTGCCCGTGAGCTCGATGGTGTAGCTCTTGTCGGTGACGTCGAGAATCCTGCCGCGGAAAATGTCGGCGAGGCGCTTCATCTCCTCGCGGTCCTTGCCCGATGCACGAACCTTGACGAGCATCAGTTCCCGCTCGATGTGATTGCCTTCGGTCAGATCGACCACCTTGACGACGTCGACCAGCTTGTTCAGCTGCTTGGTGATCTGCTCGATCACGTCGTCGGAACCTACGGTGACGATCGTCATCCGCGACATCGTCGTGTCCTCGGTCGGCGCCACCGTCAGCGACTCGATGTTGTAGCCGCGCGCCGAGAAGAGCCCGGAGATCCTCGACAGCGCGCCGGCTTCGTTCTCGACCAGGATCGAAAGAATGTGCCTCATAGCTCTTCCGCGAGAATCATCTCGGTGAGCCCCTTGCCGGCGGCGATCATCGGGAAGACGTTCTCCGCCTGGTCGGTGATGAAATCCATGAACACGAGGCGGTCCTTGAGCTTGAACGCCTCGCGCAACGCGCCCTCGACGTCGCCGGGCTTCTCGATCTTCATGCCGACGTGGCCGTAGGCTTCGGCGAGCTTCACGAAGTCGGGCAGCGCGTCCATGTACGACTCGGCGTAGCGGTTACCGTAGAAGAATTCCTGCCACTGCCGGACCATGCCCATGTAGCGGTTGTTCAGGTTCACGATCTTGATCGGCAGATGGTACTGCTTGCAGGTCGAGAGTTCCTGGATGCACATCTGGATCGACGCTTCGCCCGTGACGCACGCGACGGTCGCGTCGGGGTTCACGAGCTTGACGCCCATCGCGGCGGGCAGCCCGAATCCCATCGTGCCCAAGCCTCCCGAGTTGATCCATCGGCGCGGCTTGTCGAACTTGTAGTACTGCGCGACCCACATCTGGTGCTGGCCGACGTCCGAGGTGACGTACGCATCGCCCTTGGTGAGTTCGTAGAGCTTCTGCACGACGTGTTGCGGCTTGATCAGCGCGCTCTTCGTGTCGTAGCGGAGGCAGTCCTTGCGCTGCCACTCCTTGATCTCGCTCCACCACGCCTTCAGCGCGGCCGGATCGGGCCGCTCCGGCGAGGATTCGATCAGCTTCACCATCTCGTCGAGCACGTCGGAGACGTAGCCCACGATCGGCACGTCGACCTTCACGCGCTTGCTGATCGACGAGGGATCGATGTCGATGTGAATGATCTTGCGGTCGGCGCGGTAGAAGTGCGTCGGGTTCCCGATCACGCGGTCGTCGAAGCGCGCGCCGATCGCGATCAGCACGTCGCAGTTCTGCATCGCCATGTTCGATTCAAACGTGCCGTGCATGCCGAGCATTCCGGTGAACTGCGGATCGGTGCCGGGAAAGCCGCCGAGTCCCATCAGCGTGCTCGTGCACGGGAACCCGAGGAGGCGCACGAGGCGCGTGAGCTGTGGCGCAGCGTCGTTCAGCACGACGCCGCCGCCGGAGTAGATCATCGGGCGCTTGGCCGAGAGCAGAAGCTGAACGGCCTTCTTGATCTGGCCCGAGTGTCCCTTGGTCACCGGGTTGTACGAGCGCAGCGACACGCTCTTCGGATAGCTCCAGTCGGTCTTCGCCTGCGTGACGTCCTTCGGGATGTCGACGAGGACCGGACCCGGGCGACCGGTCGCGGCGAGGTAGAACGCCTTCTTGATCGTGGGCGCGACGTCCTTCACGTCCTTCACGAGGAAGTTGTGCTTGACGCACGGTCGCGTGATGCCGACGGTGTCGCATTCCTGGAACGCGTCCTGCCCGATCGCGTGCGTCGGCACCTGGCCGGTCAGGACGACCATCGGGATCGAGTCCATGTACGCGGTGGCAATGCCGGTTACCGCGTTGGTCACGCCCGGTCCCGAGGTCACCAGGCAAACGCCGACCTTGGTCGACGATCGCGAATAGCCGTCGGCGGCATGGACCGCACCCTGCTCGTGGCGAACGAGCACATGTTTGACCTTCTCCTGCTTGAACAGCTCGTCGTAGATGTTGAGAACGGCGCCGCCGGGGTAGCCGAACACGTATTCGACGCCCTCTTCCTGCAGGCAGCGGATGACGATTTCCGCACCGGTGAGTTGCATGGCTCGAGCCTTACGCGAATGAGTGGATGCGCTCGGCGCCCATCAGCGCGGGGCGCGGAGTCCGACACTTCCAAAAGTCACGTTCCGGCGCGTCAGGGGATAAGCGCGCCCACCACGGCTTTACCGGGTAGAAAGCCACGATCTGGTAACACCCGTTCGTGCCCCTGGGGATTCCCCGCCGGCGCTTGTGGCGCGGCGAAGGGGGCGCGAGCGACCGTTATTGCTGCACAGCATCGGCCGTTTCCGACCAGGCGGTTACGTTACCTGCTGTGCTTCTGCGGGTCAAGTCCGCTGCAGTGCACAACGGCGCGTTCAAGGCACGCACCTATAATGGCCATCCCCCGCAGCAGGCGGTGCTCCCCTGGCCACTCACCAAGAAATCTCCCACTTCCTGGCTGACGTCGAGCGTCGCGCGTTCAAGCAGGCGATGTTCGCGCTCCGCGACGAGCACAGCGCGCTCGACGTCGTCCAGGACGCGATGCTCAAGCTGACCGAGAAATATGCCGGGAAGCCAGCATCCGAGCTGCCGATGCTGTTTCAGCGGATTTTGCAGAACGCGATCCATGATCACTTCCGGCGGCAGAAGGTCAGATCGACGTGGACGACGCTGTTGTCAGCACTCGGAAAGGGGGAGGAAAAGGACGAAGACTACGATCCGCTCGAAACGCTGGCGGCAAAGTCCGACTCGAACGCAAACGCAGATCCCGCGCAGCTGCTCGAGCAAGGGCAGATAATGTCGCTGATCGAGCAGGCCATCGGAAGGCTTCCAGCGCGTCAACGCCAGGCGTTTCTGCTGCGTTACTGGGAGGAACTGGACGTGGCGGAAGCGGCTGCGGCGATGGGCTGCTCCGAAGGGAGTGTCAAGACTCATTGCTCCCGCGCGGTTCACGCACTGGCCGAGATGTTGAGGGCCAAAGGGGTGACGCTATGACGACCAACGACGACGATTTCGCCAAAAAAATAACGGCTTACCTGGACCAGGGCACCGCGGAGCTCAAGGCCGGTGTCGCCTATCGCCTGCACTCCGCGCGGGCCGAGGCACTCGCTCGCCTCGCCGATCCCGAGCGCGCCTCGAGTCTCGCCCTCGCAGGGGCGCAAAGCACCAGCGCATCGGGTACGCTCGGAGGGGGGCGCAGCTTCTGGACGAGCGGCCGGCTGTGGGTCGGTGTCGCGTTGATTGCGGCGGCCGGATTGGGCTTCCAGCAATGGCAGGCCTATCAGCAGCTCAAAGACCTGGAGGAGACCGACGCGGCGATCCTGTCCTCGGACCTGCCGATCGACGCCTACCTGGACCGGGGATTCCAAAATTGGCTGAAGCGTACCAGCGACGAATAACACGCTTCCTGCTGACTCTCGCGCTCGCCGCTGGCCTGGTGGCGAGCGCCTTCGCGCAGCCGATCGGAACGCGCGCTCCGTCCTGGGCTGAACTCACCCCCTCCGAAAAGCAGTTTCTCGCTCCGTTCGCTTCGGACTGGGATAAATGGGACGCGCAGCGCAAGGCCAAATGGCGCGGGATCGCGCAGCGCTATCCGAAGATGGCGCCCGAAGAGCAGGAGCGGCTGCGCCAGCAGATGAAGGCTTGGGCGCAGCTCTCTCCGGCCGAGCGCGCCGCGGCGCGCGAGCGCTACAAGACGCTGAAGACGCTCTCGCCTGAACAGAAGCAGCAGGTGCGGCAGAAGTGGGAGCAGTATCAAAGTCTGCCGCCGGAGACCAAGCGGGAGCTCGCCGCCAAGCCCGCGCCCGGGTCGCAGCCCCAAGTTACCCGCGGGCGCTCGACGCCACCTCCGCCACCCCCGCCCGTAACCGGCAGCACCCCGCCGTCGTCCACCGGCAAGTAAGCGATGGTTGCCGCGGAGAGCCCGGCATCGGCCGCCGACGCGGCGGCGATGTCGAACGCGTCGCTCGCCCGGCGCCTCGCGGCGCTCAGCTACGAGAATCTGCTCGCCGCAGCGCTCGTTCTCGTCACGGGATTTCTGACGCTGCCCCTCGTCTCGCCCGGCGTCAACGCAGCCCACGCGCCGGAAGTGCCTACCGTCGCCGCGCGCGCGTTATCCGGATCTGTGGTGTTCGGCGTCTTCGGACTCTATTGCGTGTGGATGTGGACCGGCGGCCGGCGGACGCTGCCGATGAAGACCTGGCACCTGTGGCTCGTGCGTCGCAACGGAGAGACGGTCGATGCAGGCGCCGCCGTTATCCGGTATCTGGCGCTGTGGATCGGGCCGGCCGCCTCGCTTGTAGCCTACGAAGCGCTACGGCCGTCGGGCCTCGGGATACTCGCCGTCTGGGTGGCCGGATTCAACTACGCCTGGGCGCTCGTCGATCCCGACCGCCAGTTCCTGCACGATCGGATCGCGGGTACGCGGATCATCCGGGAGCGCGTGGACGCAGCGCCTTCACCCGGCTGACGCCAGCTCCAAGGAAGCCGCCCACACGGTTTGCGGGCGCCTCCGGGAACCTCAGAACGGGGGCTTGGGATTGGTTGCGTCGTAGCGGGCGACTCCGTCGAGGATCTCTTTCTTCGCCTCGGCTGCGTCGACCCACGTCGAGACGCGCACCCACTTGCCCGGCTCGAGATCCTTGTAATGCTCGAAGAAGTGCGCGATCTGCTGCGTGGTCAGCTCGGGGAGATCGCGCGGGGACTGCACCGTCCGGTAGAGGCCCGAGAGCTTGTCGACGGGAACGGCGAGGATCTTGGAGTCGCCGCCCGCTTCGTCGTGCATCTTGAGCATCCCGATCGGCCGGCAGCGGACCACAACCCCGGTGATCAGCGGCATCGGCGAGAGCACGAGGACGTCGCAAGGGTCGCCGTCGTCGGACAGCGTCCTCGGAATGTAGCCGTAGTTGCACGGATAGTGCATCGCGGTCGACATGAAGCGGTCGACGAAAACGGCGCCGGTCTCCTTGTCGACTTCGTACTTGATCGGATCCCCGCGCATCGGGATCTCGATGATCACGTTGCAGTCGTTCGGTACGTCCCTGCCGGCGGGAACTCGGTCGAGGCTCATGGGTCGCCTGTGTTCGTTTGTGGCGGTTTCGTTTGTGGCGGTCGATCGGGATTATACGGAGGCGCAAGGCGCCGGGGGTTGGCCTTCAGAGGGAATCCGAAACCGGCACGAAGCGCATCTAAGCTCTCGCGCGTTCGAGCCGCAGGAGTTTCTATGAAAGTCGTTCTGGCGATCGTCGGGGTCCTGGCCGCACTGGCCGTCGCCGTAAGCCTCGGCTGGTTCTACCTGCTGGGGCCGCTGCGCGGCAGCGCGGGCGAGGTCGTCACCGAGCAGCGACCGTTGGCGCCGTTCAACCGCATCGTGGTCGAAGGGTTCGCCGACGTCACCCTCGTGCAGGGGCCCGCCGAGGCGGTACGGATCGAGGCGGCGTCAAAGCAACTCCCGAGCCTGCGCGCGCAGGTGGACAACGGCACGTTGACCATCGGGAACGGCGCTGGTCGGTCATGGTGGAGCGGCTTCTTCGGTCTGGGCGGGCGCGGATCCAGAATCACGGTGACCTTTCGCGACCTGGACGCCCTGACCGCCGTCGGAGCCGTGAAGATCCGCGCCGAAGGCCTGACGACGGACCACCTCAAGGTGTCGGCGTCCGGCGCGACGTCGCTCAGGATCGGCGATCTCGCCGCCAAGGAGCTCTCAGTGACGGGCTCGGGCGCAATGCGGGTCGAGATCGCAGGCCGCGTCGGCGAGCAGCGCGTCTCGATTTCCGGCGCCGGCGACTATCGCGCGGCCGAGCTCGCGAGCACCGACGCGCGGGTGTCAGTAAGCGGTGTCGGGCGCGTCGTGGTCCAGGTCGAAAGGACGCTCAGGATCGGCCTGTCGGGCGCCGGGATGGTCGAATACATCGGCGACCCCAACGTGACCCAGTCGGTGAGCGGTGCTGGCCGCGTGAAGCGGCGCGCGGCGTCCGAATCGCCGCGGATCCTTCGCCTAGCCAGCGGCGTCCGCTTCACCGCCTTCGGGACCGTAGAAGAACACCCAGACGAGGAAATCGTCGCTGAACTCCTCGAAGCGATGGACGACGCCCGCCTTGACGAAAAGCACGTCGTGCAGCGCGATCGGATGGCGATGCGCACCGTTGACGAACCATCCGCCGCCGCGCGCGACGACGTACGCCTCGTCGCGCGTGTGCGGCAGCTGGGGATCGGCGCCGCGGGGTGCGTATAGCTTGACCTGAAGCGTGCCGTGCTCGAACACGGCTGCTGAGCGCTTGCCCTCCGGCGTAGGGATCATCGCTTCCGCCTCGGCAAGCGTGATCCGTTCACGCTCGTCGGGCTTGTCGTTTGTCGTGAGCTTGCGCATCAGTGCACCGTGACCAGGGCGGCGTCGGGGATCGTATCGGGTTTGAACAGCAGCTTCGACCCGAAGCCGGGCGCCCGGTCGGCATGAATCCCCGCCAGCGTGCGAATGTCGGTGACGCGGCAATCGCGCATGAGCGCGACCAGCATCGCGACGACGTCCACCACGCGGTCGAGCGGATAGAGCGGGGCGCGGAATCCCTCGGCCCCGTGCGAATCGAACGGCGAGGATAGCGACAAGCGCAGCTCGCCCCCGCCCGGCGCGTCCGGTGCGCGATGTGCGCTGATGACAGCGGAGGGCTCGCCGAGCGTGCTGCGGAAGCGCCGAATCGCATTGCTCGCGAAAAGCTGAGCGGAAACCTCCCGCTGCGCAGAACGCCCCGCGGCCACCGCGGGGAGCAGGCGCTGCGGCGCGCGCGGAAGGGCGAGGACCGAGACTCCGTCGATCGCGAGCGCGCCCGCGAGAGCGCGCGCGAATGGAACGCCCCACTTGCCGACGTCGGCGTCGATGAGGAGATCGACCTCGGGTGCCGCGATCGCCGTGCCCACGACGAAGCGCAGGTGCACGGTTTCCGCGCCCGCCGGAACGTCGATCCGCGCCGGCGCGAGATCGACTCCGCGGAGCATCGCGCCCGGCGCGAGCGCCTCCGGCAGGCGCTGCCAGGCGCGGATCTCCGGCAATCGCCCGATGTCGATCGCTTCCGCGGCGACGAGCGCATCGGCGAACGCGAAGCTCCGGTTGCCGCGAAGGGCACCGTGCTCCTGAAAAATCGCGACCAGGCTCTGCGGTTCGCGAAGAACGCCCGACAGCGAGCATCCGTCGCCGCCGCCCCCGACGCCGGCGACGATCACGACCGGAAGCGCGAACACGCTGACCGCGAGCCCGGCACCGGGCGGCGCGCCTTCGCGCCACACGGCGTCGAGCGCACGCCATAGATGTCGCGTGACCCCGACCGAGGGTGCCTGTGAGAAGAGCGCAGCGAGCTCGGCGCCGCCACGCCCGAGCGCGCTCGCGAGCGCAGAGCGGAGCTCGGAATCGCACGCCCTGGCACGCTGCTGCGAATCCGTGGAGAGGCTCGTTTCGGCGAGCGCGTACAACGCACGCTGCTCGGGCAACGCCGATTCGAGCGGCGGAAACACGCGAGGATCGGGAACGGAGAGCGCAGGCTCGGCCATCGTTGGCGTGCGGTCGGCGCGGAACCCGCTCGAGCGCGCATCGAAGGGGAATCTACGGCATGCATCGAAGCCCGGTCAACGGGCCCCGCACCGTCGTAGCGGGCTTCGCGGCGTCGCCGCCGTGACTTCGATCAAGGCGCGTACAATCCTCGCGGCGTAGGCTTATCTCAGATCGAAGCTCGCATCGACTCGAGGAGAAACAATGTATAAGAACCTGCTGGTAGCGACCGACGGATCCAGGCTCTCCGACAGGGCAGTCGTTCACGCGATCGCGCTCGCACGCTCGGTGGGCGGGACCGTCACGGCGTTCTACGCGGCCCCCGACTATCCGATGCCCGCCTATGCGGACGGCATCGTCTACGAGCCGGTCTCGCGCAAGGAGTACGCGAAGCTCGCCGCGCAGGATGCTGAGAAGATCCTCGACAAGGTGGTCGCGAAGGCCAAGGCGGCGGGAGTCGAATGCAAGACCGCGTTCGATATCGCCGCTACGCCGTGGGAGGCGATCCTCGCCGCCGCAAAAAAGGGCAAGGCCGACGTCATCGTGATGGCCTCGCATGGCCGCCGCGGGCTGTCGGCCGTTCTCCTCGGCAGCGAGACGCAGAAGGTGCTCACCCACTCGAAGCTCCCGGTGCTCGTCGTGCGCTAGGCGGCGCGTCGGGCCCAGGAGATCCCCGGGGCGCCGGAGCCGGCAGGACAAGGCTCCCGGGGGCAATACAGGCGGTTTGCGGACGCCGAGCGCGAGACATCGGCAGGGACCGGCTCGCCTCAACCTTGCGGGCCCGTCGGGTAAAATGCGCGTTTTGCGCGGAAAAACAGCATCATGCGCGTTTCGAAATTCCTGCTGACCACGCTGAAGGAAGCCCCGGCCGAGGCCGAGCTCGTCAGCCATCGGCTGATGCTGCGCGCAGGGATGATCAAGCGCCTCGCAGCGGGCATCTACACGTGGATGCCGCTCGGCTTGCGCGTGCTGCGCAAAGTCGAGGCGATCGTGCGCGAAGAGATGAACCGCTCCGGCGCGATCGAGCTGCTGATGCCGGTCGTGCAGCCCGCCGAAATGTGGCAGGAGAGCGGGCGATGGGCAAAATACGGCCCCGAGCTTCTGCGCCTCAAGGACCGCCATGATCGGGATTTCGTCGTGCAGCCCACGTCCGAGGAAGTGATCACCGACATCGCGCGCAAGGATTTCCGCAGCTACAAGCAGCTCCCGATCAACCTCTATCACATCCAGACGAAGTTCCGCGACGAGGTGCGCCCGCGCTTCGGCGTGATGCGCTCGCGCGAGTTCATCATGAAGGACGCCTACTCGTTCGACGTCGACAAGGCCGGAATGCTCGAGTCGTACCAAACGATGTACGACGCTTACGCGCGAATCTTCACGCGTATGGGGCTGCAGTTCCGCGCGGTCGCCGCCGACACCGGACAGATCGGCGGCAGCGCATCGCACGAATTCCAGGTGCTCGCCGATTCGGGCGAGGACGCGATCGCCTGGTGTCCCGCGTCTGACTATGCCGCGAACGTCGAGCTGGCCGAAGCGGTGCCGCTCGCCGCCTCGCGCGCTGCGCCGGCGGAGCCGATGCAGCGCGTTCCCACGCCGGGAATGGCGACCTGCGAAGAGGTCGCCGAACTCCTCCACCTCCCGCTCGCGCGCACCGTGAAGTGCATCGTGCTCGCGACCGACACCGAGGGGCAGCCGGCGCGCGTCTGGATGCTTCTGATCCGCGGCGATCACGTGTTGAACGAGGTGAAGGTCACCAAGGTCGAAGGGCTCGAGAAGTTCCGTTGGGCGACCGAGGCCGAGATCGTTGCCGCGACGGGCTGCAATCCGGGCTACCTGGGCCCGGTCGGGATCCCGCCCGAGCTCACGTTGATCGCCGACCGCTCGGTCGCCGTGATGGCGGACTTCGTCTGCGGGGCTAACGAGCGGGATTTGCACCTGCGCGGCGTCAATTTCGGCCGCGACTGCCGCGAGCCCGACAGGATTGCCGATCTTCGCAACGTCGTTGCCGGCGACCCCTCCCCCGACGGCAAGGGAACGCTCGAGATCCTGCGGGGAATCGAAGTCGGGCACGTCTTCGCACTGGGCGACCTCTACTCGCGGGCGATGGGCGCAACCTTTCTCGACGCCGAGGGTCAATCGCAGGTCGTCGAGATGGGCTGCTATGGCATCGGGATCACCCGCGTGGTCGCTGCGGCCATCGAGCAGAACCACGATGCCAAGGGCATCATATGGCCTGAGCCGCTGGCGCCGTTCGCGGTCGCCATCGCCGCCGTTGGCTACGACCGCAGCGAGGCCGTCCGGGCGGCGGCGGATCGGCTCCATGACGAGCTCGCGGCTGCCGGGGTCGAAGTCCTGCTCGACGACCGCGGCGAGCGTCCTGGCGTGATGTTTGCTGATATCGAGCTGATCGGAGTTCCCCACCGGGTCACGATCGGCGACCGGGGTTTGAAGGAAGGCAAGGTCGAATACCAGGCGCGGCGCGACGCCGCGGCCACACCCGTGGCCGTGGGCGACGCCGCTGGGTTTGTCAGAGGGAGGCTCGCCGGGCAATGAGGCGTTCCGGGTTCCTTCGCTACGGCGCAGCGATCGCGGCTGTCGCGCTCGCCGGCTTCGGCTCGCGCTCGGCGTTCGCCGGCGCGCAGGTCGAGGAGCAGCTCGCGAGCTCGGTCGTCTCGGGGCTTCAGCGGGCGATCGCCGACAACCCGGTCCCCGTCGACTACGCGAAAAGACCGGACGTGCGGCCCTGGATCGACGAGATGTCGCGGCGCCTCGCATCGCGCTTTCCCGATGCGCCGACGCGCAACGACTTCGTCGCAACCGTCTACTACGAGGCTACACGCGCCGGGCTCGACCCGCAGCTCGTGCTGGGCGTCATCCAGTACGAAAGCAATTTTCGCAAGTACGCGATCTCGCCGGCCGACGCGCGCGGCTACATGCAGGTTATGCCGTTCTGGACACGGCTCATCGGCGCGCCGGAGCACAACCTCTTCCATCTGCGCACGAACCTGCGCTACGGCTGCGTAATCCTGCGCCACTACCTCGACATCGAGAGCGGCGACCTCTTCCGCGCGCTCGGGCGCTATAACGGCAGCCTTGGCCGGCCGGAGTATCCGAGCGGCGTTCTCGAGGTGATGAACCGCAACTGGCTGTACGTTCCGGCGGGCACGCCGAAGGTCGGCACGATCCCGTCCTCGATCGCGGTGCGGTGAACGCGGGCGCGGATCCGGCACCGCAACGCTATCGCGGGCGCTTCGCGCCGTCACCCACCGGGCCGCTGCACTTCGGATCGCTCGTCGCGGCGCTCGCGAGCTATTGCGACGCACGCGCCTCCGGCGGCGAATGGCTCGTTCGGATCGAGGACGTCGACGCGCCGCGCACACACCCCGACGCCGAGAGAGCCATCCTCGCTGCGCTCGAGCGCTACGGCTTCGAGTGGGACGGCGACGTCGTGCGGCAGTCGGAGCGCACCGCTTTCTATCGCTCGGCACTCGGGCGACTTTACGCCGAGGGGCATGCATACGATTGCGCGTGCACGCGGCGCGAAATGGAGACTGCGCCGCTCGCGGCGAGCGGCGAGCGCGTTTATCCGGGAACGTGCAGCGAGGGAATTCCGCAGGATCGCGCCGGCCGCGCACAGCGCGCGTCGCGCGTTCGCGTGGGAGCCGCGCGAATCGCATTCCGCGATCGTCTCCAGGGCCTCCAGACCCAGGAGCTCGCGCGCGATGTCGGTGACTTCGTCGTCCGACGCTCCGATGGCCTCTACGCGTACCAGCTCGCCGTCGTCGTCGACGACGCGCTGCAGCGAGTTACGCACGTCGTGCGCGGCGCGGACCTTCTCGCCTCGACGCCGAGGCAGATCCACCTGCAGCGGCTGCTCGGGCTGCCGCAGCTCTCCTACCTGCATTCACCTGTCGTTATCAACGCGTCCGGGCGGAAGCTCTCCAAGCAGACTCGCGCGGCCGGGCTTCCCGGCGTTGCGCCCCCGGTGCTGCTCGACGCGTGGCGCTTCCTGGACCAGCCTCTTCCCGACGAGAAGTGGATGCCGGCATCCGTCGCGCAATTCTGGTCCTGGGCGATCGCCGCGTGGCGCCCCGACCGGCTTCCGCCATGCGCGATGCTTCCCGCGCCGCGCCGCTTCGAGGGGTCCGCGCCGGCGAAGGTATAATTCGCGATTTCCCGCGCCGCCCGTCCCGCGCGCGCCCCGCGCTCGAGAACCCATGACAACGATCGTTGCCGTTCGCAAGAACGACGAAATCGCCATCGCCGCCGATTCGCTGACGACCTTCGGCGACACGCGCCTGTCCGCACAGTACGACCGCAGCTCCGAGAAGATCATCCATTACAAGGGCACCTACATCGGCCTTTGCGGCAGCGCTGCGCACCAGCTCGTCTTCCAGAGCATCCTCGCCAAGCACGACGACCTCGACTTCTCCGACAAGGCCGCGATCTTCGAGACGTTCCGCAAGCTGCACCCGATCCTCAAGGAGCAGCACTTCCTCAATCCGAAGGAAGAAGAGGACGATCCGTACGAATCGACGCAGATGACGGCGCTCGTCGCCAACGAGTACGGGATCTTCGGCATCTATTCGATGCGCGAGGTGTTCGAATACTCGCAATACTGGGCGGCGGGATCGGGCCGCGAGTTCGCGCTGGGCGCGATGTATACGCAGTATCCGAAGCTCAAGTCCGCCGTCGCGATCGCGCGAGCGGGAATCGAGGCAGGGGCCACCTTCGACCGCAACTCCGGGTTGCCGATGACCGTCTACACGCTGACCGCGAAGCGCTAGGCAGCCGACACCAGGGACTCGACCGGATGAGTGTCTACATCCCGAAGCATTTCGCGGCGCGCGACCGCAAGGCTGCGGAGCGCATCTTCCGTGATCATCCGTTCGCGACGCTCGTAACGCCGTCGGCAAGCGAGCCCTTCGTCACCCATCTGCCGCTCCTGCACATCGCCAACGGCGAGCATGGCACGCTGCACGGCCATTTCGCGCGCGCCAATCCGCATGCGGGCGCCGCGGCGGGCGCGGATTCGCTCGCGATCTTCCACGGACCGCACGCCTACGTGACTCCCTCGTGGTACGCCGATCCGGCGGGCGCGGTGCCGACGTGGAACTACGCCGTCGTCCACGCGCACGGCAGGATCGAGCTGGCCCGCGATTCGGGCGAGACGCGCAACGCAGTCGACATGCTGGTCGCGCGCTTCGAATCCGAGCGCGCGCAACCGTGGGCGCTCGGTCTTACGGGTGCGCGCCTCGATGCGATGCTCAACGCGATCGTCGGCTTTCGGATCCGGGTGACGCGCGTCGACGTGAAGCTCAAGCTCTCGCAGAACCGCTCGCGCGAGGACCGCGAGCGTGTCACTGTGGGGCTCGCCGGCGAAGGCTACGCGGACGCGGAAGCGACCGCGGCTTGGATGCGCGCGCTCGCCGCGGAAGGCTGAACGGAGCTCCGACGCGGGCGAGGCTCGCGCGCTTCCGAGGCCCGCGAAGAGGACTTCGGCCCCGACAGCCGTTCAGCAGAGGCGCAACGCAGACAGATCGAGGATCAGGTCCGGACTCTGATAGCCGCGCCACACGGCGTACGCGAGCAGCGCGGCGGCAATGAGGCCGAGCGTGTGCCAGAACGCACGGCGCGCGCGGGCGAGCGCCGCGCTCGGTTCGGGTAGGTGAGATCCGGCTGCCGCATCCACACGCGAAGCCTACGCCCGCGCGGGAGTCTCCGGCAACAGGTTGTAGGTTCCGAGCGAGCTCTGCAGTGCCTGCACCGACGGCATCTGCGGCGGCGTTTGCGACGTAAGGCCGAGCTCGCGCATCATCGTCATGATCGAGCTGAAATCCGCCGCCGTCTGCACGTCCTCGATCGGCTTCGCGAGCAGGTTCACCGCCCGTCCGCTCACCACGAGCGGAATGGCGCGCACGAGCTGGCTGCGCAGCGAACGGATCTCCTGTCCGGCGATCTTGCCGGAGATGCCGCGATCGAACAGCAGGACGACGACGCTCGCCCTGTATGCAGCGGCAGCGCCCGCGATCTCTTGCGCCGGAACGCCGGTGCCGAGCGTCAGGCAGTTGACACCTTCGGTGAACAGCAGCAGCTCGAGAATCGCGAGCCCGAGCTGATTGGGGTCGTTGGGCGGTGTGGCGAGCAGCACCTGGCGCCCGTCGCGCGCCGGACGCACGAGGCGCGTGACGTCGCGCAGCAGCCGCTGTGCGAGGTCGCCGAAGCGCAGCTCCTGGAAGTTCTCCATCTCGCCGCGGACGACGCGCTCGTGCACCGCCTCGTTGAGCGGAATCAACGTCGTTTCGAGAAACTTCCGCGT
This sequence comes from Casimicrobiaceae bacterium, assembly GCA_035541655.1. GTDB lineage: Bacteria > Pseudomonadota > Gammaproteobacteria > Burkholderiales > Casimicrobiaceae > CAIWHR01. The sequence goes on along the minus strand of DATKMY010000124.1, from coordinate 5,098 downwards.
GCCCTGGCTCACGAGGAGCTTCGACAGGTGCGTCTGCAACTCGGCGACCCGGTGCTGCGCGAGGTGCTTCACCCCCGTCTCGATCTCGTCGGGAAGCGGTGCCGGGTCTTCGACGGTGAGTCCCAGCATCGACTGAAGCACCGACTCAGTGAGCGGCACGACCGCACCGGCGCGCCAGCCCTCGGAGAGGAGCTGCTTGATGAGCTTCAGCCGCGCGACCTGGTCGGGCGGGTACACGCGATCTCCGAAACTGTCGCGCAGGGGCGCCGGAAAGCCGTAGCGGCGCTGCCACATGTAGAGTTGTTCGCGCCGCAGCCCCGCAATCCGGACAACCTCCCGGATGTGTAGGGCACCGCGCGTGTCGGCCACCGGCACCGAAACCTCGACCGGTTCTGTCGGCGGCTCACGCCGGCGGGCCGGCGCCTTGATCAGAATGCCCATCGTCGTCTTTCCCTAGCGTTTTGCGTCACTCTCCCGACGCAAGCTGTTCTGCACAGTTGTCTCGAGGAACCCAAAACCTGTTTTTCCCGTCGAACAACCCCATGGTCGTCGGCGGTATAGCCTTCGAACGGTAGCTGTGGAACACGTGTCGTGCCATGCACGATGCGTGCCAATAGCTCCGCTCTCGTATTGCCCGAGCGTCCGCTTTGCGCGATGATTCAGGCGGATTCGGTCGATGAAATCCGCAAGTCGGGTATTTTGGCGCACCGCGGCGAAAGTCTCCCCGAAGCGGAGGTCGCGACCGACACCGAACACAGGGCGTTCGTGGGGAGCCTTCTTGGGGTTCGCTGGCCGCGACCTTTCACGCGACGGGAACACGCTCCGCCCCCGATGTTCAAAATTCGACGACGATCGCACGCCCCCTTACGCGACGCTCGATCCGCGCAGCGCTGGCTCGCCACCCTTCCGTTCAACGACCCGCTCGTCGTTCAGCGCGAGGTGCTGGACGCGCTCAACGCAACCTCGGACCGCACGGCGCAGCGTACGCCATCGATGCTGGCGGCCGTCTTCCGCGTCGACGCGCAGACGCGGGGCCTCGTGCGCACGCTGATGACGCAGTACACCGAGATCGCGAATCGCTCACCAAAGCTCGAAGGCCAGCTCTGGCGCGCGCTGTTCGACCTCACCCAGGGCTTCCGCGCCTGCTATGCGGGCTTCGCGCGCGAAACCATCGACCGAGGGCAGCACAGCCGCTGGCTGTCAATGCTGGCGGAGCTCATCGCGCGAGAGATCGCGCATCTCGGCCGCGATGCGAAGCTCAGGCGTTATCGCTGCGAGCGCTGGATCCCCGCAAAATGGGCCGAGCTGCACGCGCTGTTCATGCGCGCATGCTCCCACCAGCTCGAGCGGCAGCCGCTTCAGCTCGCCCACGGGGCAGGCGCGACGACAATCGAGCGCGAGTATCTGCAGGTGCTGCTTCTCGATCAGGCGGACCCCGGAAACATGACACCGCGCCAGATCGAATGGCTGTCGCAGCAACTCGAAGACTGGTGCCGCCCCCTCCGACTCACGCTCGAGCCGCAGGCCGCCGCGACGTTCTATGTCGATCTCGCGAGCGGTGCCGGCTTGAAGCGGAGGTCGGTCGGCCCGCTCGAAGGACGCGTGCTTTTCGTCGACTCACGAACGCTCCACGCGCGGCTGCTGCAGAATCGGACCGAGCTCGAACAGGCGCTCAAGAACCAGCCCCGCTCCGATAAGACCGCCCCGCAGCGAGAGCGGCTCGATCTGTTGGTGACGCTCTGCTCGAGGCTCGACCCGGAGTTCAGGCCGCTCGCGCGGCGCGGCGAGCGGATACCGACGAGCGGCGCCGTCGACGCGATCGTCGGGTTCACCAACATCTCGGGCTTCCTGGCCGAGGAGAGGACGCTCGGGGCTGCGGAGTTCAGCGGCGGCCGCAGCTTCGCGAGCGCGATGGATCTCGCCACGTTCGGACGTTCGCGCTCCGCCCAGCCCGACACTCGCAACGAGATGGTCCGCCGGCGCCTCGCCGCGTTCGCCGCGCCAGGCGGGCCGTGGGAGATGAAGGACATGAGCGTGTCCGGATTCAGGCTTCTGGCGCCGACTCCCGTCGCCACCGAGGTCAAGCTGAGCATGCTCGTCGCCGTGCACCGGCGTGGCGAAAGCAGCTGGGCGCTCGGAATCGTCCGCCGGATGCGGCGCCTTTCGGCCGATAACGCCGAGATCGGCCTGCAGCTCATCGCGAACACGCTCACCGCAGCCAATCTGATCGAGCAGCGCAAGGCGCGCGAGGGCGACTACGCCGTCGACGGCGAATACGATCCGATGGCGGGACGCCGGTTCGGCGCGCTGTTCCTGTCGTACAGCCGGCGCGCCGGCGAGCCTCCCGTCCGATCGCTGATCATCCCGCCCGTCGAATATCAGCCGTCGCGGCGCTATACGCTGCAGACGCCCGGCTCGCAGCTCGTCATCCGGTACGGACGCGTGCTCGAGCAGCACCACGACTGGGTGTGGACGGTGATCGAGCCGCTCGAAGTCGATGGCGCAGTCCACACGGGCAGCGCTTGAGGCGACCGCGGTGGGCGTCGACCGCTACAGCGAGATCTGCGCGGCGTATCGCTGGGAGGTCCCTCCCCGCTTCAACATCGCGCGCGCTTGCTGCGGCCGCTGGGGGAGCGACCGGGCGCGCTTCGCGATGTACTGGGAAGACGAGTCCGGCGCCCGCAGCGCGCATACGTTCTGGGATCTCCAGCAAAGCGCCAATCGCGTGTCGAACGCCCTCGCCGCGCTCGGCGTCCGCCCCGGCGACAAGGTCGCGCTGATCCTCCCACAGCGACCGGAGACCGCGATCGCGCACATCGCGGTCTATCAGCTCGGCGCGATCACGGTGCCGCTGTCGTTCCTCTTCGGGCCCGATGCACTCGAGTACCGCCTCGTCGACTCGGAAGCGAAGGTCGCGTTCGTCGACCCGCAATCGCTGCCGAACTTCGCGCCGATCCGCGATCGCTGTCCGGCCGTCGCGACGATCGTCGGCGTCGCCGGCGCGCGGGAAAGCTGGATTACCCCCTTCGAAGCGCTGCTCGAGCGCGGCTCGCCGGAGTTCGCCTGCGCCGACACGGCGCCCACCGATCCGGCGATCATCGTCTACACGAGCGGAACCACGGGTCCGCCCAAGGGTGCGCTGATGCCGCACCAGTGCCTGCTCGGCAATCTGTCGGGATTCGTCCACTCGCACGACGGCTATCCGCTCGAGGGCGACCTGTTCTGGTCGCCCGCCGACTGGGCGTGGACCGGCGGCCTCATGGATGCGCTGCTGCCTACGCTCTACTTCGGGCAGCCGATCGTCGGCTATCGCGGCCGTTTCGACCCGGAGCGCGCGCTCTCGCTGATGGCGAGGTACGGCGTGCGCAACGCGTTCATCTTCCCGACTGCGCTCAAGATGATGATGAAGGCGTTTCCTCGCCCTCGCGAACGCTTCGATCTGCGGCTGCGCAGCGTGATGAGCGCGGGCGAGTCGGTCGGCACCACCGTCTTCGAATGGGCGCGCGATGCGCTCGGGGTGACGGTGAACGAAATGTTCGGCCAGACCGAGATGAACTACATCGTCGGCAACTCGCATCTGCTCTGGCCGGCGAAGCCCGGGTCGATGGGACGGCCCTACCCTGGACACCGCATCGCAGTGATCGACGACGCCGGGCAGAGCGTCGCCGATGGCGAAGTGGGCGAGGTCGCGGTGAATCGCACGTCGCCGGACGGCTCGCGCGACCCCATCTTCTTCCTCGAATACTTCAAGAATCCCGAGGGAACCGCGCGCAAGTTCACCGGCGACTGGTGCCGCACCGGCGACCTCGCGAAGCGCGACGCCGAAGGCTATCTCTGGTATCAGGGGCGCGCCGACGACATGTTCAAGGCCGCCGGCTACCGGATCGGGCCATCGGAGATCGAGAACTGCCTGGTCAAGCATCCCGCCGTGGCAAACGCCGCAGTCGTCCCGTCGCCGGACGAGACGCGCGGCAACATCGTCAAGGCGTTCGTCGTGCTCGCCGCGGGCTACACCGCTACGCCCGGGCTCGAAGAAGACATCCAGCGGCACGTCCGGCGCTCGCTCGCGCCCTACGAGTACCCGAGGGAGATCGAGTTCATCGACGCACTGCCGATGACGACCACCGGCAAGGTGCAGCGGCGCGTATTGCGCGAGCGCGAACGCGCGAGAAAGGCGATGCCCGGCGCGCTGTGAGCCCGTATCGACGGCCGCCGGGCCGTCAGGCGGCGCCGCGCCTCATCCGCTCGAGGAACGCGTCGTGGGTCAGCACCCATAGCACCGCTGGGGCGACGGTGGGAAGGATGAGGGCGCCGAGCTGATAGGCGAACGCGATCACCTCGCGCTGCCACCCGGCAAAACCGGTCTGCGATGCGATCAGCGGCCCCGCGGTGATGGCGATATTTTTCAGGAAATCGGCGAGCGTGCCCCAGGCAACGACGGGTGTCAGCGCCGCGTAACCCGCGGCGAGGAGCAGTGGCCAGTTCGCCCCGCGCGCGGCGAGCACGAGCGCCGCATAGAGCGGCAGGCCGAAGGCATAGACCAGCATGTTGACGTCGACGGTGACGCGCGCCGCCTGCGCCGCTCCCGTCCCTGGTCGCAGCGACGTAACGAAGGTGAGCGTGGCGCCCGACTGCTCGATGGCGACGACGAGATCGGAGAGGCCCGCCCAGGAGATCCCCTTGACGAGAAGCGCCGCCGGCCACAACAGAATCGGCGCGGCGACGTACCAGCCGAAGAACGCGATGGGCAGCCAGCCCAGCGCCCTGACGACGAATCCGCCGAGTCGCATCGCCGAGGGAAGCGGCTCCCGGCTCGCTACGCCGACGCGGTCGCCGCCGATCCGCTGGAGGGTCCGCCCGGCGGGCCGGTGGACGCACCGCTCGCGGGAAGGAGGCGCACCCAGACGAGCCACACGACGAGCACGTCCAGCATGATCAACGCCTGCCAGACGTAAAGATGCGCCCACTCGAATGCCTGGTAATTCCACTGACCCAGGTAGAAGAGGCTGATCACGCGGATCATGTTGAGCCCCTGCACGGCGATGATCCCGATCGCGAGGCCGCCGAGCTTTCTCCGCCAGGGCGCCGGGAACGCGAG
>DATKMY010000123.1:0-11326 GCA_035541655.1 Casimicrobiaceae bacterium | reverse complement strand
GAACAGCGCCGAACCTCTCGTCGCAGTCGTACTCGACGCTCGTATCGAGCGGCTGGGTGGTAGTCGGGAACTACGCGAATGTAGCGGTAGGAAGCACACAATCGACCGGCCTGTCGCCCCTCGCGTCGAACGTGTCGAGCTATTGGCTGATAGCCGCCTACAATTCGGTGTTCGGAACGACCTCGGCGAACGGAGGGACGCTTGGCGACTCCAACGACTTCGTCAAGCTCCTGACCGTCACGACGGACGTGCCGGCTGGTGGTGGCAGAGTCCCCGAGCCGTCGTCGGCCCTCCTGGTGGGAATCGCAATCGCGGGACTCGCGGCGTCGCGGAAGCGTTTCGCACCCACCCGCTGAGCTCACTCTCGGCTGAGGGGCGGCGCTCTCTGCCGCCTCTCCGCGGCTGCGCGTGAAGCGGAGCCGCGATGTTTTAGCCGACCGCCTTCTACTTCGACTTCGCGTCGCCGTCGCTGATTCGCGGCAGCGGCGACTCCTCCGGCGCGCGCAGCAGACCGGCCTTCATGTACGTGAGAAGCTTGGCGCGCGTGTCGCCGATGTCGAGGTTGCGCATCGTGAGCTGACCGATTCGATCCCGCGGCGTGAAAGACGAGTCCGCCTTCTCCATCGTCAGCCGCTCCGGCTTGTACGTGAGATTCGGGCTCGTCGTATCGAGGATCGAGTAGTCGTTGCCGCACCGCAGCTCGAGCGTCACCTCGCCCGTCACGGCGCGCGCGACCCAGCGCTGCGCCGTTTCGCGCAGCATCATCGCCTGCGGATCGAACCAGCGGCCTTGATAGAGCAGGCGCCCGAGACGGCGTCCGCCGTCGCGGTACTGCTCGATCGTGTCCTCGTTGTGAATGCCGGTCACGAGGCGCTCGTAGCCGATGTGCAGCAGCGCCATTCCCGGCGCTTCGTAGATGCCGCGGCTCTTCGCCTCGATGATGCGGTTCTCGATCTGATCGCTCATCCCGAGGCCGTGCCTGCCGCCGATCGCGTTGGCCTCGAGCAGGAGCGCCACGTCGTCGGGAAAGACGATGCCGTTGAGCGCGACGGGGCGCCCCTCTTCGAAGCGGATCGACACGGTCTCCGGGCGGATGACGACGCCGTCGCGCCAGAATGCGACCCCCATGATCGGCTCGACGATCCGGATGCCTTTGTCGAGAAACTCGAGGTCTTTCGCCTCGTGCGTGGCGCCCAGCAGGTTGGAGTCGGTCGAGTACGCCTTCTCGACGCTCATCCGGTAGTCGAAGCCGGCCCGGGCGAGGTACTCCGACATTTCCTTGCGGCCGCCCAGCTCGTCGATGAACGCCGGGTCGAGCCAGGGCTTGTAGACGCGCAAGTCGGGATTGGCGAGAAGCCCGTAACGGTAGAAGCGCTCGATGTCGTTGCCCTTGTACGTGCTGCCGTCGCCCCAGATGTGGACGTCGTCGTCGCGCATCGCGACGACCAGCATCGTGCCGGTGACCGCCCGGCCGAGCGGCGTCGTGTTGAAGTACGGCAGCCCCGCGGTCGTTATGTGGAATGCGCCCGCCTGCAACGCCGCGACTCCTTCGGCCGCAAGGGCGGCGCGACAGTCGACGAGCCGCGCGCCTTCCGCGCCATAGGCGATGGCGCGGCGCGGGATCGTCTCGTAGTCAGACTCGTCGGGCTGGCCGAGGTTCGCGGTGTACGCGTACGGGATCGCGCCCTTCGCGCGCATCCAGTGCAGTGCGGCGCTCGTGTCGAGACCGCCGGAGAATGCGATGCCGACCTTCTGGCCGACCGGAACGTCCTGCAGGATGTGCGACATTGAGGAAACGCGTGGCGTGAAAACCGCGCTATTCTAGCCGAGTCCCCATCCTGCCACCGGCCCGCGGAGCCAACGGGCTTCGACGATGAAGCACGAGCGCGAAAGGCCCGCGAGCCGGCCAACCTCCTGCAGCACGCAGACTCGACAGGACCCGCTTCGATGACGATCGCGCGCGAGGACTGTCTGGCGCTCGACGCACGCGATCCGCTCGCGAGTTTGCGCCAGCGCTTCGTCGTCCCCGACAACGTGATCTACCTCGACGGGAACTCGCTCGGCGCGCTGCCGCGCCATGTTCCCGCGCGGATGCGCGCCGTCGTCGAAGACGAATGGGGAGCCGGGTTGATCCGCTCGTGGAACGACGCCGGCTGGATCGACGCGGCGCATCGTGCGGCGGCGAAGATCGCGCCGCTGATCGGAGCGACCCCCGACGAAGTGATCGTCGCCGACTCGACATCGGTCAACCTGTTCAAGCTGCTCGTCGCGGCGATGCGGCTCAATCCCGGACGGGATCTGATCCTGACGCCGAGAGGCAACTTTCCCACCGACACCTACATCGCGCAGGGCGTGGCCGACCTCCTCGGCGTCGAGCTTCTGCGCGTCGAACCGGATCCGAACTCGGTGCTCGCTGCTCTCGATGCCCGCGCGGCGGTTCTCACGATGACGCACGTCGACTATCGGACCGGCCGCATCTTTCCGATGCGCGAGATCACCGATGCCGCGCACGCGGCCGGTGCGTTGATGCTGTGGGACCTCAGTCACAGTGCCGGCGCGCTCGAGCTCGATCTCGATGCCGCCGGCGTCGATCTCGCCGTCGGATGCGGATACAAGTACCTGAACGGCGGACCCGGCGCGCCGGCGTACGCATTCGTCGCGCGCCGCCTCGTCGATCGGGTCCGCCATCCGCTGAGCGGCTGGCTCGGCCACGCGGCGCCGTTCACGTTCGCCGACGACTACTCGCCCGCCCCAGGGATCGACCGGCTGCAGTGCGGAACGCCGCCGATGCTGTCGCTCGCAGCGCTCGAATCGGCGCTCGATGCCTTCGACGGCGTGAGCATCCCCGCACTGCGAGCGAAGAGCATGGCGCTCGGCGACCTCTTCGTTCGCCTCGTCGACGAGGCGCTCGATGGGCTCGACGTCGTCGTGGAGTCGCCGCGCAACGCGAGCGTCAGGGGAAGCCAGGTCTCGCTGAGCCATCCCAGCGGCTACGCGATCGTCCAGGCGCTGATTGCGAGAGGCGTCATCGGCGACTTTCGCGCGCCGGACGTCCTGCGCTTCGGCTTCGCGCCGCTCTACGTTCGCTTCGTCGACATCTTCGACGCCGTCAACGCGATCGAACGCGTCATTCGCACCGGCGAGTGGAAGCAGCTGCGGTTCGTTTCGCGGAAGCCGGTCACCTGAGACGGCGAACGGGCGATTCCGCCGTCGGCCCGGAGGGGCGCGTACGCGATGCCCGAATTACCCGACCTCGAGACCTACCGTCGCGCGCTCGTGCCGCGCTTGCGCTCGCAGCGGCTGGAGCGTAGCCGGATCCTCAATCCGTTCGTGCTGCGCACGGCGGTCCCGCCGATCGGTGACGCCGCCGGGAAACGCGTCGTCGACGTGCGGAGGCTCGGCAAGCGGATCGTTCTCGAGCTCGAGGACGAGTGGTTCATCGTCGTGCATCTGATGATCGCGGGGCGGCTCCGCTGGCTCGCACCCGACGCGAAGCCGCCGGGCAGGATCACGCTGGCGATCTTCGACTTCGGAAACGGCTCGCTCGCGCTCACCGAAGCCGGCACGAAGCGCCGCGCGTCGATCCACTGCATCCGCGGCGAGGCGGCGCTCGCGGGGTTCGACGCCGGCGGTCTCGAAGTCTTCGCCACGGATCTCGCCGCGTTCACCGCGCGCCTCGCGAGCGAGAACCACACGCTGAAGCGCGCGCTCACCGATCCGCATCTCCTCGCGGGAATCGGCAACGCGTATTCGGACGAGATCCTGCACCGCGCGCGGCTGTCGCCGATTGCGCTCACTTCGAAGCTCAAGGCCGACGAGTGGGCGCGGCTGTTCGATGCGACGCGCGCCGTCCTCGCGGAATGGGTCGAGCGGCTGCGCGTCCAATCCAGCGCCGAGCTTCCCGAAAAGGTCACCGCATTTCGGCCGGAGATGGCCGTTCACGGGCGATTCGGCAAGCCCTGTCCTGTTTGCGGGGCTCCGGTGCAGCGCATCGTGTACGCCGAGAACGAGTGCAACTACTGCGCGCGCTGCCAGACGGGAGGCGTCGTGCTGGCCGACCGCGCGCTGTCGAGGCTTCTCCACAAGAGCTGGCCGAGGTCGATCGACGCGCTCGAGTGAGGGAGCCGGACGAGCGTAACCACGCCGCGCGCCGTGGCGGAGGCCGAGCGTAAGCGGGGAGGTTCATTCTCCGATCGCCCGCGTCGCTGTAGACTGACGATTCTCCTCCCGCATCCCACGCTCAACATGCCCTCGTTCGACATCGTCTCCGAAGTGAACCAGGTCGAAGTCAGGAACGCGCTCGATCAGACGAACAAGGAAGTCTCGACGCGCTTCGACTTCAAGGGCTCCGACGCGCGCGTCGAGCACGCCGACAAGACGCTCACGATCTACGCCGACGACGACTTCAAGCTGAAGCAGGTGACCGATATCCTGACGGGCAAGCTCACGAAGCGCGGCGTCGACATCCGCGCGCTGAAGCCCGGCAGCGTCGAGAAGATCTCCGGCAACAAGGTGAAGCAGGCCATCACGGTTCGCGTCGGGATCGACCAGGACCTCGCGAAGAAGATCGTCAAGCTCGTCAAGGACAGCAGGATGAAGGTCCAGGCGTCTATTCAGGGCGAGGCGGTGCGCATCTCGGGCGCCAAGCGCGACGACCTGCAGGCCGCGATCGCGCTCGTGCGGAAGTCGATCACCGACTTCCCGGTGCAGTTCGGCAACTTCCGCGACTGAGGCGGGACGCGCCGACGAGGCTAAGCGCGCGGCACGGAGAGCGCCGCTTCCGCGTTCACGCTTTCGATAGCCCTCGGGCTCCGAAACGAGGTCACCACGGGACGGTCCGGCCGAGATAGTCGAGATATTCCAGCCCGGGGGTCTGTCGCTTCGCGAGAAGGACGTTCACGAGGCTGGGAACGCTCTCTTCGATCGTGAGCCGTGCGTCCGGGCCGCCCAAGGCGGTGCGAACCCAGCCCGGAGCCATCACCACCATCGCGCGCGCGCTCCCGGCCTGGCGGGCGGCGAAGCTTCGCATGAACATGTTCAGCGCCGCCTTGCTCCCGCGATAGACCTCGCGCTGGCCGGTCTCGTTGTTGCCGATGCTTCCCTGCCCGGACGACATCACGCCGATCAAGCCGCTCGCAGGAACGCAGCGCTCCAGGCTTTCGATCACCCGCATCGGGCTCAGGGCATTGGTGATCATCACCTCCACGAAATCGTCGGTCGACACCTCGCCGATCGTCTGCGTCGGATCTCGATTCGTGATCCCGGCATTGACGAACAAGATGTCGAACATGCGACCGGAGAGGCGATCGCGCAGCGCCGCGATCTGATCGGGTTCGCGGATGTCCAGGATCTCGATCTCCACCCGACCGCCGTACTCGTCTGCGAGGTCGTGGAGCAAGGTCCGATCCCCCCCGCCGCGTACCGTCCCGACGACGTTCCAGTCCTTTTTCAGGAACTCCGCCGCCATCGCATGGCCGAGGCCGCGCGACGCGCCGATCAGCAAAATGCCAGGACGAGCGCGATGGGCAGGCGAGAGGGTCATGGCTTCGATGGCTACAGCCTATCGCAGGCAGCACCGCGAGCGATCCGATCGGGGCCGATCAGGCGAGGTCCGCGACCAGCGAGTCGCGCGTTTCCTTGGGGACATCCGGAATCGTGGCCCGGTAGGCTGGGTGGTCGACGCCGATGCCGAGGCGCGCGCCGCGCTTGAGCGCCACGACCGCCGCAGGCTCCAGCTCGAAGCGCAGGAAATGGACGGCTGCGGTCTTCTCGTCGGTCGAGCGCTCCAGGTCCTCGTCGGCGATCGCGACGACGCGCGGGAAGCCTTCGACCTCGATGAAAACGTAGCGCTCGATTCCCTTCAGCTTCGAGAGCGCCGCCTTGCGCTCGTCGACGTTCTCGTACTCGATCAGCATCGTCGCCTTGAGATTCGAGCCGTCCGGCACCAGCGGATTGTAGGCGTCGAGCTCGTCGCGGATGCCTTCCTCCTCGAACGTGCGCTCGATCCGCAGCATCTCCTGGATCTGATAGCGGATCGTAAGCTCGTCTTCGAAGAGCAGCGTCAGGTGCTCGCCCAGGTGCAGCGTGCGCGCCTTCTTGTGCGCGAGCACGCGCTGGCGATACTCGGGGCGCGCCTTCGCATAGGCCTCGAGCGACATCAGGCTTTCAAGAGTGATCGCGGGCATCGCTCGTTCCCTTCGGTGCTTGTCGGTACGGGTCGGTTATCGCCCGGGGGCCCCGGCGCTCGGCGGCGCGCGTCGGCGCTGCTAGAGGCCGTAGGCGATCCGGATCAGCGTCAGAGGATGCGCCTTGCGCGCTCCGGAGCCCGGGCCCGATTCTTCGATTCCCTGCATGATCCGCCGCCCTGCGATCGGACAGTCGGACGCCACGTAGTCCGGTTCGGATTCCGCCATTCGATTGAAGACGGGCTTTCCGATCTTCATCGAATTCTCGTAGAACTCGCTCTTTACGCCATAGGTTCCATCGTGTCCGGCGCAGCGCTCGACGGTGTTGAGCGTCGTATCCGGGATCCATTCGAGCACTTCTCGGGTCTTCTGCCCGATGTTCTGCACGCGCGAATGGCAGGGAATGTGATAGCTCACCTTGCCGAGAGGCGTCTTGAAGTCCTTGCGCAGCAGCCCGTCCTTGTCGCGCAGCACCAGGTACTCGAACGGATCGAACATCGCGTCGGCGACGGCCTTCACGTCGTCGTCGCCCGGGAAGATCAGCGGCAGCTCGTGCTTGAACATCAGCGTGCACGACGGCACGCAGGTGAGGATCGCGTAGCCCGCGCGCGCCAGCGCCGCCAGCGGAGGAATGTTGACGTCTTTCAGCCTCTCGACGGTCCCGAGATCGCCGAGCTCGAGCTTCGGCATCCCGCAGCACGCCTCTTTCTCGGCGATCGTGTACGGCACCTCGTTGTGCGCGAGGATCGCGACGAGATCGTCGCCGATTGCCGGCTCGGCGTGGTTCACGTAGCAGGTCGCGAAGATCGCCACCTTGCCGGGCGTCCTCGCGCCGTCCCGGACCGGAAAGGCGACCGACTTGGGGACCGTCTCGCGGAAGCGCGTCCGGGCATAGGTCGGCAGAACCGCCGCGGATGCGATCCCCAGCGTCCGGTCCATCAGCTTCCGCATCGCCGGCGACGCGTTCGCCTTGTTGACGACCTCGACGACGACGGGGATCGTCGCGAGACGTCCGACGCGGTCCGTGCTGGACAGCACCCGGTCGCGAAGGCTCGCTCCCCTCCTCCTGAACTGCGCCGCCTTCGCGCGCAGCATCAGGTGCGGGAAGTCGACGTTCCACGGGTGCGGCGGCACGTACGGGCATTTCGTCATGTAGCAGAGGTCGCACAGATAGCACTGGTCGACGACCTTCGCGTAGTCCGCCTTCGCGACCCCGTCGATTTCCATCGTCGAGGAATTGTCGACGAGGTCGAACAGCGTCGGGAACGACTGGCACAGGCTCACGCAACGGCGGCAGCCGTGGCAGATGTCGAAGACGCGCTCGAGCTCCTTGTCGATAGCGTCCCCGTCGTAGAACTCGGGGTTGCGCCAGTCGAGCGGATGCCGCGTCGGGGCCTGAAGGTTGCCTTCGCGCTCGGTCATGGTCTTCTTCGTCGCAGCCCTGCGTTGTCGGAAACCGCCGCGCGCACGCGAGCGGCAACCCCAGACCCCGTCGGCGCAAACGCACCGCGGGGGCCGGAGCCAGTGTATCGAAGAGTCGTCCGGCGGCGCAGCGCCGCGCGAATGCGGGCTGCGCTAGATCAATCGGCCAGGACGTCCAGCGCCTTCTGGAAGCGATTGGCGTGCGAGCGCTCGGCTTTCGCAAGCGTTTCGAACCAGTCGGCGATCTCGTCGAATCCCTCGCCTCGCGCGGTCTTCGCCATGCCCGGATACATGTCGGTGTATTCGTGCGTCTCGCCAGCGATCGCCGCCTTGAGGTTCGATCGCGTCGCGCCGATCGGCAGTCCGGTCGCCGGGTCGCCGACCTGCGCGAGATAGTCGAGATGACCGTGGGCGTGCCCGGTCTCGCCCTCGGCCGTCGAGCGGAACACCGCGGCGACGTCGTTCTGGCCCTCGACGTCGGCCTTGTTCGCGAAATAGAGATAGCGCCGGTTGGCTTGCGACTCGCCGGCGAAGGCTTCCTTCAGGTTCGTGTGGGTCTTGGTGCCGTTGAGACTCTTCATCGTGCATCTCCTTCGGTTGACTTCGCCTGCACACCGGCCGCCCGGCCGTGGCGAAGCGGAATTCGTCGGGCTCCATCGCCCCGTCCGCTATTCTCCGCAGCGCGCCACTCGTTCGCCAATTGATTGTTCCAATGACGACGATAGTTTCCGCTAATTCAGGCGCGAACGCCGCGTCCGCGCGATCGCCGCGCCCCGCGAAGCAACGTCGGGTCAGTCGATCCGCTCGTATGCCGGCAGCGTCAGGAATTCGACGAATGTGTCGTTGTTGACGAGGTCGGCGAATATCTGCGCGGCGTCGTCGTACTTTCCGGCGCCGTAGGCAGGGCCCAGCAGCTCGCGGATCTTCAGCTTCTCTTCCGGAATCATCGCTGCGACCATTTCCTTGGTCACCTTCCGCCCGTCGTCGAGCTTACCCTTCGGAGAGCGCATCCACTGCCAGACTTGCGAGCGCGAGATCTCGGCGGTCGCCGCGTCCTCCATCAGGTTGAAGATCGGCACGGCGCCTTGCCCGGCGAGCCACGCGCCGATGTACTGGATCGCGACGTTGATGTTGAGGCGCAGGCCCTTCTCGGTGATCGGGGCTTCGGGCTCGAAGTGGAGCAGGTCGGCCGCCGTCGCCCTGACGTCGTCGCGCCTCTTCGTCGCGATCTGGTTCGGCGTGGGCATCAGGCGGTTGAACGCCTCCAGCGCGACCGGGACCAGCCCGGGATGCGCGACCCAGGTGCCGTCGTGCCCGTACGTCGCCTCGCGCTCCTTGTCGGCCTTCACCTTGGCGAAGGCCTCGGCGTTCGCCGCTTCGTCGTTCTTCACCGGGATCTGCGCGGCCATCCCGCCCATCGCATGGATGTTGCGCCGATGGCAAGTCTTGATGAGAAGCTCCGCGTAGCTCTTCATGAAATGCGTGGTCATCGTGACGAGCGCGCGGTCGGCGAGGCAGAAATCCTTGCGGTTCCGTAGCTTCTTGATGCAGGAGAAGATGTAGTCCCAGCGCCCGCAGTTGAGGCCCGCCGAGTGCTCGCGCAGCTCGTAGAGGATCTCGTCCATCTCGAACGCCGCGAGCAGCGTCTCGATCAGCACCGTCGCGCGAATCGACCCGCGGGGGATGCCGAGCTCGTCCTGCGTCATCACGAAGACGTCGTTCCACAGGCGCGCTTCGAGGTGGCTCTCGAGCTTGGGGAGATAGAAATACGGACCGCTTCCGCGCGCGAGGAGCTCCTTCGCGTTGTGAAACATGTAGAGCGCGAAATCGAAGATCCCGCCACCGATCGGCTTGCCGTCGATCAGCACGTGCTTTTCCGGAAGGTGCCAGCCGCGCGGACGCACGAAAAGGACCGCGGTCTTCGCGTTGAGCTTGTACGCCTTGCCCTCGGGCGACGTGTAGTCGATCCGGCGCCGAATCGCATCGCGCAGATTGATGTGGCCCTGGATGTTGTTGTCCCACTTCGGCGTGTTCGCGTCCTCGAAGTCGGCCATGAACACGCTCGCGCCCGAGTTGAGCGCGTTGATCACCATCTTGCGGTCGACCGGTCCCGTGATCTCGACCCGGCGATCGATGATGTCGGAAGGAATCCGCGCGCACGTCCAGTCGCCATCGCGGATCGCGCGCGTTTCGGGCAGGAAGTCGGGCAGCTGACCGGCGTCGAGCGCGGCCTGGCGCTGCGCGCGGCGCGCAAGGAGCTCCGCGCGCCTGCCGCCGAACGCGCGTTGCAGCTTCGCAGCGAGGGCGACGGCCGGCTGGGTCAGGATCTCCGCATACTCGGGGGTGATGCGGCCGGTGATCTCGATACCGGCGCCGTAGCTGGGCGTGCTCATGGTCGACATCCTGTGCTCTAGCGCTGACAGAGGACTGCTCTCGCGGCGGCGTCTGCCGATTCGGGAGAACGGGGAATTGGGGCTGACGATTCTAGCCGATATTGCGGCGCAGCGCGCAGCCGACAATCGCCGGCAAATCAGGGAAATACCCCCTTGCGCAACGCCATCCGCTCCGGACCGTCGCTCGCCGTTTTCCGCTTTCCGCCCGGCCGGCGCGACGCTACTGGATCGGCGGCGCGGCGCGGCGGCGCCGGCGCAGGGCCATCCACCTCCAGCACCACATCACGTAGCCCGAGACTGCATACGCGACGAATCCGGCGAAAAGCACGATCGCCGGCTGGTACGAGAGCAATGCGAGCACCAGCACGAATACGAACACCGCGAGAAACGGCACGCTCTTCTTGAGGTTGATCGCCTTGAAGCTGTAGAACGGGACGTTGCTCACCATCGTGAGGCCGGCGAACACGGTGACGCACCACACCCACCATTTGATCGTGCTCGGGTCGAGGCCGTAATCGTCGACGATCCAGACGAGACCCGCGACCAGCGCAGCGGCCGCGGGACTCGGCAATCCGGTGAACCAGTGCTTGTCGGCCACTTCGAGCATCGTGTTGAACCGTGCGAGGCGGAGCGCCGCGCCGGCGACGTACACGAACGCGGCGATCCAGCCAAGCTTGCCCATGCCCTTCAGCGCCCACTCGTAGACGATCAGCGCCGGGGCGGCTCCGAAGCTCACGACGTCGGCGAGGCTGTCGTACTCGGCGCCGAACGCGCTCTGCGTGCGCGTCAGGCGCGCGACGCGCCCGTCGAGCCCGTCGAGGACCATCGCGACGAAGATCGCGACAGCCGCCTGGTCGAAGCGCAGGTTCATCGCCTGCACGATCGCATAGAAGCCGGCGAACAGCGCGCCGGTCGTCAGCAGGTTCGGCAACAGATAGATGCCGCGCCGCCGGACGCGGTTCTTCTGCAGCGCGCGCTGAGTGTCGAAATCGGCCATCGAGGCAAAAGGTAGCACAACGACCGCCCCCGGGGCGGTGGGCACTCGCGGCTCCGCGCCTCAGCTCGCCGGAAACTCCGCGAGGATCGTCTCGGCCGCGAACACCGTGTCGCCGACGCCGACCTTCGCGCGTGCGTCGGGCGGCACGTAGACGTCCACACGCGACCCGAAGCGGATGAAGCCGTAGCGCTCGCCGCGCGCGAGGGTGTCGCCCGGCTTCGCGTAGCAGAGGATGCGCCGCGCGATCAGACCGGCGACCTGGACACACGTGACGTCGCGTCCGGCGGCCGAACGCAGATGGAGCGCGTTGCGCTCGTTCTCGGCCGACG
>DATKMY010000122.1:0-32453 GCA_035541655.1 Casimicrobiaceae bacterium | reverse complement strand
CGTTCGCAGGGGCCCGCGCGGTTTTGATGACCGAGAAGGACGCGGTAAAATGCGAAGCGTTCGCCGACGAGCGCTGCTGGTATCTGCCCGTCCGGGCGCACGTCGACGATGCGCTCGTCGCACTGATCGAGAAACGGATCCGTGGACCCCAAGCTGCTTGAAATACTCGTCTGTCCCGTCACCAAGGGTCCGCTCGTCTACGACAAGGACAAGCAGGAGCTCATCTCGAAGTCCGCGCGGCTCGCCTACCCGATACGCGACGGCATTCCGGTGATGCTCGAGGACGAGGCGCGGCGGTTGGAGCCGAGTGAGTACGAATGAAAGTGGCGGGCGAGCGAAGCGCGTTGCAGCGCGCTTCGCGCGTTGCCGAATGAACGAGGCGGCCGACAACGCAGGCCGCCGCACAACGTGACCGAGCAGAGGCCGCGATCGAGCGCGCAAGCGCGTCGTGGGGGCCGCGAGTGAACGAGGCCGATCTGGCCGCTGAGTGACCGCCCCCAACGCGTGACCCCCTTCACCGTCATCATCCCTGCGCGCTACGCGTCGACGCGCCTCCCCGGCAAGCCGCTCGCCGACATCGCCGGAAAGCCAATGGTCGTCCGCGTCGCGCTGCGCGCGCAGCAAGCGGGCGCCGATCGCGTCGTGGTGGCGACCGACGACGGGCGGATCAAGGCCGCCGTGGAGGCGCACGGCATCACGGCGTGCCTCACGCGCGCCGACCACCCCACCGGCACCGACCGGCTCGCGGAAGCTGCGCAGCGCCTCGGGCTCCCCGACGACGCCATCGTCGTCAACGTCCAGGGCGACGAGCCGCTCCTTTCCCCGCCTCTGATCCGCGCGATGGCCGAGCTCCTCGCCGCGCATGCCGATGCCGCGATCGCGACGGCGTGCCATCCGATCGACGACGAGGCCGAGGCCTTCAATCCGAACGTCGTCAAGGTCGTCCTCGACCATCGCAACCACGCGCTCTACTTCAGCCGCGCGACGATACCGTGGGCGCGCGACGACTTCGCCGGTGGCCGGGCGCCCGTGCCGCCGGGGCTCCCGATCTACCGTCACTATGGACTCTACGCATATCGCGCGGGTTTTCTCCGCGCGTATCCCGCGCTCGCTCCGGCCGCGGTCGAGCGCTTCGAAGCGCTCGAGCAATTGCGGGCGCTCTGGCACGGATTCCGTATCGTCGTCGAGGTCACGAAGGGCACGCCGGCGCCCGGGATCGACACGCCCGAAGATCTCGAGCGCGTTCGCGCCTTGTTCGCCTCGGGCGCCGTCTGATTTCCGCGCGATTGACCCTTCCCGCGTTTGCGGACAGAATCGGCCGCGGGGAGGAAAGACATGCGACTGATTCTTCTCGGCCCGCCCGGCGCCGGCAAGGGAACGCAGGCTGGTTTCATCACGCAGGATTACGGGATACCTCAAGTGTCGACGGGCGACATGCTGCGCGCGGCGATCGCGGCGAAGACGCCCGTGGGCCTCGCTGCCAAGGCCGTCATGGATTCCGGGGGGCTCGTTTCGGACGACATCATCATCGCGCTGGTGAAAGACCGGCTCAAGGCGCCGGACTGTGCGAAGGGCTATCTCTTCGACGGCTTTCCGCGGACCATCCCGCAGGCCGACGCGATGCGCGATGCCGGAGTCGCGCTCGATTACGTCGAGGAGATCGATGTGCCGGACGCGGCGATCATCGAGCGGATGAGCGGGCGGCGCGTCCACGTCGCCTCCGGCCGGACTTATCACCTCGCGTACAACCCGCCGAAGGCTCCAGGCAAGGACGACGTAACCGGCGAAGACCTGATCCAGCGACCCGACGACCGCGAGGAGACCGTCAGGAAGCGCCTCGAGGTCTACCGCGCGCAGACGAAGCCGCTCGTCGCGTATTACGAAAGATGGGCCGCGAGCGGCGACCCGCGCGCGCCGAAATACCGGAAGATAGACGGCATGGGCGGCGTCGACGCGGTGCGCGCAGCCTGCCTTGCGGCTCTGAAGAGTTGACGCGCACCCAACCGTCGGTGTCGGCGGTGATCTGCAGCATCGATGACGCGAAGTTCGCGCGCGTGACGGCGAACTATCGGTTGCTGTACGGCGGGCGCGAGCTCGAGATCGTCGGCATCCACGATGCGCGCTCGCTCGCCGAAGGCTACAACCGCGGGATCGCCCGCTCGCACGGCGAGCTCGTGATCCTCTCTCACGACGATATCGAGATTCTGACGCCGGACTTCGCCGCGCGCCTCGATCGTCATCTGAAAGAGTTCGACCTGATCGGCATAGCCGGCACGACGCGGCTCGTCAACGGCAAATGGGAGGCCGCGGGCGATCCGTACGCATTCGCGCTGATAAGCAGGCCGGATGCCGACTCGGGAGAGTACGTGACGGTGCTCCAGGGGGGAGGGCCGCTCGTCGTACCCGGAATTCAGGCGCTCGATGGCGTGTTCATGGCTATGCGGCGCAGGGTGGCGACGTCGGTGCCCTTCGACGAGGCGCTGTTCGACCACTTCCATCTGTATGATCTGGATTTTTCGTTTCGCGCGTATCGAGCAGGGTTCGCAGTGGCGGTCTGCCGCGACATCGTGATCATCCATCAGTCTGCCGGGAAATTCGATTCCGTCTGGGAAGAGTACAGACGGCGGTTCGTCGCGAAGCACCGCGCGCATCTGCCGGACAGATGGGATCCGAAGGAGGGCGCGCGCGCGGGCTTCTACGCGGCGACTCCCGACGCCATTCGGGAGCGCTGCGATCCCGCGCACCTCGCGGAGATCGTGGAGCGGATCGCGCAGGCGAACGCGGCGCTGTAACGCGACGGCTGCCGGCCTCCGGACCGGGGCTTCCAGTCGACGCACGAAGGAGGGTAGCTATGCGATCGCCGACCAAACGCAACGCTTTCTACGCGCAATCGGGCGGCGTGACGGCCGTCATCAATGCGACCGCCGCGGGCGTCATCGAGACCGCGCGGGTGCACCGCAATCGCATCGGCAAGGTGCTCGCTGGCCGCAACGGCATCATCGGGGCGCTCACCGAGGATCTGATCGACACTAGCAAGGACAGCGCTGCGTCGATTGCCGCACTGATCCACACGCCGGGCGGCGCGTTCGGCTCGTGCCGCTACAAGCTGAAAGGCCTCGACGAGAGCCGCGCGCAGTACGAACGGCTGATCGAGGTGTTCCGCGCGCACGACATCGGCTATTTTTTCTACAACGGCGGCAACGACTCCGCCGATACCTGTCTGAAGGTGTCGCAGCTCTCGGAGCGGCTCGGCTATCCGCTGGTGGCCGTTCACGTGCCGAAGACGGTCGACAACGATCTCGCCGTCACGGACAACTGCCCCGGCTTCGGATCGGTCGCGAAGTACGTCGCGACTTCGATGCGGGAAGCGGCGTTCGACGTCGCCTCGATGGCCAAGACGTCGACGAAGGTCTTCGTGCTCGAGGTGATGGGCCGCAACGCCGGGTGGATCACTGCCGCGGTCGGGATGGCGCAGGACGCCTCGACGCCGATTCCGCTGATCCTGCTATTCCCCGAGATCCCGTTCGACGAAGCGGCGTTCACGGCCGCCGTTGCGGCGAACGTCGAGCGCCACGGCTATTGCTGCGTCGGCGTTTCGGAAGGCTTGCGCAATTCCGGGGGCAAGCTGATGGCCGAAGCCGGCACCAAGGATGCATTCGGACACGCGCAACTGGGCGGCGTGGGACCGCTCGTCGCGGGCATCGTGAGGGATCGGCTCAAGTACAAATTCCATTGGGCGGTGGCCGACTACCTGCAGCGGGCCGCCCGCCACATCGCGTCGAAGACCGACCTCGAGCACAGCTACGCCGTGGGCAAGGCTGCGGTGCAGTTCGCGGTCTCCGGTCAGAACGCGGTGATGCCGGCGATCGTGCGCAGGTCAGACTCGCCTTATCGCTGGCGGATCGAGGCCGTTCCGCTCGACAAGGTCGCCAACGTCGAGAAGAAGCTGCCTCGCGACTTCGTCACCGCCGACGGCTTCGGCATCACCGCGAAGGCGCGCGCCTACCTCGCTCCGCTCATCCGCGGCGAAACGTTCCCGCCGTTCAAGGATGGCGTACCGCGCTACGCACGGCTCAAGAACGTCGCGGTGCCGAAGAAGCTCGGAACCGAATTCAAGATCTGACCCGAGCGATCCCGGGCCTTCGCGGCGGAAAGGGCGCAACCGCCGCGCGGGCGGTCGGTCGGCGCACGGTCGAACGCCAACGCTCGGCTCGACTTGGGCCTGCCGAAGCTGGCATAATTACCTGTTTCTTGAGGCGGCGACCCGCTCTCGCCGGTCGCCTCCGCAGCCGTCGAAACGCTCGGGCTGGGGCCGAAAAGGCTCGTGCCCCGGGCGAGGGTCGACCACAGGCCCCGCGCCGCAGTTTCGCCACGGCTTCTTGCGATCTTTTACGGGTTAGGGAGAGTCAGCAATGTCCACAGGGGTCATTTTCGCGCTCCTCTGCGCGGTAGCGGCGGTCGTCTACGGCATCGTGTCCACGAGCTGGATCATGGCGAAGGGGACCGGAAACGACCGGATGCGCGAAATCGCCGCAGCGGTCCAGGCGGGCGCAAAGGCGTACCTCAACCGCCAGTACATGACGATCGGCATCGTCGGCGTGCTGTTGTTCATCGTCATCTGGTGGTTCCTCGGCGGTGCGACAGCGGCCGGCTTCGCCGTCGGCGCGATTCTCTCCGGCCTCGCGGGCTACATCGGGATGAACGTGTCGGTGCGCTCGAACGTGCGCACCGCGGAAGCCGCGCGCACGGGCCTCAACGAAGCGCTCGCGATAGCCTTCCGCGGCGGCGCGATCACCGGCATGCTCGTCGTCGGCCTCGGCCTCCTGGGCGTCGCGGGCTTCTACTGGTTCCTCATCGGCTCCGCGCGCGGCGCGCCAAACCTCATGCAGGACGGCCTGCACCACGCGATCGAGCCGCTGGTCGGGCTTGCGTTCGGCGGCTCGCTGATCTCGATCTTCGCGCGTCTCGGCGGCGGGATCTTCACGAAGGGCGCGGACGTCGGCGCCGACCTCGTCGGCAAGGTCGAGGCGGGCATCCCCGAAGACGATCCGCGCAACCCGGCAGTGATCGCCGACAACGTCGGCGACAACGTCGGCGACTGCGCGGGGATGGCTGCGGACCTCTTCGAAACGTACGCGGTCACGCTCGTCGCGACGATGCTCCTCGGCGCGCTGCTGCTCAAGTCGAATGCCGAAGCGGCGGTCACCTATCCGCTCGTGCTCGGCGGCTGGTCGATCCTCGCGTCGATCATCGGCTGCTTCTTCGTGAAGGCCAGCCCCGGGGGCAAGATCATGAACGCGCTCTACCGCGGGCTGATCGTCGCCGGCGTGATTTCGGCGGCTGGCTTCCTGTACATCACCTATCGCTGGATGGGCGGCATCACCGAGACGAACCCGGAGCTCACCGTGCTTCGGCTGTGGGGCTCGGGTCTGGTCGGCCTCGCGCTCACTGCCGCGATGGTCGTCATCACCGAGTACTACACGGCAACGGAATTCAGCCCGGTGCGCCACGTCGCGCAGGCGTCGACCACCGGCCACGCGACGAACATCATCGCAGGCATCGGCGTCTCGATGAAGGCGACCGCGCTGCCGGTGATCGCCGTCTGCATCGCGATCTGGGTGTCGTTCCTGCTCGCTGGACTCTACGGCATCGCCATCGCGGCCACGTCGATGCTGTCGATGGCGGGCATCATCGTCGCGCTCGACGCCTACGGCCCGATCACCGACAACGCCGGCGGCATCGCCGAGATGGCGAAGCTCCCCGACTCGGTGCGCGCGATCACCGATCCGCTCGACGCCGTCGGCAATACGACGAAGGCGGTGACCAAGGGCTACGCGATCGGATCGGCGGGGCTTGCCGCGCTGGTGCTGTTCGCCGACTACACGCACGCGCTCGAGACCGCCGACATCGGCGTTTCGTTCGACCTGTCGAACTACAAGGTGATCGTCGGCCTCTTCCTGGGTGGGCTCATCCCGTATCTCTTCGGCGCAATGGCGATGGAGGCGGTGGGACGTGCGGCAGGTGCGGTCGTCGTCGAAGTGCGCCGCCAGTTCAAGGAGATCAAGGGCATCATGGAAGGCACGGCGAAGCCCGAGTACGGGGTGGCCGTCGACATGCTGACCAAGGCGGCGATCAAGGAGATGATCGTTCCGTCGCTGTTGCCGGTGCTCGTGCCGGTGATCGTGGGTCTGGCGCTCGGTCCCCAGGCGTTGGGCGGCCTGCTGATGGGCACGATCGTCACGGGCCTCTTCGTCGCGATCTCGATGACCACGGGCGGCGGTGCGTGGGACAACGCGAAGAAATACATCGAAGACGGCCATCACGGCGGCAAGGGCTCCGATGCGCACAAGGCTGCCGTGACGGGCGACACCGTCGGCGATCCGTACAAGGATACCGCGGGTCCCGCCGTCAATCCGCTGATCAAGATCATCAACATCGTTGCGCTGATGATCGTGCCGCTGCTCGGCGGCATCTATGCGGCGAAGCCGATAGCGGCGCCGGTGAGCGCCCCGGCCGCAGTGTCGGCGCCGGCAGCGACGTCCGAGCCGGCGGCCGCTCCCGCGACACCTGCGGCCGCTCCGGCATCGGCGCCTGCTGCGGCGCCGTCGGCGTCCGCGCCGGCCCCTGCACCCTCAGCTCCAGCAACGGCGCCCGCAGCCGAAGCTCCGAAGGACGCGCCGAAGAAGTAGTTCGCGGTTCGATGCCGAGCGCGCGTGTCGCGATGACATCGGCGCGCTCGGTGCGCCGTTCGCGCTTCCTGATCGCGGCGCTCGCGTCGTGGTCGGTCCTCGGCCTCGCGCAGGACGAGCCGCCCGAAGTCCCTTCCGGCTGGCACGACCGAAAGCCGGTCGCGGCCCGGCGATTCATGGTGGCTGCGGCGAACCCTCTCGCCGTCGATGCCGGCTACGCGATCCTGCGCGCGGGCGGTAGCGCCGTCGACGCCGCGATCGCCGTGCAGCTCGTGCTGGGCCTCGTCGAGCCTCAATCGTCGGGACTGGGCGGCGGCGGGTTCATGCTGGTACACGACGCGATGCGAAACAAGCTGATCGCGTACGACGGCCGCGAGACGGCGCCCGCTGCGGCAAAGCCCGACCGCTTTCTCGACGGCGACGGCAAGCCGCTCTCCTTCTTCTCGGCGGTCATCGGCGGGAAATCGGTGGGCGTTCCGGGAACGGTTGCGCTGCTCGCCGAAGTGCACAAGCGGCATGGACGACTCCCGTGGGCGAAGCTCTTCGCACCGGCGATCGATCTCGCCGAGAACGGCTTCCCGGTATCGCCTCGCCTCAACGTACTGATTGCGGCCGAGCAGCGTTTCGTGCAGCCTCGGGCCCGCGCCTACTTCTACGATTTCCTGGGCAATCCGATCCCCGTCGGGCGAACGATCAGAAATCCCGCTTACGCGGCGACGCTGCGCAAGATCGCCGCCGGCGGCGCGAAGACGTTCTACGAAGGACAAATCGCGAGCGACATCGTCGCCACGGTGACCACCGACCCCGCGAACCCGGGCGACATGACGCTCGCCGACCTCGCCGGCTACAAGGTCGAGATTCGCGAGCCGGTGTGCGGCAACTATCGCACGTACCGTGTCTGCGGAATGCCCCTGCCGTCTTCCGGCGGGCCCACGGTGTTGCAGATCCTCGGCATGCTCGAGCGATTCGACATGAAGTCGATGGAGCCTGCGGGCTTCTGGAGCGTTCACTTCATCAGCGAAGCCGGACGGCTCGCGTATGCCGACCGCAGTGTATACATGGCCGATCCCGCCTTCTACACTCCACCCAACGGGCTTCTCGATCGCGACTACCTGCTGGAGCGTTCGCGCTCGATACGCCCGGACGCGAGCCTTGGCCGCGTGCAACCGGGGACGCCTCCCGCTCGGGCGAGCCTCGAGCGCGTCGCCTCGGGAGATTCCGCCACGCCCGAGTTCCCGTCGACCTCGCACATGAGCATCGTCGACGCCGAAGGGAACGCGGTCGCGATGACGGCGACGATCGAATACGGCTTCGGAAGCCACCTGATGACGGAGAGTGGATTCCTCCTCAACAACGAGCTGACCGATTTTTCGTTCGTGCCGATCGCAGACGGAGAACCCGTCGCCAACCGGGTCGACGCGGGGAAGAGGCCGCGCTCGTCGATGTCACCGACGATCGTGTACGACCGCTCGGGGAAGATCTACATGATCACCGGATCCCCTGGCGGGCCGGCGATCATCAACTATGTCGTCAAGGCGCTTGTCGCAGTCCTCGATTGGGGGCTCGATCCACAGGCGGCGACGGCGCTGCCGAACTTCGGCAGCCGCAACGGCCCCACCGAGCTCGAGGCCGGCGCGTGGGCCGAGGCGCTCGAGCCGAAGCTCCGTGCGCTCGGTCACCAGACGCGCGTGATCGTGCAGACGAGCGGCACGCAGGCGATCGTGCACACGAAGGACGGCTGGATCGGCGGCGCCGATCCGCGACGCGAAGGCACGGTTCGCGGCGACTGACGCACTGCCTTGAACGAGTGCTACGGTCCGTAGCCCTTGACGCCGAGTTGCCAGAGCAGGAATGCGAGGATGTCGGCGAGCTCCTCGTTGCGCTGCTTCTTCGTCGATCCGTAGCCGTGCCCGGCGTCGAAGTCGACGCGTAGCAGCACCGGCTTGCCGCTCCCCGTCGCCGCCTGCAGCCGCGCCGCCATCTTCGCCGCCTGCCATGCCTCGACCCGCGGATCGTTGATGCCCGTCACCACGAGCACCGCCGGGTATTTCGTCCCGTCGGTGATGTGGTGGTACGGGCTCATCGCGAGCAGCGCGCGGAATCCGGCCTCGGTATCGGTCGTTCCTATCTCGGTCTTGTCGATCTCGCCGAGCGCCTCGGACGACGAGCGGATCGCGTCCGACACGGGCACTTCGTCGATCGCCGCGCCGAAGAGATCGGGGCGTTCGGTGATCGAGCGTCCGACAAAGATGCCGCCCTGGCTGCCGCCTTCGATCGCGAGCATCGAAGGCGACGTGTAGCGCTGCGCGACGAGCCACTCGGCACAGGCGATTGCGTCTCGCCAGGTGTTGGGCTTCGTCTGCTGGTAGCCGCCCTTGTACCACTCCTCGCCGTTCTCGCCGCCGCCGCGCACATGCGCGACGGCGAAGACGCCGCCGCGCTCGAACCATGCGAGGTATTGCGGGCTGAAGGACGGCGTCTGCGAGATTCCGTACGCGCCGTATCCGTAGAGGATCGTCGGGTTCGTGCCGTCGAGCTTCATCCCTTTCTTGTGGACGATCGAGAGCGGCACCATCGTCCCGTCGTGGGACTTGACCTTCACTTCGAGCGAGACGAGGTCGGTCGGGTTGTCGAACGGACCTTGCGGCTGGAGCTTCGTGTCGACGACCTTGGCGGTCTTCGGATCGTAGGCGTAGTAGCCGCCGAAGCGCGTCCAGGCGCCGGTATCGAATATCACGCCCGGCAGGCGGGGGTCGGTGGCGAGAGCGTCGATATCGCCGTCGAATGCGAGCTTGACCGGCGCGGACTTCGCATGGGGCGAATGCTCGACGCGGACGAGGTCGCTCACTCCGCCCTTCATCCGGCGGACGTAGAGCGCATCGCTCGCCGCGGCAATTCCGGTGATCACGGCGTCGCTCGCCGGAACGACGACGGACGCCGACGCGAGGTCGGGCTTCGACGGATCGACGCGCACGACTTTGAAGTGCGGCGCATTCTTGTGCGTCATCAGATACAGCGTGCTGCCGACCAGCGCGGCGTCGGTCACTTGGTCGTCGAGCCCCGCGATGCGCCGCCATGCCGGAACGCCGTCGGCGATCTCGGCGGCGCGCGCGACATACAAGCTGAACTCGCGCTGATTGCCGTTGCCGACGATGGCGATCGCGAACGGCGATCCCGGTGCGGTCGACACGAACGGCACGGCCAGCGGATCGCCGACCAGGTCCGGCGAGACGCCGGGCCCGAGGATCGCGCGGTCCTTTTCGGGATCGGTGCCGAGCACGTGCACGAAGGCGCTGCTCTTCAGGTACTTGTCGGACTTGGGCGCGTCGGCAGCGAGTTTGCGCAGCCGGTTGTAGATCAGGCGATTCGCGTCGTCCCACGAGGGCGACCCGAACTGTGCGCGGTCGATGACGTCACCGGTCTCCTTGCCCGTTGCGACTTCGATCACGTGCAGGACGCTGTCCTCGGATCCTCCCTCCGAGATGCCGTAGGCGAGATAGCGGTTGTCGAACGACGGTGCGAAGTAATCGATCGCGTAATGCTCGCCGCCTTTGGCCTTGATCGCCTCGGGATCCACGAGCAGCCGCTCCTTGCCGGTGAGCCCGACGCGCATGTAGAGGCGCGGGATGTTCTGGTTCGCGGTCCGCTTGAGGTAGTAATACGCGCCGTTGTTCAGCTGCACGCCGGAAACGCGCGCAGCCGCAGCGTCGCCGAGCTCGGCGATTCGCTTGAGCAGCGCCGCATGCCCCGGGATCCCGTCGAGCGTCTTGCGCGCGTATTCGGCCTGTGCCTTGACCCACTTCGCGGCATCCGGGCTCTTGAGATCCTCCATGTAGCGATACGGATCGTGGACGGAGATGCCGAAGTACGTGTCGACGACGTCGCGAGCCGGAGCTGCGGGCGGCCCGCCCTGGGCGAGCGCCGAAGCGGTGAAGGCGGCGAGCGCGAGCGCCGCGAAGAGGCCACGGAGCGCATGCAAAGGCGAGGACGTCATGGCAGCATCTTTCGACGGTGCGTGAGTGCCGGCGACGCGCGCCAGCCGCGCGTCAGTCCTTGTTTGCCTCGAACGAGACCGTCAGTACGAGCTCGTCGCCGATCTGCGGGATTCCGCGCGACATTCCGAAATCCGACCGCTTGACCTTGCCGGTGCCGTCGCCGCCGCAGCGCTCCTTCGCCGTGGCCGTCGCGGCACTGCACTTGAACCGCTCGAGCTTGATCGTTACCGGCTTGGTCACGCCCAGAAGCGTGAGATTGCCCTCGATCGTCGTCGGATTGTCGCCCGAGAAAACGACGTTCGTCGACTTGTAAGTCATCTTCGGGAACTCGGCGGCGTTGAAGAAATCGGCCGAGCGCAGGTGCTCGTCGCGCGAGCGCTGGCGGCTTCCCTTGTCGTTGTCGTTGGTGTCGACCGATGCCGTATCGATCGTGAGCTCGACCTCGCCCTTCTTCGCGGCACGATCGAGCGAGAACTTGCCCGCGAACTTGTCGAAGCGCCCGTGCACCGTCGACAGCCCCAGGTGATCGATCGCAAACAGCACCGAGCTGTGGAAGGGATCGATCGTAAAGGCGTCCGGGGCCGCCGCGGCGACGAGCGGAACACCGGCGAGAACGAGTACGGCGAGAGCTTTGGGCATGACGACCTCCTGGGTTGAGCGGGGGCTATCCGTGCGGTGCGAACCACACGACGAGAATGGGCAGAGCGGCGGCGACGAGCGCATAGGCGACGAGGACCGCTGCGCGCACGATGAGCGGAGCCCTTTCGGGAGCCCGCAGCATGACCGCGAGCGGAACGAGCAGCAGCAACGGCAGCGCGTACCAATGCAGCTCGGCAAGCAGGACCGAGCCGACGGCGAAGAGCGCCGCGAGAATCCCCACAGTCAAGGTGCCCAGAAGACCGGCGGTGATATTGCGGGAGAGCAGCACCTGGGTGAGCAGCATGGCTCCAGAGCCCGCGGCGATCGAGACCCCGGCGAGCAGATAGCCGATCGAGGCCGACAGCAATCCGGAGATGCCGGTCGCAAGACCCAGGCCGAGCCCGACGGCACCCGCGCGCAGGCCGTCGCCACGCAGCCGTAACGTGAGGCCGACGAGGATGGCGACGAACAGCGCGATGCCCACGCCCATCGCGACCGCGGCCATTCCGTCGCGCTGATGCAGGATCGACATGAATACCCAGACGGACACCGCGCCCGCGGCAACGCAGGCCGCCGATACGACGGTCTTCGACGTGCGAGGCAGCAGGTCGAGCACGAGGCCGATGATGGGGGCGACGAGACCCACGAGAATCGTCTTGCGGCCGGCGGTGAGCGGCGAGAACGCGAAGCCCGTGGTGAGCGCGACCATCGTCGCGTACGCGGCGAGGATCGCGATCCACGCGAAGCGCGTGCGGGCGAAGATCGCCGCGACCATCAGCGCGACGACGAGCGGCGCCGCGCCGCCCTGGACCGCGGGGTGGTCGAGCAGCGCGTTCACAGCTGCGGGTGGCGGTTCGCCGGCCGCGCGCCGCATCGAGGCGCCGCCGAAATGGGTCGCATCGTGTTGTTGTTCATGGTCGGCGAGCCGGGCGAATCCGAAAGCAAACAGCGGATGAGTCGATTCATTCCGCCGGCGGGCAGCCTTACTGCAGCCGCGGATGCCAGCGGGCCCGCCATTCTAGCGAATCACGTCCGGGTCGGCACGAGAGCGCCGTCGGCGCGCTTTGCCGCTCCGGATTGCACGAGCTCGCGGGCGAGCATCGCGGCGAGCTCCGCGGGCGGCAGCTGAAAGTACATCGCGTTGAGATCGCGATAGAGGCCGACCCTCTCCGCGAAGATGGCGCGAGCCCGCGGCGATCTCGTGATCGACGGCGAACCGCTCGACGCGGTGATCGCAGTAGTCGTGGAGCAGCGCCTTCCCGTCCCAGCGTCTCACGGATGGCGCTTCGGCCTCGGGAACCGCGATCGGGCAACCGTAGCGCCGGGCGATCGCCGCGTTGCCGCCGACGTGGTCGGAGTGGCAGTGCGTATTGGCGACGAGCGCGAGTGGCGCGCCGTCCAATCCGCGCTCCGAAGCGAGCAGCGCCAGCGTGAGCGGCGCATGCGTGGAGTAGCCCGAATCGATCAGCACGTGACCGTCGCGGCTCTTGAGCAGGACGTTGTTCGACGACAGCCAGTCGCGTACGAACACGTGGACCTGCGGCGGCAGGCGCGTCGCTTGCGGCCTGCATCGCCGGGCTTCGCCCGCCGCACTCATGCGAGCTTTCCGATGAACTCTTTCACGAGCGCCACGCGCTCGGCGAGTGCGGGCGCGGCGCGGTCGATCCGGACGCGATCGGGGCCGGCGAAGCGCACGCGGCCGTCGTTCTTGATGATCGCGATGAGGGAGGCCGGGTCGAACGGCGGATGCGGGACGAATTGCAGCGTCGTGCGCTCGGCGCTCGCGTCGACCTTGGCGATCCCCTTGGGCTTTGCGACGAGTCGCAGCCGGTGGCATGCGATCAGCGCCTGCGCCGGCTCGGGCGGCGAGCCGAAGCGGTCGACGAGCTCCTCCTGCATGAGATCGAGCTCGTCGGCGCTCTCGCAATTGGCAAAGCGCTTGTACAGAACGAGCCGCTCGTGGACGTCGCTGCAGTAGCGCTCCGGCAGCAGCGAGGGCACGTGCAGGTTGATCTCGGTCGCCACGCCGAGCGGCGCCGCGAGATCCGGCTCGCGACCGGCCTTCAGCGCGGAGACCGCGGCGCGGAGCATGTCCGCATAGAGCTGAAATCCGACTTCCTGCATCTCGCCCGATTGCGCTTCGCCGAGGACTTCGCCGGCGCCGCGAATCTCGAGGTCGTGCATCGCGAGGAAGAACCCCGAACCCAGGTCCTCCATCATCTGGATCGCCTCGAGGCGCTTGCGCGCCTGCGCCGAGAGGGCTTCCTCGGCCGGGGTGAGGAGGTACGCGTACGCCTGGTGGTGCGAGCGCCCGACGCGGCCGCGGAGCTGGTGGAGCTGCGCGAGGCCGAAGCGGTCGGCGCGCTCGATGATGATCGTGTTCGCCGTGGGCACGTCGATCCCGCTCTCGATGATCGTCGAGCAGAGGAGGAGGTTCACGCGCTGGGCGTAGAACTCGCGCATCACGTGCTCGAGCTCGCGCTCGGCCATCTGGCCGTGCGCGATCGCGATCCGCGCCTCGGGAACGAGCTCGCCGAGCCGCTCGGCCGTCGTGTTGATCGTGTCGATGTCGTTGTGCAGGAAGTACATCTGCCCGCCGCGCTTCAGTTCCCGCAGCACCGCCTCGCGGATGATTCCGCGCGAGTACGCGGAGACGAACGTCTTGATCGCGAGCCGGCGCTGCGGCGCCGTCGCGATCACCGAAAAGTCGCGGATCCCCTCGAGCGACATCGCGAGCGTGCGCGGGATCGGTGTCGCAGTGAGCGTCAGCACGTCGACCTCGGCGCGGAGCTTCTTGAGCTGCTCCTTCTGGCGGACGCCAAAGCGATGCTCCTCGTCGATGACGACGAGCCCCAGGTTCTTGAACCTGACGTCGGACTGGATCAGCTTGTGCGTGCCGATCACGAGATCGATCTTGCCGGCGGCGAGGCCTTCGAGCGCGGCCTTGACCTCCTTGGGCGTTCGGAAGCGCGAGAGTTCGACCATCTTCACCGGCAGCTCGGCGAAGCGGTCGGCAAACACCTGGAAGTGCTGCTCGGCGAGAAGCGTAGTCGGCGCAAGCACCGCAACTTGCGCGCCGTCGGCAAGCGCGACGAAGGCGGCGCGGAGCGCGACTTCGGTCTTGCCGAAGCCCACGTCGCCGCAGACGAGCCGATCCATCGGCTTCGCTTCGGTCAGATCGCGGATGACCGCTTCGATCGCCGCCTGCTGGTCGGGCGTCTCCTCGAAGCCGAAACCTTCGGCGAACGCCTCGTAATCGTGCTGGCTGAACTTGAACGCGCGGCCGACGCGCGCTGCGCGCTGCGCGTAGAGATTGAGAAGCTCGGCTGCCGTGTCGTGCGCCTGACGCGCGGCGCGCTTCTTCGCCTTGTCCCATTCCTTGCCGCCGAGCTCGTGCAGCGGCGCCGCTTCGGGCGAAGCTCCGCTGTAGCGTCCGATCAGGTGCAGGTTCGCGACCGGGACGTAGAGCTTCGCGTCGTTCGCGTACACGAGCTGCAGGAACTCGGTCGGCCCTTCGCCGAGATCCATCGCGACGAGGCCGAGGTAGCGTCCGATGCCGTGCTCCTCGTGCACGACGGGATCGCCGATGCGCACCTCGGAGAGGTCGCGCAGCATCGTGTCGACGTTAGAGCGGCGCGCGGTATCGCGCCGCCCGCGGCGGACGACACCCGCGTAGAGCTCGGCTTCAGTGACGAACGCGAGCTTCGCCGCGGGCCATGCGAATCCCGACGCGAGCGGCGAGACGACGAGCGCCGGCGAGGGACCGCCCGACGCGCATGTCCGCCAGTCGTCGGCGGGCGGAACAGCGAGCCCGTACTCCGCGAAATATTGCTGCATCGTCTCGCGCCGGCCCGCGCTTTCGGCGCAGATCAGCACGCGCTTGTCGCCGGCGGCGACGTAGCGCTTCAACTCGGCGAGCGGATCGTCGGCGCGCCGATCGACCTGCACCGACGGAAGCTTGGCGACCTTCGCGCCGTCCGCGTCGTCGGCCGCACCCGCGGGAGCTACCGGAATTTCGATCCGCGCATGCGTCTTGATCGACGCGTTGAACGCATCGGGCGCGAGAAACACTTCGGTCGGCGGAAGGAGCGGCCGCGAATGGTCGCCGCGCAGCAGCCTGTAACGCGCTTCGGTGTCATGCCAGAACTGCCTGATCGCGTTGGCAACGTCACCGACCAGCGCGATCGCCGCGCTTTCCGGCAGATACTCGGCGAGGGTTGCCGTCCGCTCGAAGAAGAGCGGAAGGTAGTACTCGATTCCGCCCGGCATGACGCCGTTGCTCACGTCCTTGTAGAGCGGCGAGCGCAGCGGGTCGCCTTCGAAGACTTCGCGATAGCGGCCGCGAAAGCGCGTGCGCGCCGCCTCGTCGACGGGAAACTCGCGCGCCGGCAGCAGACGGATCTCGGGCACCGGATAGAGCGTTCGCTGCGTGTCGGAGTCGAATGTCTTGATCGTCTCGATGTCGTCGCCGAAGAGGTCGAGCCGAAACGGAAGCGCGCTGCCCATCGGATAGAGGTCGATCAGCCCGCCGCGCACGCTGAACTCACCGGGCGACACGACCTGCGTCACATGCTGGTAGCCGCCGAGCGCGAGTTGCGAGCGCAGCGCGTCGACGTCGAGCCTCGAGCCCCGCTTCAGGAAGAACGTGAACGCCGCGAGGTAGTCGGGCGGCGCCAGGCGATAGAGCGCGGTCGTCGCCGCGACGACGAGCACGTCGCATTCGCCGCGCGAGACGCGATAGAGCGTCGCGAGACGCTGCGAGACGAGGTCCTGGTGCGGCGAGAAATGATCGTAGGGAAGCGTTTCCCAGTCGGGGAGCAGCACGACGTCGCGTCCGGGAGCGAACCAGGGCAGCTCGTCGGCGATACGCTGCGCGGCGAGCGCATCGGCGGCGGCGACCACCAAAAGGCGCTTCTCCGCGGCGCAAGCTTCGGCGAGTTGCGCGAGCGCGAGAGAATCGGCAGATTCGACGAAGGGCGCCGAGTGAAGCTTGCGTCCCGGTTGCGGCAGCTGCGGGACGAGCGAGGGCATCGCAGCGAGCATGGAAGCGCTCGCTGCGGGTGCGGAAGTCGCGGGCGCGGCGGCGATGGCGCCGGATGCAGCGGAAGGGCTTTGGGGCGCCTTCCCGGCCGCAGCCGCCTGCCCGGCGGCGGGGTTGGCCGGTGGCACGTGCAACGGACGGACGAACGAAGCACGAATTATACCGGGGCCCCTCGTGCGATAATTAGCGCGTGCCGAAGAAGGTCTTTGCGCTCGCGAGCGCGAATCCGTATCTGCTCCTGACGCTCACGCCGCTGTTCTGGGCGGGCAACACCGTCGCCGGGCGCGGCCTTTCGGCCGACATTCCGCCGATGACGATGACGTTCCTGCGGTGGTTCTTCGCCATCCTGATGCTGGCGCCGTTCGCGTGGCGGCACGTTCGCCGCGATTGGCCGATCGTGCGCCGCGGCTGGAAGCCCTTGCTCGTGCTCGGTGTGATCGGCGTCGGCACGCACAACGCGCTGTCCTATCTCGGGCTCAACTACACGACGGCGACGAACGCGCTGATCCTGAACTCGTTCATCCCGGTGATGGTGATCACGCTGTCGTGGATCCTCCTCCACGAGCGCCTCACCCGCCTTCAGCTCACCGGGGTCGGCGTGTCGCTCGCCGGCGTCGTGATGATCCTGACGCGCGGAAGCCTCGAGGTGCTCGCGTCGTTCACGCTGAACGGCGGCGACCTCCTCCTGATCCTCGCGATGGCGATGTGGTCGTTCTACACGATCGGCCTGCGCTGGCGTCCGCAAGGGCTGCACATGCTGACGTTTCTGTTCGCGTTGATGGTTGTCGGCGACCTTGCCGTGCTGCCGGCCTTCGCGATGGAGCTCGCGATCGGCCGGCACATGGTCGTCACGCCGGCGAACGTCGCCGCGATCGCCGCCGTCGCGCTCTTTTCGTCGGTGCTCGCCTACATCTTCTGGAACCAGGGCGTCAGCGAAGTCGGACCGAGCGTGGCGGGGCTTTTCGTGCACCTGATGCCCGTGTTCGGCGTACTGCTCGCGTGGGTGTTCCTGGGCGAGCGGCTCGCCCTGTTTCATGTCAGCGGCATTGCGCTTATCCTCTCGGGTATCGGGATCACGAGCCGGCTCGGGCGCAGGGGCGCGCCGCTGCCGGCAGGGATCGACTGACAGGAGGCGGGGCGCGCGTCGAGGCTCCGCGCGAGATCCATGGCCGATATCGGCAATGCGGACCGGGTCGCGCTGATGCAGCGGCTCGTCGCGCTCAAAGTCGAGCACCGCGACCTCGACGCGGTCATCCAGCACCTCGCCCAGGATCCCCGGCGTGACGAGCTGCAGGTGACGAGGCTCAAGCGCCGCAAGCTGCTGCTCAAGGACCAGATCGCCTGGCTCGAGCGCCAGATCGATCCCGACGTTTCGGCCTGAGCCAGGTCGATCCGGACGTTTCGGCCTGAAGCCAGATCGATTTGGACGTTTCGGCCTGAACAAGCCATCGAGGCACGCCCGTGGGAATCCCGATCTTGCTGGCGGCGACGGCCACCCAATGGGCGAGTCCGGCACGCCTCCCGTACGAGCTAGGTCGCGCAGGCTTCGACGTCGCGCTGGTCGCGCCGAAGGAGGCGCTGGTAGCGCAAAGCCGCTTCGTCGCGGCGTTCACGCCGCTGCCCGACACGGCGACTCCGCGCCAGTGGGCTCGACTCGTTGCGGCTACGGTCGAGGCGCGCCGTCCGCGCCTGATCGTTCCCTGCGACGACGCGGCGCTGCATCTGATGATGCTGTTCGTCGAGTCTCCGCCCGAAGACATCGACTCAATGCTGCGCAAGGAGCTGAGCGCACTGATCGTCGATTCGCTGGGCGACCCCGAGCACTATCGCGCGAGCATCGACAAGACGCTCGTGCCTGCAGCGGCCGAAGCGCTCGGCGTGCGCGTGCCTCGTCATGCCGTCGTCTCGGACCTTGCGGCGGCGCGCGCGTTCGCAGCCGCGAACGGCTATCCCGTGGTGCTCAAGCGCGGGTTCGGAACCGCCGGTCAGGCGGTCGAGATCGTGCGCGAGGACGAGCGGCTCGAGCGCGCGTTCGCGAAGCTCTCGAGCAACGCGCCGACGATAGAGTGGAGCGCGCCGTGGGACTCGGGAGGACTGCTGATTCAGGCGCGGATTCCGGGCCGCGGCCTGTTGCGAGCCGTCGCGGCGTGGCGCGGCGTGGCGCGCGCCGGAATGACGCGGGAAGTTTTGCTGCGAAGCTCGGCGACCGGTCCGTCCACCGTCGTTCGCTGCCGGCATTCGCCGGAAGCGAATCGCTTCGCGGCGCTGCTGGCGGCCGGTTTCGGCATCAGCGGTTTCTTCGGGCCGGAATTCATCGAGCACGAGCGCACGGGGGAGGTCTATCTCATCGAGATCAATCGCCGCGTGACGAACGGTCTCCAGCTCGGCGGCCTGGTCGGCGTCGATGTCTGCGGAGCGCTCGCTGCTGCGCTCGAGGGCAGAGCGCCGACCGGGCGCACGGACATCCCGCCCGGAGAGCAGCACCTGATCGCGGAGTTTCCTCAGGAATGGTTGCGCGACCCGGAAAGCCCGTACCTCACGAGCGCGCGCACCGATATCCCGTGGAACGATCCGGCGGTGTTCCGCGCGATGCTCGCGATGCGCGGAAGCGGCTGAACAGGGTCAGCGACGATTTCCTGCACGCGGCAGATCCCGCGATGCCCGATCGTCCCTGCGCCCATTCCCGATTGTCAACATTGTTGACAATTACCGCGAGCGCGTCAGCCCTGCGCGCGCCCGTACCTGTCGTCGTAGCGGACGATGTCGTCCTCGCCCAGGTAGTCGCCGCACTGGACCTCGATCATCACAAGCGGCTCCTTGCCCGGATTTTCCAGGCGATGACGCGTCTCGACCGGAATGTACGTCGATCCGTTCGCGGCCACCTCGAAGATTTCGTCGTCGCGTGTGACCTTGGCGAGGCCCGCGACGACCACCCAGTGCTCGCTGCGGCGGTGATGCAGTTGCAGGGAGAGCGCGGCCCCGGATTTCACTTCGATCCGCTTGATCTTGAATCCCGGGCCCTCCTGCAGCACCGTGTAGGCGCCCCACGGCCGCGCGACGGTTTTGTGCAGTCGGTATGAGTCGTGCCCGCGCGCCTTCAGCTCACCGACCACGTCCTTTACGCGCTGCAGGTGGTCGCGATGGGCGACGAGAACAGCGTCGGCGGTGTCCACGATCACCAAATCCTCGACGCCGACAGTCGCGACCAGGCGATCGCCGGCGTTTACGTACGTTCGTCGCGTACCGATCGCGACGCGCTCGCCCTGTCCATGGTTGCCCTGTGCATCGGCCGGGGCGAGATCGGCGACCGCCTGCCACGAACCGATATCGTTCCAGTCGAACGCTCCGCGGACGACGACGACCTGGCCGGCCTTCGCTGCCTTCTCCATCACCGCGTAGTCGAGCGAGATGTTGGGTGCGGGGTCGAAGAGCTTTGCGTCGATCTCGAGCATGGGACCCTTCTCCGGGCTCGATAGCGCATTCGCGGCAGGGCGCACGGCAGCGAGAACGTCCGGCGCATGCCGAGCGAACGCGTCAACGATCGCCGCCGGGGTGAAGCAGAACATCCCGGAGTTCCACACGTAGTTCCCCGCAGCCACGTACCTCTTAGCGCGCGCGAGCGGGGGCTTTTCGACGAAGCGGCGCGCACGGAAAGCGGGAGGCTTCGACTTCGCCACTTTGTCGCCGCACTCGATGTAGCCGAAGCCCGTCTCGGCACGCTCGGGAGCGATGCCGAAGGTGACGAGCTTGCCGGTCGCAGCGATCCGCGCAGCTTGAGCAACGGCCGATGCGAATGCGCGCTGGTTGCGTACGAGGTGATCGGCCGGCAGCACCAGCAGGACGGCGTCCTTCGCTATGGCCGCTTCCGCCCAAAGCGCAGCGAGCGCGACGGCTGGGCCCGTGTTGCGTCCGAATGGTTCGAGCAGGAACGACATGCGCATCGCCGCCGCGCCGTGCAGCCCGCCATAGGCATCCCGCGTATGGAAGTAGTATTCGCGGTTGGTCACGGTTACGAACTCTTCGACACCCGGCAACGCAAGCGCCCGAGCGGCGGTTTTCGCGAGCAGCGTCTCGCCGTCCGGGAGCGGCATCGACGGCTTCGGCGCGGTCTCGCGCGAAAGCGGCCACAGGCGCGTGCCGGCGCCACCGGACAGAATTACGGGGACGATTCGGATCTTTCCTTTAGCGCGGGCCATGCGAGCTGAGGGTGGTGAGGCTAGCCTATTGACCTAGCGAAGCACTCGGATGAAGTGTGAACATATAACGCCTGGAGGAACAACCCGATTACTTGTCGAATTGCACCAAATCGCTGGCGACCACGCGTACACGGGATAGGCATTCACCCTTCCCGTTCGAAAATCGATCGAGCTCGCCCAATTCGCATCGGTCGCCGCCGCCGACCTGGAGGCGGGCGATATCCTTGCAGGCGATTCCCAGGAACTGGATCTGCCGCGTCTGAGAGTCGCCAGGCCGCACGGTATTGAAGTTGACTGACTGGGTGTCGTAAATGACACCGTTCGGCCGGTATGCGAAAAACGCCGGAACGATGCTGCGAATTTCATAGGGGAAGTCGTTCTGAAGACGCAACAGGTAACGACACCCGACCCCCAGTTCAGTCTTGCTCTCCAGGCGCAACACCGCCTCTCTGCCTTCCTTCGGCCCGTCGGACGCCTCTTTTTTCAAGCGAACCCACGTACCGTCGTCCTTGAGTAGAATTCGGTCGCCGTCAGGGGCCGTTAGTTCAAAGTCCGCTCCACACGTCGCCGGTAGCATCATGGCGACGAGAAGCAGAGGCCAACATCGGTTGGTCCAGCGTTGTCGAGTCATGTCTTGTAGGGCAGCGCTCAAACTGTAGGGATCCCAGAACCCGTCGGTGTCCAAGTTTAGCAAACGGTACGCGGCGGCTTCGAGCACTGCGCAGGCGGGTGAGAGAAACTGATATACGGTCGTGACCACGTGAGTGCGGAAACGGTACCAAGGCCATCGTGTATAATTTCGGCAGAACGAGCGCGGCGCCCAGCATTTATCCCGGGGGTGAACTGGTTTCGACGGGGATGGCGAAGCAGCTCGGGGCATGCCGAGGGGCAGATCCTCGTAAATCCGCTGCATTCGCAAATTTAACTGCGAACGACGAAACGTACGCTCTGGCGGCTTAATCCCGCCGGACCTCGCACCCGGTAGCGCTCGGCCGGGGTGACCCTCAAAAAGTCACAGCGAGGACATTCAGAGCGATCGCGCCCGCCCGGGTCACTTGGGCGAGGCGCTAAATCTAGGTGACTGGTCCTGCCGTCGTCTGTCGGTCAACGGCGGCGGGGCGAGAGCACGATGACCTGACTAAGCATGTAGTCCCGGATGTGGAGCATTTCCGGACGGCGGTTCGATTCCGCCCACCTCCACCAACAGCAAGAATGGCGGCCCCCAAGCGGGGCCGTTTTCTTGTCGGCCTTGGAGGGGCGGCGGCCTTGCACTGTCCGCGCGGGTGTCGCCTCGGGGCAGTGACTCGGGGCGCTCACCTCGGCTCATAATCATGAGCGTGGTCGCGAAGCGCCGCGCAGCGGCCAGCCTGACCGACGCCCTATCTACTCCGATGGTTGACGACTACGTCCTTCGGCGCGAAGCCGAGCGCATTCTGGCGAGAAATTCCGCGCGGCTTGCGGCAATCGAAAGGGACTTAGTTGCGCGGATCGTGAGCCGTGTCGGTGCAGGCGAGGACCCGAACGTCGCGACGCTCGAGGAGATTCGGCGGGCGCTGGCAACGCTGGAAGCCGCGTCCGACGCGGTCCACAAAGAGCTCGCAGCGTTGGGAGGCAGTTCGGTTGACGATAATCGACCGCGGGAGCGCTGAGGCTCATGCGCCAGCCTACTGATTCCGCCAGCGGATCGCCACGCGGCGTGGCGCCTGCGCCGCGACGACGACATCTTGCCGGCGTAGACGCCGCCAGCGCAGTCCACGCGTTTCCGTCGTTTCAGTGCCGGAATCGAACCGCTTCGAGCCCGCTATAGTGGTGGCAACGGGCCTTTGCAACGCCGGCTCGCCCCGGTCTGGCGGACCAGGCAGCCGGTCGCAGTCAACTCGCCGAATGATTTCGACAGGGCGTTCTCGGACATTACCCGGGCGCACGTGGACGCGCTCCTGCTACGGGCGGGCGTGATGTTGATCGCTGGGCGCAGCCGCATCGTGGACTCGGCGCGCAGGAACAAGCTGCCGGGTATCTACGCGTTGGGAGAGTTCGTCGATGCCGGCGGCCTCATGTCCTGTTCGCCTAACGTCGCCGACAACTTTCGCCGCGCCGCAGGCTACATGGACAAGATCCTCAAGGGCGCGAAGCCCGCCGATCTGCCGGTTGCGCAATCGAACAAGTTCGAGCTCGTCATCAACAAGAAGACCGCGAACGCGCTCGGCATCACGATCCCGCCGCTGCTGCTGCAGCGAGCGGACAGGGTGATCGAGTGACTCAGAAGCGGGCCGACCGCAAGATCGATGGGCTCAACGATCTCGCGTGGACGCTCGTCGCGGAAGGGAAGCCGGTGGACGCGATGAAGGCCTGCGTCCGCTCGTTGCAGGCCAAGGAGACCCCCGCCGCCAAAGCGCTCTTCGTCCACCTGGTCAAGACGGGGACGAGTCTCGACAACAGGTTCGTGCGGCAATACCTGATCCGTGCGCTGTCCGATCCGTGGTGCCGCACGGGGCAGCTCGTTCCGGCGAGCCTGGCGCTGATCAAATCCAATCGCGAGGCCGGTCGATGCATCGAACGTGCGGCCGCATCGTGGCCGACGCCGCTATCGAAGGAGGACTTGTTCGGAGCGGAAGGCCTGGCGGCCCTGGCATCCGATGAGCTGCTCGGCGCGGTGCTCGAGAGCACGCCGGCAGCCGGGCTGGATTTCGAGCACTTCCTCACCTTGGCGAGGCGCGCGCTCCTTCTCGATGTCGTAGCGTCGCTCTCGTCCGAGAAATCCGATTCGGCGCTGTTGCGCTTCTGCTGCGCCATTGCGCGCCAGTGCTTCATCAACGAATACGTCTACAACTGCACGACCGAGGAGATCGACGGCGTCGACGCGCTCCGTGGCGCGATCTCCGAGCGAATCGCCGGAGCGATGCCGGTGCCGGCCGGATGGGCCGCCGCGTTTGCCTGCTATTTCCCACTGTCCTCGCTTCCCGATTGCCAGCGCCTGTCGGGTGCGATGACGCAGCCGCCGCTGGTCGGCCTGTTCGCACAGCAGGTGAGGGAGCCCGCTCGGGAAGCCGACTATCGCGCCACGCTGCAGCGGTTGACCCCGATCGACGACGCGATCTCCAGATTGGTGGGGGACCAATACGAGGAGCATCCGTATCCGCGATGGGTCAGGTCGCCTTCGATCGACGGTGCGCTCCCCTACCGTGCCTTTCTCGCGAACGAGCTCGGCCTCGAACCCGCTCGCTTCTCGCGTCGCGACGACACGGCCGACGTGCTGATCGCCGGCTGCGGCACGGGACAGCAATCGATCCAAACGGCGCGAAGGTTTCCGGCGGCGAGGATTCTGGCGGTCGATCTCAGCGCAGCGAGCCTCGCCTACGCGAAGCGAAAAACGCAGGAGCTGCGCGTTGGGAACATCGAGTACGCGCAGGCCGACATTCTGCGGCTGGAATCCGTCGGAAGGATGTTCGACTTCGTCCAGTGCGTCGGCGTGCTGCATCATCTCGACGACCCGCTCGCGGGGTGGCGCATTCTTCGCTCGCTGTTGCGGCCCGGCGGCGTGATGCAGATCGGTCTTTACAGCGAGATTGCTCGTCGCGAAATCGCTGCGGCTCGGGAACTCATCGCCGCTCTGGGCTACGGATCGACAACCGAAGGAATCCGCCGGTTCCGGCTCGACCTGCAATTGGTCGACCGATGGCGTCCGTTCCGAAGCCTCGCCGCCCTCGAGGACTTCTACGACACGAGCGGCTGCCGCGACCTCCTGTTCCATGCCAGGGAGCACCGCTTCACGCTGCCTCGGATCAAGGAGTGCCTGGCAGAGCTCGAGCTCGACTTCCTGAAGTTCAACGTCGATTCCACCGTGCAGCAGCGCTATGCGCTGCGGTACCCGGGAGAGCTCGCACGGGCCGATTTGAACTGCTGGACGCAATTCGAAGTGGACAATCCCGGCACGTTTCTCGGCATGTACAACTTCTACGCGCAAGGACGCGCCTAGCAACCGCGTCGGCTGCGGCCCCGGCCCACGCCTCGAAGCAGCGAGCGCTTCTCGAAGGGTTAACTGCCGTCCAGCTCGCCCGGGGCGTGCGATGCGCCGCTTCGCGAGCCGATGACTTCGATACTCGGAAAGCGATAGAGCGGCCTTCCGTCGACGAACTCTCCGGTGAATACGCCGACGTAGGGCGCATCCTTCGCCGCAGTGTTCGGCCGCGTCGGGAGATCGGAAGCGCACCCGGCGAGGCCGAGAACGACGATTGCGAGCACCCAGTGGGCCCGGCGCACTTCGGTGAACGGCGGATCCACGCGAGGTACTCGGGCGGAGCGCCACAGGCTGGAGAAGCACAACCCAAACAAAAGTGGCGCCACCGCGAAATTCAGCCGGGGTCGGCGAGGCCCATCAGCCTTTGATCTGCTCTGCACTGATAGGCAGATTGCGCACGCGCTTGCCCGTGGCCGCGGCGATTGCATTCGCCACCGCCGGCGCGACCGGCGGCACGCCGGGCTCGCCGATGCCGGTGGGCTTTTCCGTCGAGGGCACGATGTGGACCTCGACCTTCGGCATCTCGTTGATCCGAATCGGCGCGTACTCGTGGAAATTCGACTGCTCGA
Source organism: Casimicrobiaceae bacterium (assembly GCA_035541655.1). Taxonomy (GTDB): domain Bacteria; phylum Pseudomonadota; class Gammaproteobacteria; order Burkholderiales; family Casimicrobiaceae; genus CAIWHR01. The sequence goes on along the minus strand of DATKMY010000122.1, from coordinate 7,306 downwards.
CCACGCCGTCCTTGAGCGTGATCGCGCCGTGCAGCGCCGCCGACAATCCGAAGCCTACCGAGCCCTCGACCTGGGAGCGCACGTTGTCGGGGTTGACCGCGATGCCGCAGTCCACCGCGCAGACGATACGATCGACTTTGACGCTGCCATCGGACTTGACCGTGACTTCGGCCACCTGCGCGACGAAGGTGTTGAACGACTCGTGCACCGCGACGCCGCGCCCGCGCTTGTCGCCGCTTGCGCCTGCGGCGAGCGGTACGCTCCAGCCCGCCTTCTCGGTCGCGAGCTTGAGCACGCCGGCGTGGCGCGGGTGTTTGTCGAGCAACGCGAGCCGATACGCGACCGGGTCCTGGCCCACTGCGGCGGCGACTTCGTCCAGAAACGTCTCGGTCGAGTAGGCCGTGTGCGTCGAGCCGACCGAGCGCCACCACAGCACCGGCACTCCGATGTCCTTGGGCGTGTGCAGGTCGACCTCGACGTTCGCGATCGCGTAGGGCAGGTTCGCCGCGCCTTCCACCGACACCACATCGATGCCGTCCTTCACCATCATCGACTCGAACGCCGAGCCCGTGAGGATCGACTGCCCGACCAGCCGATGGCGCCAGCCTGTGAGCCGCCCTTGCGCGTCGAGCGCGGCTTCGAGCACGTGGTGGAACGCGGGCCGGTAGTAGCCGCCCTTGGTATCGTCTTCGCGCAGCCATACGAGCTTGACCGGCGCACGGCCGCCGATCGCCTTGGCGATGCTCGCCGCTTCGACCACGTAGTCCGAATCCTTGTTCGCGCGCCGGCCGAAGCTGCCGCCCGCATAGAGCATGTGGATAGTCACCTGCTCCGGCTTCAAGCCCAGCAGCGCGGCGACCTTCATCTGGTCGATGGTCTGGAACTGCTCGCCGTTCCAGATCTCGCAGTGGTCCTTGCCGAACCGCACCACGCAGTTGAGAGGCTCCATCGCCGCGTGCGCAAGGTAGGGAAAGTCGTATGCGGCGCGCAGCACGCGCGCCGGCGGCGCGAATGCGGCATCGGGATTGCCATCCTTGCGCGCGGTCGCGCCGGGCGACTTCGCGAGCTCGTGATATTTGGCGAAGATCGCGTCGCTGCCGAGCTTGAACGCGCTCGACTCGTCCCAAACGACTTCAAGGGCGTCGCGACCCTTCTTCGCGGTCCAGGTGTCCTTCGCGAGCACGGCCACGCCGTTTGGAATCTGCACGACGTCGACCACGCCCTTGATCGCCTTCGCCTTTGCCGCATCGAACGATTTGACAGTGGCACCAAAGCGCGGCGGGTGGGCGACCACCGCAGTCAGCATGCCGGGAAGGTGCACGTCCTGGGTGAAGGTGGCTTTCCCGTTGATCTTGTCGGCCGAGTCCCTGCGGGGCGCGACCTTGCCGATCAGCTTGAAGTCCGTCGGGTCCTTGAGGCGGACTTCGCTCGGGACAGTCTCGCGTGCTGCGGCCTTTGCGAGCTGCCCGAAGCTCGCCTTGTGCTTCGACCGTTCGTGCATGACGATGCCCTCGCTGACGCTGACTTCGTCGGCAGGGACCTTCCACTGTTTCGCGGCGGCGGCGACGAGCATGGCGCGCGCCGAAGCGCCTGCCTTGCGCAGCTGCTCCCACGAATTCGCAATTGCCGTGCTGCCGCCCGTGCCTTGCGTCGGACCCCAGAACAGGTTGTTGTAGCGGCCCGCGTCCGCCGGCGCGCCTTCGACGCGGACCTGCGACCACCCGGCGTCCAGCTCCTCGGCCACGATCGTGGCGAGCCCCGTGTAGCTGCCCTGACCCATTTCGACGTGCTTGGAGATCACCGTCACTGTGTTGTCGCTGCCGATGCGGACGAAGGCGTTCGGCTCGAAGTGGACTTCGCCCACGACTTCGCCGCCGGCTTTGCCGAGACCGGCATCAGCCGCCCATGTACTCGGCAGATAGACGGCGACGGTGAGTCCTGCCGCACCTTGCACGAAGCGCCGGCGGCTTACGTTTTCGATGCGAGTAGTCGTCATCATGCCTCTCCTCATGCCAGTGTCTTCGCAGCCTGATGGATGGCGGCTCGGATACGCACATAAGTTCCGCAGCGGCAAATGTTGCCCGTCATGGCGTCGTCGATATCGGCGTCGGAAGGCTGCCGGTTCTTCTCGAGGAGCGCCACGGCGCTCATGATCTGTCCCGACTGGCAATACCCGCATTGCACGACGTCGAGGCGGCGCCACGCCTCCTGCACCGCTTTGCCGACACGTCCTCCGCCAACCCCTTCGATGGTTACGATCTTCTTGCCGGTAGCCGCGCTCACAGGGGTGATGCAGGAGCGGATCGCCTGGCCGTCCAGATGCACCGTGCAGGCGCCGCAGAGGGCCATCCCGCAACCGTATTTGGTGCCCGTGAGCTTGACGGTGTCGCGCAATACCCACAGCAGCGGCGTGTCGGGATCGGCGTCGACGCGGGTGGTCTTGCCGTTGATATCGAGAGTGATCATTCGGGGGCTCGCGTGCCTGAGTGAATCGAGAGGAACCTCTGGCCGTGGAGTGTGAACTGCTCGACGGGGACGATCAAGGGAAGAATAGCTCAATCAAGAAAAGATCAGGCGACGATCGGCCTCGATTCGAGAAGCGCCCGCATTCCGGGCGCGGAACTCGCGGCCGACATGTCGATTGGCTGACGTCACGGACGAGTGCCTCGCGTTCGGCGCGATCATTGGACCGTGCCGTCCTGTGCGGCTCCGTCTTACAGCAGCGCGGGCAATCGACCGACACGCTGCTCCGTTCCCGGAGGCGTACAATCTTCCGATGACGTTCGGCGCATCCATCGCCGTTCTCGCGTTCGCCATCGTCGTCATCGGCGCCGTGCTCTTTGTGCGTCGTGACGCGCCAAGGCGCAGGCGCCGCCAGCACCGGGCGGAGCAGCCGCTCGAGCCGCTCTCCGACCCGCCGACCATCACGCATTACGGCCACGGCTGAAGCGCGCGGCGCTGCACGCCGCTCCGTGAGCATCGAAACCCGCCGCCGCAGGCGGGTCCTTGTTGCGTGCGCTTACTATCGCGATGGACGAAGTTTCGAGCCGTGGCGGGGCTTCCCACGGGACCGCTCGCGCAGGTAAGCTGCGGCGGCGTGAAAGTCAACTTTCTCGGCGTCGGCGCACAGAAGGCGGGCACGTCCGCGCTCGACGCCTATCTGCGGACCCACCCCGCACTATGCATGGCGAAGGTCAAGGAGGTCCACCTCTTCGACGACGACAAGAGCTTCTTCAAGCGCTCGCTCGGCGGCTACGCCGAGTATCACACGCACTTCGCGCCCACGTCGGCCGCTCAGATCGTCGGCGAGATCACGCCCGCGTACATGTACTGGAACGAGGCGCCGAGACGCATCTGGGAATACAACCCGGCGATGAAGCTGATTGCCGTGCTCCGCAACCCGATCACGCGCGCCCATTCGCATTGGAACATGGAGCGCGACCGCGGCGTCGACCCGTTGCCGTTCTGGGACGCGCTCCATGCGGAGAGCGCGCGTCTGCGCGCCGCGTGCCCCTATCAGGACCGCCGGTTCTCCTATGTGGACCGCGGGTTCTATACGGCCCAGCTGCGCCGGCTCGCGTCGTACTTTCCGCCCGAACAGATACTCGTTCTCCGCTACGAGGAGCTGCAGCGCCAGCCCGACGACGCGCTCGCGAAGGTCTTCGACTTTCTCGGCGTCGAGCGCTTGCCGCCGATCCCGCCGCAGGAAGCTCACGTCCGACCCTACTCGACGCGGATGTCGCTGCGGGAGTGGGAGCACCTGCGCGGTCTTTTCGAATTCGAGATCCGCGCCCTGGAGCGCACGCTCGACTGGGACTGTGCCGAATGGCTTCGTCCTCCGGCCGATCTCGCCGAATGAGGCCGAGACTCCGCGCCGCGGTGGTTACGCAAAGCTTTCAAGCGCTTGCGCGGTGGAGTTCAGATCGAACAAAAAAAGCTGGCGTTGCCGCGTGTGCTGGCTTCCAATGGCAGACTCGCCGACGCAATTTGCCGATCCTTTGCCGGAGGCCACGATGCGAGAGGACCGCTGTCCACGCCTGTCGCAAGCGATCCTGTTGCTGCCGCTGCTGCGCGCGCAGCTGGCCGCCGTCGCTACTCGCTATTCGCTGCCCGCGGGACTCGAGGTCGAGCTCCTTCCGATCGTCGAGGATGGCCTCTTCGGCTACGAGTTGCTGCCGAACCGCGACACTCACACGTACATGACGCTCGGCGCCGACTCGAACGACGCGCCGCTCGTGCGCAGCAACATCTGTTGCACGTCTGCGCCGAGCGCGCTGCGTCTCGCGACGGTCAGCGGGCGTCCGCTGCTCCGGCACGAGCTCGACGCATGGGACGAGATCGAGCAGCGCGACGTTCGCTATCCCGATTGGCCATCGGCGGCCGCAGCGGTGTGGGCGGAGCTTGCGCGGCTCTTCGCCGAGGCGCCGCGTTACGCGATCGTGATTCAGGACGCGGGCCACACCGCGTTCGACCAGACGCTCGGCATCGCGCGATCACGGCTGCGAGGACCCGACCCGTCGATCGAGTTCTGCGGCCTTCCGGAGGAGGCGCAGTACGGCTATGTCCTCAAGGACTTCAGTGGCGGCCACGGCAATCTCGTGCTGCGCTCGCGCGGCTCGTGGGAGCTCCACTGGACCACGCGCACCGGCCACCTCGACGAGCAATGGCGCGCCACGCCGTTCGACGGTGAAGCGGCTTGGGCGTGCGCAGGGGAGTCGCTCGTCGAGCCCATGCACCCGCTAGCGTTCCAAGGGCGGAACGAACGCAAAGCAGCGCGCCGCCGGCGCTGATCGGCACGGTCCGCTGTACCTGTGGTTTGCGGCGCACAGCACCGCGGTAACGACTAAGGCGTGCCGGTCGGCGTCGTCAGAGGCGCAAGGCCGGCTTCGTCGAGTGCGCGATGCGGCAGGTTCCCCTGCCATCCGCACTCGAGCGACGTGCACTGGTAGCGGTAGACGGGCCGGTACAGCGAATACAAGCGGTCGATCACCCGCCGGTGGATGCGCAGCACCAAGTCTCCGCATTGCGGACACGTGCGCCGTGGATGTGGATAGCCTCCACTCATAAGCCATTTCGACCGCGGGACGACGGGGAGGGTTCCCGCAGAATATTACGACGTATTTGCCGAGGGTAGAGCCGGACCGGCAATTTTATCCTTGTGACACGTACATCCGGAAGCTGCCTTATGTCAAGGCGAGTCTGATCGATTGCATCAGCCTGCAAGGTGAGCGAAGTTCGCAAATGTGCATCCGTCCACCGCTGATCGCGATGTCGGCGCCGGCCTACAGATTCCGTCCCCATTCGCCACGCTCGCACGAGAGGCCTCTCGCGATCAGGCGAACGCGTGCCGCCGCCGCGAGCGATAGTAGAGTCCGACGGCGATTGCGACGTTCAGAAGATTCCAGGCAATGCCGTTCACGAACGCAGCGCGATACGAGCCCGTCAGGTCGAAGACAGCGCCCGACATCCACCCGCCGAGTGCCATGCCGAAGAGCGTTGCCATCAACACGAGCCCGACGCGGGCGCCCGCTTCGCGCGGCGTGAAGTATTCGCGGACGATGATGGCGTACGAGGGGACGATGCCGCCCTGAAACAGGCCGAAGAGCGCCGCGATGACGTAGAGCGAGACGAGGCTGTCGAAGAACAGGAAGAGCGCGAGCGCGACGCCCTGGAGCAGCGAGCCCAGCAGCAGCGTCCGCAGCCCGCCGATGTGGTCGCAGATCCAGCCCGAGGCGAGCCGGCTCGCGATGCCGCAGCCGAGCATCAGCGAGAGCATCTCGGCGCCGCGCGCGAGGCCGAAGCCGAGGTCGCCGCAGTACGCGACGATGTGCACCTGCGGCATCGACATCGCCACGCAGCACGCGAGCCCGGCGACGCACAGGATCGCCTGCAGCGCGCCCGGCGTGAAGCCGAGCGGCTGTGCCGAGGGGCGAGCGCCGTGGACCGAAGACTCGGGCGCGGCGTGATCCGGCGGCCGCCGGCGCAGCGCGAGCGCGAGCGGCAGCATCGCGACGATCGAGAAAATGCCCACGCCGATGAACGTCTGCCGCCATCCGTCCGCATCGAAGAAGTGCTGGAGTACGGGCGGCCACACGGCGCCGGCCACGTAGTTGCCGCTCGCGCAAATCGCGACGGCGATTCCCCGGCGGCGATTGAACCAGTGCGACGCGTCGGCGACCAGCGGAGCGAACGTTGCGGAATTGCCCAGCGCTCCGATCAGCAGGCACTGCGCGATTGCGAAGCTGGCGAGGTTCGGTGCGAGGCCCGCGGCAACGAAGCCGACGCCCATGGCGATGGTGCCGATCATCACCGGAACCATGACGCCGAAACGGTCGGCGAGGCGCCCCATCAGGATGCCTCCGAAGCCGAACCCGACCATCGTCAACGCGTAGGGGAGCGACGCCTCCGACCGCGTGATTCCGAAGTCCGCCTGAATCGCCGGGAGCGCGACGGCCGCCGCGTACATGCCGACGCCGCCGAGCGTCATCAGCGCGAGCGAAGCGGTGAGCCGCGCCCACGCGTAGGGGGTCTCGAACTCCTGCTTCCGCGCCACCATTGGCGAAGTGTCGCATTGGGGGCTCCCCGGCGAGCTCCCGCCCTTGACGGCGCTCGCCGACGCTCCCTATCGCGGCATGTTCTGCCGATAACGTGCCGATTCGCGGAGCGCGGAGAGACTCGGCGCACGGGGCACTCGCTAAATCGCCCCGAAGCGCCTCCCGGAACGGAGTGCGCGCCGCTGGCACGAACGATGCACAGCGAAGCTTGCTCCGGGAGCCGCCCGGCGCGCTGACGGGATCGGGCCGGAATTTCTGTTGACTACACGATCATGATCGAGCTCGTTTCGGAAAAGCTCTCGGTTCCGTACCGGAACCTGCGCTACCTGGTCGTCGACGACGATCCGGACCAGCGCTACCTTATCGCGCGCACGCTCAACACGATGGGGCTCGCGAACGTCAGCGAGGCAAAGTCGGGCCGCGAAGCGCTCGAGGTGCTCGCACGCGCCGAAGAGCCCGTCGACGTCGTGATCTCCGACCTGCAGATGCCGGACATCGACGGGATGGAGCTCGTCCGGAAACTCGGAGAGATGGGGCTGCCGGTATCGGTGATATTGGTGAGCGCCCTCGATGACGTGCTCCTTGGTTCTGCGGCGACGATGACGCAAGCCTATGGCGTGCGCATCATCGGCACCATCGGGAAGCCGGTCACGCGCGACAAGGTATTCACCGTGCTCCGGCACTACGTGCCACAGGACGCCGTCGTCGAAAGCTCGCTCGACAAGGCATTTCCGCTCGAGCCCGAGCAAGCG
>DATKMY010000121.1:0-7171 GCA_035541655.1 Casimicrobiaceae bacterium | reverse complement strand
CGATCTTCGCGAGTACGTCGCCGCCGAGCGAACCGACGCCGACCGGGCAGGCCGGCTGCATGCGCGCATCGGCGAGCGGATCGCGCATTTGCACCGCCTCTCTGCGGAATCGAAGGGCTCGCGGCTTCTCGCCGACGTGCTGCCCGCGCTCGGCAAGCTCTTCGAGTTGCGCCAACGGTTGTCGCCGGCGGAGTTCGGGGAGGCGCTCGATCGCGCCTACCGCGCATTCAAGGCAGGGGAACAGCGTCTACGCGAGATGATCGGCGTCGCGCTCGACGCTGGCGCGATGGGGCGCCTCGCCGATCAGGCGCGGGCGTCGGGTTTCCGCGACGTGCGGTTCGCTCCTCTCACCCAGGATGCAGAATTTCTCGTCGGCTGGCAGCTCGATATGAGAAGCGCGTCCGCCTCCGCCAGGGTAGGCGCCTCCCCGTGACCATTTATAATCGGCGGACAGCGCTGCGAACCCGCGCATTTGCGTGAGGTCGCCGCACACCTTCTTCGTCTCTCTTCGACCGCCGATGCCCGACGCCGACCGCTTCAACCCCTCCGACCTTCCGCCGCTGTCGCTCGACGCCGATTACTGGACGCTGCGGCGCGTCGACGAGGTGAGCCAGTCGTACGCCGTTCGCAAGAACGTCGCGCTCCCCCATTTCGCCTGCACGGACCGCGGCGCAATGGCGACCGTGTACGCAGGCGGCGGCTGCGGCTACGCGGCGACCGGCGACCTGTCGCCGGCGGGTCTCGCGGCCGCGCTCGAACGTGCGGCTGCGCTCGCGCACGCGACGGCGCGCTACGCGATCTTCGATTCGCGGACGCTTCCACGCCCGGCGCCGCGCGGCGAATACGCGTCGCCGTCCCTCGCGACCCCGCTGCGCTCGCGGCGCGACTGGTACGAGCTGCTGATGACCGAATCGCGCTCCGCGCCCGCGGATTCCCGCATTGTCGACTGGGAGGCTTCGCTCGACGTTCTGCATGCGACGCACCGCCTCTTCACCAGCGAGGGCGGTGATATCGTCCAGCGCTATCGCTTCCTGTTCCCGCACATGACGGTCACCGCGCACGCCGACGGCGTGACGCAGACGCGAACGCTCTACGGCGATCGCGGCATCTGCCAGCAGGGCGGCGAAGAGATCCTCGAGCGGTTCGCATTCGTCGGCGCGATGCGCCGCCTCGCCGACGAGGCGCTCGAGCTCGTCGCGGCGCCGAACTGCCCGAGCGGGACGATGGACGTGCTGCTGATGCCGGACCAGATGATCCTGCAGATCCACGAATCGATCGGCCACCCGCTCGAGCTCGACCGCATTCTCGGCGACGAGCGCAACTTCGCCGGACAGAGCTTCGTGACGCCCGACATGTTCGGCTCGTACCGCTACGGCTCGCCGCTCCTCAACATCACGTTCGACCCCACTCGCGGCGAGGAGCTCGCGAGCTACGGCTGGGACGACGAGGGCGCGGTTGCCGAGCGCGTCCACCTGATCCGCAACGGCATCCTCGAGCGGCCGCTCGGCGGCGCGACGTCGCAGCAGCGCGCGGGCATGCCCGGAACGTCGAACTCCCGAGCCGACGGCTGGAATCGTCCGCCGATCGACCGGATGGCGAACCTCAACCTCGAGGCGGGCGACGCCACGCTCGACGACATGGTCGCCGGTATCGAGCGCGGGGTGATGATGGAGACCAACTGCTCGTGGTCGATCGACGACTCGCGCAACAAGTTCCAGTTCGGCTGCGAGCGCGGACGGCTGATCGAGAACGGCGAGCTCGGCGCAGTGGTCAAGAACCCGAACTATCGCGGAATCAGCGCGAATTTCTGGCGCAGCCTGAAGCGCGTCGGCGACGAGAGCACGGTCCGCGTCCTCGGCTCCCCGCATTGCGGCAAGGGCGAGCCGTCGCAGGTGATTCGGGTCGGACACGCGTCACCGGCGTGCGTCTTCACGGATGTCGCTGTGTTCGGCGGCGAAGAATGAACGCGCCCCGAGACGTCGCGGCCCCGCCGGCCGCCATGGAAGCGTATTTTCACGACCTCGCCGCGGTCCTCGATCAATCGCTCGCGGCCGGCGAGGCCTACACGGCGCGCTTCTCGGCCGAGGCGTCCGACTTCATCCGGATGAATCGCGGCAAGGTCCGCCAACCCGGCGCCGTGGTCCAGCGCTATCTCGCCGTCGAGCTGATCGTCGGCGCGCGGCACGCATCGCATCTCGTTTCGCTCACGGGCGACCTCGCCGAGGATCGCGCAGCGCTCCGCAGCATCGTGTCCGGGCTCCGTGCGGTCGTTCCGGATCTCGATCCCGACCCGCACCTGATGTTCGCGACGGAAATCCGACCGACGCGAGCCGCTCGCGGCGGCCCGCTGCCGCCGTCGGAGGCCATCGTCGATGCGGTGCTGGGCGAAGCGTCGGGCCTGGATCTCGTGGGCCTCTATGCAGGCGGCGCGATTCATCGCGGGTTCGCCAACTCGTTCGGCCAGCGCAACTGGCACGAGGCGACGACGTACAACCTGCAATGGAGTCTCTATCACCGCGACGACAAGGCGGTGAAATCGGCGCTGTCGGGGTTCGCGTGGGACGAGCGGGCGCTCGCTCGCAAGATGGACGAGGCGCGCGCGCTCCTCGCCCATGTCGCGCTGCCGCCGCGAACGCTCGCGCCCGGGAAGCACCGTGCGTATCTCGCGCCGGCGGCGATGGAAGAGATCGCGGCGCTCCTTTGCTGGAGCGGGTTCTCCTCGCGCGCGCTCGAGACCAAGCAGAGCAGCCTATCGCGGATGCGGGAAGGCGCACGGCTCGACCCGTGCGTGACGATCACCGAAGCGACCGCCGAAGGCGTGGCAACGGCATTCCAGGGCGACGGATTCGTTCGCCCGCCGCGCGTCGCGCTCGTCGAAGGCGGCGAGCTCGTCGGCTCGCTCGTCTCGCCGCGGACCGCGCGCGAGTTCTCGCTGACGGCGAACGGCGCGAACGGCGACGAGTCGCCGGAGGCGCTCGCGATGGGCGGTGGCGCACTGGAGGCGCGCGACGCGCTCACCGCGCTCGACACGGGCCTCTTCATCGGCAATCTCCACTACCTGAACTACTCCGATCGACCGGCGTGCCGGATGACGGGAATGACGCGCTTCGCGACGTTCTGGGTGGAGAAGGGGAAGATCGTCGCGCCGCTCAACGTGCTGCGCTTCGACGACACTATCTATCGAATGCTCGGGTCGAACCTCGAGGCCCTCACGAGGGACACCGAGCTCATCCTCGAGTCGAGCACCTACAGCGAGCGAGCGCTCGCGAGCATGCGCCTTCCCGGCGCCCTTCTCTCGGAGCTCGAATTCACGCTGTAGGCACGCCGCTGCATCCTCGCCGCTGGCGCGCTTCAGGATGCGGAACACGCTGCTCGCTTAGGATGAGGCATGCGCTCGCAGCGCATTCCGCATCCCGCGCGCACCGGCGCCTCGCCCTCGGAGGGAGCGAGGCGCCCTGCGGGCGCACGCCTCATCATAAGCCCGCGGGGCGTCCGCTCTCTCCGAGGGCGCGCGCAGTGCTCGGGCCGGGCCTACGCGTGTCCGCCCTGCCAGCCCTTCGGAATCGACGCGAGCAGCCGCTGCGTGTATGACTCGCGCGGGTGCCGATAGATCTCGTCGGAGTTCCCGGTCTCGACGATACTCCCCTCGCTCATCACCATGATCTCGTCGGAGATGTACTTGACGACCGCCAGGTCGTGCGAGATGAAGATGTAGGAGAGCTTGTATTCGTCCTGCAGGTCCTGCAGCAGGTTCAGCACCTGCGCCTGGACCGAAACGTCCAGGGCGGAGACCGATTCGTCGCAGATCAGGATGTCGGGCTTCATCGTGAGGCACCGCGCGATCGCGATCCGCTGGCGCTGGCCGCCGGAAAATTCGTGCGGATACTTGTAGAACGAGACTTCGGGCAACCCGACCTTCTGCAGCAGCTCGAACGCGAGCTCGGTGCGCTCCTGCGCATTCGCGCCGATCCCGTGGATGTCCATCGGCTCGGTCAGGATGTGACCCACGGTGAAGCGCGGATTGAGCGAAGCGTAAGGGTTCTGGAAGATGATCTGGATGCGGCGCTTGTACGGCATGAAGTCGCGCTGCGACATCGCGAGAATGTCCCTGCCCTCGAAGATCGCCTCGCCGGCCGAAGCCTCGTGCAGGCGCATCAGCGTGAGGCCGACGGTCGTCTTGCCGGATCCCGATTCGCCGACCAGGCCGAGCGTCTTTCCCTTCGGCAGCCGGAACGAGACGTCCTTCACCGCTTCGAACTTGCGCCGGCCGAAGAGCCCCTCGCGCGAATAGAAGTCCTTGCCGAGCTTCCTGACGTCGAGGATGATCGGATCGCTCGTGGCGATTCCGCGCACGCGCTCGGTCAGGTTCATCGCATGCGCGCCGCCGTCCATGAAGTCCTCGATCACCGGCAGCCGCACCGGACGCCGGTCGAGGCGCGGCCGGCATTGCAGCAGCGCCTGCGTGTACGGATCCTGCGGATTCTCGAACACGCGCTTCGCCGGACCCTGCTCCCTGATCTCGCCGTTTCTCATCACGACGACATGGTCGGCGATCTCGCCGACGACCGCGAGATCGTGCGTGATGAAGAGCACCGCCATCTGGTGCTTGCGCTGAAGCTCCGCGATCAGGTCGAGGATCTGCTTCTGGATCGTGACGTCGAGTGCGGTCGTCGGCTCGTCGGCGATGAGGAGCTTCGGCTCGCAGGCGATCGCCATCGCGATCATCACGCGCTGCTGCTGGCCGCCCGACATCTGCGACGGATACGCGTTAACCTTGTACTCGGGATCCGGGATTCCGACCTCGTCGAGGAGCTCGATCGCTCGCTTGCGCGCCTGCGCCGGGCGCATCCCCATGTGCAGCCGCAGCACCTCGGTCAGCTGGTACCCTACCGTGAAGACCGGATTGAGCGACGTCATCGGCTCCTGGAAGATCATCGAAATCTGCGAGCCGCGGATGCCGCGCAGATCGGCCGCCGGCAACTCGATGACGTTGCGGCCGTCGAAATCGATGCGACTCGCCGGATCGATGATCGAGTTCTCGCGCGGCAACAGGCCGAGGATCGCAAGCGAGGTGACCGACTTGCCGCTCCCCGACTCGCCGACCAGCGCGACCGTGGCGTTCTTGGGGATGTCGAACGAGACTCCCCTGACGGCCTCGAAGCTGTGGCTGCGGTCGAGCCGGAACGAGACCTTCAGGTTGCGGATGCTGACGAGGGTTTCCATTTGCGTTCCTAGGCGCCCGCGAGTCCCTTGAGCTTCGGGTCGAGCGCGTCGCGGAGCGCATCGGTGAACAGGCTGAATGCGGTGACCAGGATCGCCATCGCCGTGCCCGCAGCCGCAAGCTGCCACCACTTGCCTAGGATCAGCTCGTTCTGCGCTTCGTTGAGCATCGATCCCCACGACACGACGTCGACCGGGACGCCGAAGCCCAGGAACGAAAGGATCACCTCGGCCTTGATGAACCCGACGGTGTAGATGGAGAGCTGCACCAGGACGACGTGGCTCACGTTCGGGAAGATGTGGACGAACATCCTCCGCGTGTTCGACGCGCCGATCGCGTCGGCCGCCTGCACGTACTCGCGCGCCTTGTGCTTGAGGTACTCGCCGCGGATCAGCCGGAACGTGCCGGTCCAGCCCGTGAGTCCGAGGATCAAGATGATAGTCAGGGTCCCCTTCTGCTGCAGCACCGCGGCGACCGCGAGGATCAGCAGCAGATAGGGGATCGAGTTGAAGACGCTGTAGAACCAGTTGAACGCGTCGTCGACCCATTTGCCGTAGTACCCGGCGATCGCGCCGAACAACGTGCCCAGGAACGTCGCGACCGCGGCGGCGGCAAGGCCGACGAAGATCGACGTCTCCGAGCCCTTGATCGTCTTCTTCAGCACGTCGCGGCCCCATTTGTCGCCGCCGAGCGGCAGCGTCGGCAGGCGGGCCTCGGCAACCTCGGCCTTCTTCTCCTTCGCGTCCTTTCGGATGTCGGCCATCACGTCTGCGAGCGGATCGACGGATTTCTCGCCGGCGCCAGCGGTCGAGGCACCCGCCGCCGGCGCTTCGGCGCCGGCAGGCTTCTTCTCGCCCTTCAACTCCGCGAGAACATCCGCGAGCGGGTCGACGACATCGCTCTTGTACTCGCTCGCCGGTACCGTCGGCGCTGCCGGCGCGGCAGGGGCAGCGGGCGCGCCCGCTTCGATGTCGGCGCCGATGAATGACGGCGGCGCGTAGTTGACGCCGACCTCCTTCGACCAGTCGCGCGCGATCAGCCCGGTGCCCGACGCGATCATCATCAGGATGAACACGACGACGATCGCGAGCGACACAACACCGACGTGATCGGACTTGAGCCGCCTCCAGGCGAGCGCCCAAAGTCCGGGCGACACCGTGTGCGGAAGCTCGCGCGCCGAGTTCCGCGGAGCCTTCAGTGCGATGTCGTTCGCCATGGCGGTCCTCTCTACTTGAGCTGGACCCGCGGGTCCACCGCCTTGTACATCAGGTCGGCAAGCAGGTTCGAGGCCATCGTCGCGAACGCGACATATACGGAAAGTGCTTTGATTACCGGGAAGTCCGAGCGCTCGACGGCGAGAATGACCTCGCGTCCGATCCCCGGTATCGAAAAGAAGCGCTCGATCAGGAATGCGCCGAGTAGCAGGCCGGGGAGCGCCGCCATCAGCTGCGTGATGATCGGGATCGACGCGTTGCGCAGCACGTGGATCCACATGATCCGGTTTTCGGAGAGACCCTTCGCGCGCCCGGTGCGCACGTAGTCCTGGTTGATCTCGTCGAGGAAGAAGGTGCGGTAGAGGCGAAGGCTGGGAGCGATGCTGACGACGAGCAGAATCAGGATCGGCAGCGACGAGTAGACGAATAGGTTCTCGGCGAATCCGTTGCCCCAGCCCTGCACCGGGAACCAGCCGAGCTTGTAGGCGAACACGTACTGGAACACGATGATGTAGACGAGCACCGAGATCGAAAGCCCGACCGTGCACAGGATCATCACCAGCCGGTCCGTGAGCGTTCCGCGCACATACGCGACCGCGAGCGCGAGCCCGAGCGAGATCAGCGTGTCGAGGATCAGCAGCGGCACCAGCACCGTGAGCGACGGTCCGAGCCGCGTCGCGATGATGTGCGACACGGTTTCGTTGGTGCTCCAGCTCGCCCCGAAATCGGCGGTGAG
>DATKMY010000120.1:0-3087 GCA_035541655.1 Casimicrobiaceae bacterium | reverse complement strand
ACAAGGACAACCAGGAAGACAAGGAGCCGCTCTTCGATGCCGTCGATACGTTGCACGACGTGCTGGCGTTGCTCGCGGAGCTCCTGAAGGGCATCGAGCCTCGTCCCGAGCGCATGCGCAAGGCACTCGACGAAGGCTTCGCGACAGCCACGGACCTCGCCGACTACCTGGTGCGCCGGGGCATGCCCTTCCGCGACGCCCACGAAGTGGTGGCGCGCGCGGTTCGCGCGGCCGAGGAAGCCGGAAAGGACCTCGCCTCGCTTCCGCTTGCCACGCTCCGGGGCTACTCCGCGTTGATCGGCGAGGACGTCCATGCCGCGCTCACGCCGGAAGGATCGGTTGCGTCGCGCAACCACGTGGGCGGCACCGCGCCCGAGGCCGTGCGCGCGGCGATCGAGCGCGCCCGCAAGCGCCTCTAGACGCTCTCCTCGACCTTCGCCTGGTAGATCCGGCAGATCTTGCGCGTCTCGGGTCCCGAGAGGCGGTCGCCCATGCGGCCGCAGCGGTAGATGCGCTGCGAGAGCTTCTGCGACCAGCTGCACGACTGGCAATCGCCGAACATCGTGCCCTCGTTGTCTTCCTGCAGCGTCTCGAGCGCCTCGCGAAGCGCCGACACCGCGTTGCGGATGCGGTTGGGGCTGATGTTGCGCGTCGCGTTCTGCCAGGCGAGCGCGGGCTGCGACTCGTAAAGCAGCCGCTCGCCCGACGCCGACAGGCGAAGGCGAACGACGCGCCGGTCGATGTCGTCCTCGAACCGCTCGATGAGGCCGCGCCGGTCGAGCAGCAGGAGCGTTTGCGACACCGTGCCCTTGGTGAGGCCCAGGTAGTCGGCGAGCGCCTGGGGCGTGTTCGAGTAGCGGTTGGCCTTGCTAAGATAGACGAGCGCCTGGAGGTGGACGGGTTGCAGGCTTTCGTCGCTTCCCGACTTCCGTAGCTCCGTCCTCATGAGGTTCCCGAGCCGCTCCACCAGCTCGAGAAGGACGAGCGGATTCTTGTCCAGGCGCCCTCCGTCGCGGAAACGTCCGCAGCCCCATTAGTATCGGATCGATACGAAAAAGTCAAGGCTTTGCGCCACCGACTTTTCGTATCGAATCGAAACTACCCCGGTTTCGAGGCCTTTTTGTGCGGTTTCGCACTTCCGCGGCCGCTTCCCGCGTCATTTCCAGCGCGGCTGGACGCCCGATTGCGCGACGATGATGCGGGCGAGCGAGGCGAAGAGCTCGTCGCCGCTGCGCGTGTCGCGCCACTCGCCTTCGCGGTTCGCGAAATGGAAGCCGCCCGAGCGCGCGGCGACCCAGATCTCGCGATTGGGCGCCTGGCGATTGACGATCACGCGGCTCGAGTCGGGGCACGTGATCGTGAGGATCCCGGACTCGAGGTCCACGTCGAGGTCGTCGTCGCTTTCCAGTGACGATTCGATGCGCGCGAGCACGCCGTCGACGGCGCGATGGAAATCCGATTCATTCATAATGCCGGGATGATACGCGCCATCGCCATCGCCGCGGCCTTCACCGGCGCGATCGCGCTCGCGGGTTGCGGCCAGAAGGGGCCGCTCAGGCTCCCCGATGCTCCGAAGGCGCCGGCGACCACGCCCGCCCCCGCGACCACGCCCGCCCCCGCGGCCACGCCCGCCCCGGCGTCCGCACCCGAGCCCAGGTCGCCATGAGCGCGTTCGTCCGCAAGGACGGCGTCCTCTTCGTGGACGGCGTCTCCCTCGAACGCATCGCCGCCGAATTCGGCACGCCCTGCTACGTCTATTCGCGCGCGTCGATCGAGTCTGCCTATCGCGATTTCGACGAGGGCCTCGCGGGGCTCGACCACCTGGTCTGCTACGCGGTCAAGGCCAACTCCAACCTCGCGGTGCTGGACACGCTGCAGCGCATGGGCGCGGGATTCGACATCGTCTCGGGCGGCGAGCTCGCGCGCGTCATGGCCGCCGGGGGCCGCGCCGACCGCGTGATCTTCTCGGGCGTCGGCAAGAGCGAGGCGGAGATGCGCGCGGCGCTCGCCGCGGGCATCCGCTGCTTCAATGTCGAGAGCGAGCCGGAGCTCGATCGCCTCGACGCGATCGCCGCGTCGATGGGCAAGCGCGCGCCGGTATCGCTTCGCATCAACCCGGACGTGGACGCGCGCACGCACCCCTACATCTCGACCGGATTGGCGGGAAACAAGTTCGGCATACCGCATGCGCGCGCGCTCGAAGCCTATCGCCGGGCCGCATCGCTCAGGCATCTCGACGTGATCGGAGTCGGATGCCACATCGGCTCCCAGATCCTCGAAAGCGCGCCCCTCGACGAAGCGCTCGAGCGCATCCTCGACCTGGCGGCCGGGCTCCAGGCGCAGGGGATCGCGCTCCACCACCTGGACCTCGGCGGCGGCTTCGGGATCCGCTACCGCGACGAGACGCCGATCGACGTTCGCGGCTACTGCGCGCGCCTCGCTACGCGCCTGTCCGGATGCGGCATGCAGGTGATGCTCGAGCCCGGCCGGGCGATCGTCGGCCCCGCGGGCGCGCTGCTCATGCGGGTCGAGTACCTCAAGCTCGACAAGGCCAAGCGCTTCGCCGTCGTCGACGCGTCGATGAGCGAGTTGATCCGCCCCGCTCTCTACGAGGCCTACCACGAGATCGACCCCGTGCGCCTGCGCGGCGAGCCCGCGATCGCGCTCGACGTCGTGGGACCCGTGTGCGAATCGGCCGACGTCCTCGGGACGGACCGCGCGCTTGCGCTCCGCGAGGGCGACCTGCTCGCGGCGCTCTCCACGGGTGCCTACGGGATGGTGATGGCCTCCAACTACAACTCGCGCCCGCGCCCGCCGGAGGTGCTGGTGGACTCCGGGCGCGCGCTTCTCGTGCGCGAAAGGGAGAGCGCGGCATCTCTCTTCGCGGGCGAAAGGCGCCTCGGCGAGGCCTCGGCGAAGTAGCCTCGTGTCGAGGCACTCGATTGGTATCGTCTCGATACCAAAACGAGCCGAGTCGATGCAAATAGTCATTTCCCTTTCCGGCTTCCGCATAGAATCGGCTCACCAACTTGTTCGATGCGAATCCGAACGCTTGGTAGTGCGTAGTGGCATCCGTCGGATGCCCCG
>DATKMY010000119.1:0-2132 GCA_035541655.1 Casimicrobiaceae bacterium | reverse complement strand
ACGCCGGCGCTCTGGATGATGGCGGCGCCGCTCTCCATGTTCGCGTCGGCCGTCTTCTGGATGTACGCCTTGAGCTGCTCGAGCAGCTGGACGAGCGTCGCGAGCTTGTCGTTGCGCGTGGCCGCCGCGCCGTGAGTGCGCGCCTGCGTGGCCGTCTCGGCGACCGTCAGATCGTTGATCGCGCCGGTGACCGTCGGGAGCGGTGGCTCGGGGTTCGGGTAGTTGGCGTTGCCCGTCATCGCCGCGACGATCGCCGTAGCGAGCTTGATGAGATCAGGCACCTTGCGCGGCAGCTTCAGAGTGACGACTGCACGATTGATTCGCTTCGGAGTGCTCATGGAACCTCACTGGTTGGGTCGGTAGACGACCCGGTTGCGTGGAGAGACGGCCTTTTCGACTCGGTAAACGACCTTGTTGGATGATGAATGCTGCTCGTATCGTGGGTACTTCGGCTTCTCGGTCGGGTAGACCCGACCGGAGAGTGATCGGACCGCCTTTTCGGCCTGTGAAACGCGCTGTGATCGCGCGCGGACTCGCTCTGTTCGCGAACGCTTCGCCTTTTTCGTCGATCGGAGTCGACCGGCGCGCGAGGAATGCTGCATCGACGTCGAGCAGACGCGCAGTTCGGATTCGCAGGTCGAGTCCGTCCTCGCGCACAGCGCGAATGCGCGCGATGAATGTGCGTCGGGAGGAGACCCGAGCCGCTCTGACGTCGCGAATCGCGCGTTTACCGACTTCCCTTTCACGTTTGCTCGTCCTCCCAGCGCGTTTACGTGTGCTCCGAGCGCGTTTACACGCGCACAGAGGCGGTCCGACCACCATTCCGTCGCGTCTCTCGCTCTGCGTGCCCCTCTACCCTTAGGGAAAGCGCGTCGTCCGAGCTCCATCGGCAACGAAACGCACGAACGAGGCGGTCCGCGCGGTCGCCGCTCCCTCCCGGCAAGGCGACGCCGCCAACGGCGTGCTGAATCGACGGCTCAGCCGGCCAACTACGCGTTCCGGCGTGCGCGTTCAGCAAACCTCATCCCGCATCGGCTCCCCGCGCAGCTCGGCGACCAGGCAGATGCTTTCCCAGAGCGGAGGGATCTTGGCCTGGATCTCCGTCACCGGGACGAAGAGGACTCGCTGCGCGCGCAGCAAGGTGACTCCGTTGGCGCGCAGCAGGCGGCGAAGCGTGTAGGTGTTGACGTTGCCGATACGAGCGAGCGCGGTGATCGAGTAGAAGGCGCGCGCTTGAAGGGTCGACTGCGGGTTCTTTCGGGGCATCAGGATTCCTCCTCGTCGTGGGGCACGGCGCACGGACGGTTGCCGCGCGCGCGGTCGTAGGCGCGGACGGCGAGGGCGCACGAAAGCTCCAGCTCCGCGCGCCACACGTCGACGAGATCGCGCCGGCCCTTGTGCACGACGCCCTCGATCCAGTCGGCGATGGTGCGCGCGCGGGTCTGGTTGCGGGCGATGGCACGCAGGTACTCGACCTTCACGATGGGCGACGCTTCGGCGGCGCCGGCGAGGCCATGCGGGAGCGCCTTGGTGACCTCGTCGGACCAGGGGCGCTCGGTGTAGAGGCCCGCGAGCAGCAGCGCCTGCGTCGTGTGGAGGCTCTTGAGCCAGCCGTTGATCTTACCGGCGGCGTGCTGGGCTTCGATGCGGCGCTCGACCTCCTCCTCGGTCGTCCGCCGGACGCCCGCGAGGAGGCTGCAGTAGTTCGACGGCATGTCGATCTCGGCTTCCGCCTCGTTGAAGAACCACCGGAGCTCGGCCTCCGCTGCGGCGCTCGGGGTGACGTCGCGGAATCGACGCGGGCATACTTCGACCAGGGTGCGGCTGGGGTTGGGGTTGTTCATGGACATGGGCGGACGCTCCTCCGTGCGAAAAGGGCGTCTGGCGCCTCTCCATGGACTGCTGCGGACTGCTGCGGGCGCGCGGGGGCGCGCGCGTGTGTTGTGCGTGCGTGGTCTGCGCGCGACTACCTGAGTCGCTGCTCGACCCATTCGCGCAAGAGCGCGACGAAGTCGTCGAAGTGCATCGTGACGGTCGCGCGCTCGCGGTCGTCCTTGCAGACGGCGATCGGCACGGCGCGCCGCCCGTTCGCCTCGCGCGCGGCCTGCCGGAGCGCGGCGCGAGGGTTGGTC
>DATKMY010000118.1:0-4984 GCA_035541655.1 Casimicrobiaceae bacterium | reverse complement strand
GGCCGACGTCGCGCGCGTGCTGCGCGCGTTGCACGCGGCTTACTGGGACGTGCTCGACCTCATGAACGAGATTCCGGCGGCGCCGGGACAAGTGATCTACAACGCGACGCCGGAGCGCATCGCCGCCGCTCGCGGCATGCCGCGCTCGGCGGAGATCCACGCGCTCGGCAACACGAAGGGGCTCGAGATCGTCGCGCTCGAGATCCGCAAGCCCGGTACGACGTACCGTGCTTGGGACAACGTGCGCTTCCCGCTGCGCGACGTCGACGCGGCAGCCGCGATCGGCGCGCTCAATCTCGAGCGGACGCAGCCCGACGAGTTCGTCGTCGCGCGCACGCCGGTGCCCGGGAGGCCGGGCGTGGCGGTCTCGGTAGACTCGGCGGAGTACCGGCTCGAGCACCTCGCGCCGACCGCGACGACCGCGATCGAAGTGCCCGCCGGCGAGCCGCACAACCTGCATGCGCTCGCGGGCGCCGTCTCGGTCTATGCGACCGATGGCGAGCTCGTCGGCCGACTCGCGAGCGGCGACTCGGCGCTCGTGCCGATCGGTGTGGGCGCCTATCGCGTGGTCGCGGACGCGGAGCCCGCCGAAGTGCTCAAGGTGAGCGTGCCGGATGCTCCTTAAGCCGACGCGCAGCGCGACGCTCTTGATCGATCTCGATGCGCTCGCGCGGAACTTCGCGCGGCTGCGCACCGCCGCGTCACCGGCCGAGTGCGCCGCCGTCGTGAAGGCGGACGCGTACGGGCTCGGCGTCGCGCCGGTGGCTCGGCGCCTTCTCCGCGAGGGCTGCAAGCGTTTCTTCGTCGCGACCGCCGCCGAGGCCGCCGAGCTGCGCGCGCTCGCGCCCGGCGTCGACATCTACGTGCTCGAGGGTGCGCGCGACGGCGAGGTCGAAACGCTCGCGGCCGCGGGCGCGACGCCCGTGCTCTGCTCGCTCGAGCAGGTCGAGCGTTGGCGGGGCCGCGGCCGCGCGCTGCTCCAGATCGACACGGGCATGGGACGGTTGGGGTTGAGCTCGCGCGACGTCGAGGAGCTCGAGCGCCGTCCCGAGCTGCTCGCGGGGATCGAAATCGAGCTCGTCGCCACGCACCTCGCATGCGCGGACGAGCCCGAGCATCCTCTGAATGGCCTGCAGCTCGAGGCGTTCGATCGCTTGCGCCGGCGCTTGGCCACGGCGCGCGTGTCGATCGGCAACTCGGCCGGCACGTTGACGGGCGCCGCGCAGCGCGGCGACGTGGTGCGCCCGGGCATAGGGCTTTACGGCGGCAACCCGTTCGCGGACCGACCGAATCCGTTCGAGCCGGTCGTCACGCTCAACGCGCCGATCGTGCAGGTACGCGAGGTCGACGCGGCTCAGACCGTCGGCTATGGCGCTACGTTCGGAATCGCGCCGCCCGCGCGCCTCGCCGTCCTCGCGCTCGGTTATGCGGACGGCTATCCGCGTGCGCTCGGCAATCGCGGCGTCGTCGCGATCGCCGGCCGGCGCGCGCCCGTCGTCGGACGCGTGTCGATGGACCTCATCTGTTGCGACGTGACGGCGCTGCCGCGCGAGCTCGTGCACGTCGGTGCGCCGGTCGAGGCGGTCGGGCCAAACGTGCCGCTCGACGAGGTGGCCGCCGCCGCCGGCACGATCAGCTACGAGATTCTCACGCGGCTCAACCCGCGCCTGAAGCGCGAGTATCTAGGCCAGTAAGACGCTCCGCGCCGCGTGCGGTACGATGCGCCTCGACGAGCGAGGCAGGCATGACCGCATTCGAAAGCATGACGAGCGTCGATGGCACGATCACGCGCACCGCGGACGCGCGCGTGCCCGTGCTCGATCGCGGGTTTCTCTACGGCGATTCGATCTACGAAGTGTTCCGCACTTACCGCGGCGTGCCGCTGTTCTACGCGGAGCACTGGCGGCGCTTCGAGAACTCGGCCGCGCTGATCCGGATGCGGATCGGCCTCACGCTCGACGAGCTCACCGCCGCGATCCGCGCGACGATAGCCGCTACCGGCGCGGCGCGTCTCGGCGCCGACGTTTACGTGCGCTACGTCGTGACGCGCGGCGAGGGTCCGGTCGACCTGTTCCCGTCGCCGGATCTCAAGGCCCGCTACGTGATCATCGTGCGGGCGGTGCCATCCTGGGCGCCCGAGCTCTACTCGCGCGGCGTGCGCGCCGCCGTGGCGGCCACGCGCCGCAATCCGTCGAGCGCGCTCGATCCGAACATCAAGGGCGGCAACTATCTGAACAACGTGCTCGGCGTGATGGATGCGCGCGCGCTCGGCGCCGACGACTGCGTGATGCTGAACGACGCCGGCTTCGTGACCGAGGCGTCGAACAGCAACGTGTGGTTCGTGATCGGCGGCGAGCTCGTGACGCCCGCGCAGAGCGCCGCGAACTTACGTGGGCTCACGAAGGCGGCGCTGCACGAGGCGTGCGCCGCGCGCGGCCTCACGACGCGCGAGCGCGACGTGCCGGCCGACGAGTTGCCGCAGGCGACCGAGTGCTTCATCACGAGCGCTACGCGCGAGGTGATGCCCGTCGTCTCGCTGCGCCTGCTCGACGGTGAGGTGCTGAGGTTTCCGGAGGGCGGTGGGCCGCTCACGAAGCAAGCGTCCGCCCACTACAAGGATCACGTCGCCCAGTATCTGCGCGAGCACGCAGACCTATCGCTGTGGTGACGTGCGCTTCTTCTTCTGCGGGTGTTGCGGGACGTCCGTGTTGTAAGGGTTGTAGCCCCCTTTCGGATTCTTCTCTTTTTCGGACGGCACCGAATCGTCGAGCTGGAGCCTCTCGTTCGTGAGCGCGCGCAGCTCGTCGAACGTCGCGTCCGCATCGTCCGCGGGCTCGTGCTTGGGCGTCAACACCCAGCGCGCTTGCCCGCGGTCGTCATGCTCGATGACGCCGGTGCTGGTGTGACGAGCCGACACGATTCCAAGCTCGATCTCGTCCGTGCGAGTGGGATCGAAGCCCGGAGCTTCTTCTTCGACAGTCGGATCGTCGTCGGTGAGTGGCTTCTTCCCGTGCGGCGTGCTCATCGTGAAAAATGCTACGTGGCGGTGCGGGCGGCGTATGTGACTCTGGTCGCGGTTCCGGTTCGGGCGATGCCCGATACCGGCCGGTCCAAGAAGCGCCCGTCGCTCCCGTGCACGGTAGCGACTGGCTTCGGCACACCTTAGTTATTGATGTAGAATGCCGAGCCGGGCCGCGAATCAACGATTTGAACGAGGCCCGCGCGGATCAGTCACAACGGCGCGCGCCCGTAGTTCAGCTGGATAGAACGTCGGCCTACGAAGCCGAAAGTCGGGAGTTCGAATCTCTCCGGGCGCGCCAAATCCCTTAGCGTTTCGAAGCCTCGCCGTTCAAAGGAGATTGGGAAACAAGGCTAGGACGTTCCGATCATAGGCCTTTCTTATCGGCTGATCGTCATGCTGACTTGCAGATCCGTTGGACGAATAACCTGCATGACCGGAGGTCCCGCCACCAGTTTGACCCAGAGGGTATCCCCGTCCTTGAACCAGGAAGTCTCTTTCGCTTGGCGCAATGCGTTCAAGCTGCGCTGCTCTGTTCCGGAGGCTGCGTGGGCGAAGCCCGGCAGATCAAAGATGACCCATGAGCCCTGATCCATTTCAGCCAGGCTGAGGGTGACTTCCGGTCTTTCGGTTTTCACCTGGATCTCGGTGCCGGCCTTCACAGTGCTCTGGTCGCCGGAGATCTTGAATTCCTTGCCGTTGCGAACAAGCGCGATGGGCGCCTGCGGAGGACGACGGGAAAACAGAGCGGCACGTTGGGCCTGAACGAGGGGATCTTGTGACGCATTCCCACCACCGATCGACGACAGCAAAGCGAACCGGGCGGTCCGCGATTCGAGATCGACCGCGCGCGGAAGTTCTCCTCTGCTGTCGGAGAGATTCAGGCGGCCGATATCACCCTTGCACACCGAGGCGTTCCAGGTCGGCTCGATCTTGCAGGTGTCGTCGGTGACGACGCTGTCGTTCTCGCCGTCGTGGAGCATGACGTGGGAATCGGGGATGCCGGTCACCGAACCGTCCAGGTCGCGGAACGACAGGGTCCGATATTGGGCGCCGCCGCGGTTGTCATTATCGAACCGGGCATCGTATTTCGGGAAATAGACCGGCTTGGCGTTGACGAATTTCGCACCGCTGATCGAGCTTCCGGTACTTAAGCCCGCGCTCGTGAACAGCAGGAAGGAAAGCGCGCCTGTCTTTCGCAGCTTGTTGTCCTTGAAATTCACGAATGTCGTGTTCACCACGTCATCGCGGTAGTCATAGTATTCGTAGCCACGGATGGGGAAATCCGCAATCGCAGGCTTCGGCAGGCTGCGGCCATAGGCGATTTCCTCGGGCGTCCTGGGGTTACCGATATTTTCGGTCTCGCCTACGACCAGCGAATCAACCAGCCGTGCACTGAACGGCAGGCTGCCAATGTCACCAGCGGCCTGCGTCATGCCAATGGCATTGTCAGCGAATTTCGCGTTGGTGTAGACGTACATGTCGCCCCGGCCCCAGAGACCACCATTGCGGTTCTTGTAGCTGGTCAGGTTCTCGAAGTGCGACTCCAACACTTTGCTCTCCAGATCGTTGGGATCTGCCAGCGGCAGCAACGGAATGGAGGCTAACCCGAAGGTGTTGTCTTCGTTGATGTGCCGGTCAATCATGAACCCGTCGAAGTTGGAATGGGACACGTTGCCCTTGAATGCGCGCAGCGGCGTTCGGCGCGGCCAGATGTTCTTGCTGACCTCGGTGCCTGCGAACTGACCTTGCGGGTGCATCGGCAGGGAAAACCAGAAGCCGGTCTCATCTGAACCGGCGGACACGTTGTCAATGAAGGAGTTGTCCGGGTTGGTGATCCAGTAAGCCGCCACCGTGTTGTCCGAGGGCAGCAGGGTGTCCTTGCCGGAAAAGCTGGATTGCCTGATGGCCTGGCGATTCCCGCTGATCTCTCCGTTTGCGGCGAGATTGTACGGGACGCATTCC
>DATKMY010000117.1:0-9825 GCA_035541655.1 Casimicrobiaceae bacterium | reverse complement strand
CGCTTCTTCCTGATCGAGACGTCGAAGTACTCCTTGAGCGCGGTGGTGAACCGCATGCGGTTGTGGCGCGTGCGCTCGAGCAGGCCGACTCTTCGCTGGATGTCGACACCGGCGAGGCGCACGATCCGCAGAGCGCGGTCGTTCGACCAGTCGACGTTGGCGAGCTTTGGCACGATCGACACGCCAAATCCCTGGCGCACGGTCTCGACGATCGCTTCGACCGAGTTGAGCTCCATTCCGCTGCGCACGGCCACGCCGCTCTGGTCGAGCACCTGCTTGATCAGGTGACCGGTCCACGTCGCCCGGTCGAACTGCAGGAACGGCGACTTCCGCAGAATGTCGAGCGAGTTGTGCGGAAGCGCGAAGTGCGGGCGCCGCGGCACGATCAGCACCATCGGCTCGGAGTACAGCGGCGTCCACACCATGCTGGAGGACAGCGGCCGCGGCGACTGCGTGACGATCGCGGCGTCGAGCTCGCCGTGCTCGACCTTGTAGGCGAATTCGCTCGAGAGCCCGCCGAAGAGCTGCACCTCGAGGCGAGGATGCTTTTCCTGCAGGCTCCACAGCGCGTCGGCGAACGAGCCCATCAGCGCGGAGACGAGCGCACCCATGACCACGGTGCCCGAAAGCTCGTCGCTCTCGCCGATGTCGACGAGAGCCTCGTACCGGCGAACGAGGTCCTCGATCTGTGGCAGCGCTCGGCGCCCCGCCGTGTTGAGCACGACCGAACGGCCGCCGCGGTCGAAGAAGACCTGCTTCATTTCCTCTTCCATCGCGCGGATCTGCAGGCCGACGGCAGCGGGTGTGAGGCCGATCTCCTTTCCGGCGCCGGCGAAGGTGCCGTGCTTGATGACGGCGAGGAAGGTCCGGAACGTGCGTATCGACGGCATGGCGAGGCTCGGCGCGGCTCCGATCGGAATACAAGCAATACTTTATCTCAAATGCACAAATACTCGCTTTCGTTTTTGGCGTCGACCGTGCGCAAGGTGCTGCAGGCGACGGGGAAGAACTAGGGGCGATCCGCACACTTGATCATCCGCAGCCTTCAGGAACATCATGACCGGCGTCCCTCACGATCGAATCAGGAGCCGGTCATGAAAGCAATTCTGATGTCCGCGGCGGGTGGCCCCGAAGTGCTGAAGGCCGCAGAAATTCCGACGCCGAAAGCGGGGCCGAACGATCTGCTGGTGCGGCTGCGCGCCGCCGGAATCAATCCGCTCGACACCAAGGTACGGAAGGCGAACGCGTTCTATCCGAACGATCTTCCGTCGGTGCTCGGCTGCGACGGCGCCGGAACGGTCGAGTCGATCGGGTCGGAAGTGCGCCGATTCAAACCGGGCGATGAGGTCTATTTCTTCAACAACGGGCTCGGATCGGGGCCGGGCTGCTACGCGGAGTACACGGTTGTCCGCGAGGAGTATGCGGCGCGCAAGCCGGCGAAGCTGTCGATGGTCGAGGCCGCGGCAGTGCCCCTGGTGCTGATCACGGCATGGGAAGCGCTCGTCGACAGAGTGAGCCTCAAGGAGGGCGAGACGGTGCTCGTCCACGCGGGCGCCGGGGGCGTGGGCCACATCGCGATCCAGCTCGCGCGCCACCTGGGCGCACGCGTCGCGACGACCGTGAGCGGCGCAGAGAAGGCGCGGTTCGTCGAGTCGCTGGGCGCCGAGCGCGCGATCGACTACAAGACCCACGACTTCGTCGAACAGACGCTCGCGTGGACCAACGGGAAGGGTGCGGACGTGGTGTTCGATACCGTGGGCGGGCCTGCGTTCTGCCAGTCGTTCGGCGCCGTGCGTCTCTACGGCAGGCTCGGGACGCTGCTGTCGACGGCGTGCGAGTTGCCGCAGATCAACAAGGCGCGACTGCGCAACATCATCATCGGCTACGTGCAGATGACTGCGCCGCTCTACTTCGGCAATCACGAGCTGCGCTGCGCGCAGACCCGCATCCTCGAGCGCGGCGTCCGCCTGTTCGACGAGGGCAAGCTCAAGATCGAGGTGAGCAACGTGCTGCCGCTGAAGGACGCGGCGGCGGCGCACCAGCTTGTCGAGGACGGGCACACGATCGGCAAGGTCGTGCTGCAGATCGAGTAATGCGGACGCCGCGGGTGAGGGGCAGCTCATGGTGAGCCGCGCCGACGGCGGGTCCGCGCCGCAAGCCTACGATTTCGTGATCGTCGGCGCCGGCTCGTCCGGCTGCGCGCTTGCCGCACGCCTGACGGAGAGCGGCAAGCACAGCGTCCTTTTGCTCGAGGCGGGCGGCAGCGATCGCCGGCTGTGGGTGCGCGTTCCGCTCGGCGTCGGCAAGCTTCTGAACGACGACAGGTATGTCTGGAAGGTGAATACCGAGCCCCAAACGGAGCTCCACGGCAACCGGCTCTACTGGCCGAGCGGTCGCATCCTCGGCGGTTCGAGCTCGGTCAACGGCCTCGTGTTCGTTCGCGGTCATCCGGCGAAGTACGACGAATGGGCCGCGGCCGGATGTCCCGGCTGGGCCTACGCCGACGTGCTGCCGTACTTCAAGAAACTCGAAGACTGCAGCTTCGGCGATCCGAAAGTGCGCGGGCGGGGCGGTCCCATCGCGGTCACCGAGGTCGCCGGCGGTCCGATCTCCGATGCATTCGTAAGGGCGTGCGGCGAAGCCGGATATCCGCGCGTCGCCGATTACAACGCGTATCTTCCCGACGGCGCGGCGCCGCTGCAGATCAACACGCGCAACGGCTTGCGCTGCAGTGCGACCGTCGGCTATCTCGAGCCGGCGATGCATCGGCCGAATCTGCACGTGGTCACCGGGGCGCTCGCGACGCATGTCGTCTTCGACGGCATCCGGGCTTCGGGCGTGGGCTATGTCGTCGGCGGGCAGAAGAAGGAAGCCCGGGCGCGCCGCGAGGTGCTGCTCGCCGCGGGCGCGATCCGCTCGCCGCAACTGCTCGAGCTGTCCGGCATCGGCGACGCGGAGTTGCTGCGCGAGCGAGGGATCGGCGTCGTCGCGCATCTCCCCGGCGTCGGGAGAAACCTGCACGATCACCTGATGCCGCGGATCACGTTCGAGTGCAATCGGGCGGTCACCGTCAACGACATGCTGCGGAATCCGCTGAAGCTCGTCGAATCCGTGCTGCGCTACCTGATGTTCCGCGACGGGCTGTTCGCGACGACGACGCTCACTGCGCTCGCGTACGTTCGCGGACGTGCCTCGAGCCCGTATCCGGACATTCGCCTGCAGAGCGCGCTCATCAGCGCGGAGAGCCGCTTCTCGACGAGCATCAAGACGGGAATCGACCCGTTCCCCGGATTTCACATCGGCGGCTACTTCATCTACCCGCTCTCTCGCGGCGAGCTTCACGTCGCCTCGCGGGACGCCAACGAGGCGCCGAAGATCAACGCCAACTATCTCGCCGACCCGCTCGATCGCGAGATGATCGTCGCCGTGCTGAAGCTCGCGCGGAAGATCGCATCGCAGCCGGCGCTCGCGCAATTGATCGTCCGTGAAACGCGCCCTGGCCCCAAGGTCGCGACCGACGACGAGGTTCTCGACTACGCGCGCCGGACGGGGCAGACTTGCTGGCATCCGTCGGGTACGTGCAAGATGGGAAACGGCGCCGACGCCGTCGTCGATCCGCAGCTCCGCGTGCGCGGCGTCGCTGCCCTGCGGGTGATCGACCATTCGGTGGTGCCGTTCCTGACGGCGAGCAACACGAACGTTCCGACGATCATGATCGCCGAGAAGGGCGCCGAGCTCGTGCTGCGCGCCGCCGGCGCCTCGCGCTAGCAACCGTCGATCTTCAAAGGACCCGCGATGAATCACCCGGACAACATCAGCGCGATCGGAAAGCATCGCGTAGAAGTCGACAAGACCTACGCCGAAGCGCGGCGCCTGTCGGGCAAGGTCGTCGTCGGCGGGACGCTCCGTCCCGCGCGCACCACGCAGGTCTTCGCCGTCGAGAATCCGGCCGACCTGGAGGAGATCGGCCATGCGCCGCGCTGCGGTAGCGACGACGTCGAATGGGCGGTTGCGACCGCCCACGAAGCCGGGGAGCGCTGGTCGAGACAATCCGCGAGAACGCGCGGCGATCTGCTGCGCCGCGTTGCCGATGCGCTGGAGTCGGAGGGCCCGGCGCTCGCCCGGCTCCTCTGCCTCGAGACCGGCAACGCGCTCGCCACGCAGGCGCGGCCCGAAGTCGCGGCGATGCTCGAGATGCTGCGGCTCTTCGCCGGACTCGGTTCGGAGCTCAAGGGCCGGACGCTGCCCTGGGAGGATGGCCAGCTCTGCTACACGACGCGCGACCCGCTCGGGGTGGTCGCCGCGATCATTCCGTGGAACGCACCGCTCTTCCTGATGGCGGCGAAGCTCGGCCCATCGCTGATCGCCGGCAACACCCTCGTGATGAAGACCGCCGAGCAGGCGCCGCTTGCGGTGCTCCGCGCGATCGAGATCATGCAGGACATCCTGCCTGCCGGGGTCGCCAACGTCGTCTCCGGCTACGGGCCGGAAGCGGGAAGGCCGCTCGCCGAACATCCGCTGGTGCGCAAGATCACGTTCACCGGATCCGGTGCAGTCGGCAAAGAGATCCTCCGCTACGCCGCCGACAAGCTGTGCCCGGTGACGCTCGAGCTGGGCGGCAAGAGCCCCAACATCATTCTGCCGGATGCCGACCTCGATCTCGTCGTCCCGGGCGTGATCACCGGCATGCGCTTCACGCGCCAGGGCCAATCATGCTCGGCAGGCACGCGCCTCTACATTCACGACAAGGTCTACGACGAGGTCGTTGCGCGCAGCATCGCCGCGATGCGCGAGCTTCGGATCGGCCCGCCGATGGACGAGCAGACGCAAGTTGGCGCAATCATCTCGCGCGAGCAGTTCGAGCGCGTCACCGGATACGTCGAGCTCGCACGGAAGACGTCGGGCACCAAGATCCTCTGCGGCGGTGCGCGTCCCACGGACCCGGCGCTGCAGAAAGGCTATTTCTACCAGCCGACGCTGCTCGAGGGCGCACCGCACGATTCGCCGGTGTGCCAGGACGAGATCTTCGGCCCTGTCGCCGTTGCCACCCGCTGGACCGACTACGAGGACATGCTGCGCCAGGCGAACGGCACCCGGTTCGGCCTTGCCGCCGCGATCTGGACGCGCGACCTCGCGCGGGCGATGGATCTCGTCCAGCGGGTCCAGGCGGGCTTCGTCCAGGTGAACCAGTACATCACGCCGCGCGCGACACTCTCCTACGGCGGCCTCAAGATGAGCGGGCTCGGCAAGGAGAACACGCTCGAGGCGATGCTCGAACACTTCACGTCGAGCAAGACGGTCATCATCAACCCGGGCGTCGCGCGCGGCTGAGGGGAACGGGGCTGCCCCCGGCGTTCGGCTCACCCGAAGTCGCGGCCTACGCCAGCCCGCGCGCAGCACGCAGGCGCGGGTCCTGCAGCGCTCAAAAGATATTCTTCATCTCAAGCGCACAATTATTAGCTTTTCTTTCATCTTTGCCGCGCCAATAATGGATCGGGGCGGCGGACAGGCAATCAGATTCGCGCCTGAGGAGCGTGCCTCGGCGTTTGACGCGGGCGCCGCCACGATCGATCGATGACCGAATCGCTCAAAGTCAGAGTCTGGCGCGGAACCGACCGTGGGACGTTCGCTGCGTACGAGGTCCCCCGGAGCGAAAGCCAGACGGTGCTCGACGTCGTCACGCACATCCAGCGCCGGATCGATCCGACGCTCGCCTATCGCTTCGCGTGCCGGGTCGGAATGTGCGGATCGTGCGCGATGAGCGTCAACGGAATCGCGCGTTGGACCTGCCGCACTCACGTGTCGCACGTGGCGAAGAACGGCGCCGTCGAGATCGCGCCGCTTCCCAATCTGCCCGTCATCAAGGATCTCGTCACCGACATGCGCGAGTTCTTCGACAAATGGTCCAGGGCGAAGGGGCAGTTCAGGGGGACGAAGACGCGCGGCGACGACTTCGCGCGGATCGCGCCCGCCTCGGCGGAGCGCATCGCGGCCGACGCCGGAATCGAGTGCATCGGCTGCGCGGTCTGCTACGCCTCCTGCGACGTCGTCGCCTGGCGCCCCGCGTTTCTCGGGCCGGCTGCGCTCAACCGAGCGTGGACGCTTGTCAACGACTCGCGCGACGTGCGGCAGCGCGACCGATTGCGCGCGGTCGCGGGCGACGCCGGCTGCCATTCCTGCCACACGCAGGGCTCGTGCGGCGAGCGCTGCCCGAAGCACATCGAGCCCACCGCCGGCATCGCCGGCCTGAAGCGGCTCGCGGCGCGGGCCGCGATTCGGGGCGAGCTGTGAGCGCGAAGGAGCGCTTCCAGGCGCGAACTGCCCCCGAAGCGTGGAGCGCGGAGAGTGGCCCAGTCAGCGACGTCAGGCGGCAGGCGCTGCTGTGGTACTGGCAGCGGGTGAGCGCGATGGTGCTGGCGCTCTGCGTCGTCGTCCACCTCGCCGGGATCATCTACGCGGTGCGCGGCGGACTCACCGCGGCGGAGATCCTCGGGCGTACGCGAGGCAACTGGGCGTTCGGTGCGTTCTACGCCGTGTTCGTCGTCGCCTGCGCGATTCACGCGCCGATCGGCGTTGCGAACGTCATCGGTGAAACGACGGTCGGACGAGGATCGTCGGCGCTCGTCATCGCGTCGGTGCTCGGAGTCGCGATGCTCCTCATGGGTCTCTCTGCCGTCTACGGACTGGTGGCGTCATGATCCGGACGAGCGACTATCGTGCGCGGATGCATCCGGGCTACTGGGCGTTCGCCGTTCATCGGGTCTCCGGGCTTGCTCTCGCCGTGTTTCTGCCGGTCCACTTCTGGGCGCTCGGCCTCGGGCTGCAAGGGGAGGCGGCGCTCGACGGCTTCCTCAGGGTAACCGACAACGCGATGTTCAGGCTCGGCGAGTGGGGGCTTGTCGTGCTGCTCGCTGCGCACCTGACGTGCGGCGTGCGCCTCCTCCTGATCGAGTTCGCGCCGTGGTCGGGCCCGCGCAAGAATCTGATCGCGTGGGCGATGGGGGGCGCGATTGCCGTCGGCCTCGCCTTTGCGCTGGCGCTGATCGGGTAGGTCGCCATGCAAGTCGATCTCGACGAGGTCGAAGACGCGGCGCGCGAGCTCTACGTTCGTGCGCTCAAGATCCTCCCTCCCGACATCAAGGCGGGCTTCGACCGGCTGCGCGGCGGCGAGACTTCCGCGCGCGGGCAGCGCGTGCTCGACACGATGCTCACCAACATCCGTGTCGCCGAGCAGACCGACAACCTGCTCTGCCAGGACACCGGCGTCCCGATCTACAACGTCACGATCGGCCGTGGTGTCGACGTCGACGGTTTCGCGCTGAAGGAGGCGCTGCGTCGCGGCTGCGCGCGGGCGACCCGCGAGCATTCGCTGCGCTCGTCGATCGTGCATCCGCTCACCCGTGCGAACGAGCAGACGTCGTGCGGCATCGAAGTACCGGTGATCCACGTGGATTTCTCCCAAACGCGCGATGAGCTCGTGATCGAGATGATTCCGAAGGGCAGCGGCTCCGAGAACAATTCGTTCCTGAAGATGGCGATTCCGGCCGAGGGCGTCGACGCGATCAAGACATTCGTGATCGATTGCGTGATCGCCGCCGGCGCGAAGACGTGCCCGCCGACGATCGTCGGCGTGGGCATCGGCGGCACGTCGGATCTGTGCGTCGCGCTCGCGAAACGCGCCGCGACGCGCGAGCTCGGCACGCATTGCGGCGACCCCGGCGGCGCGAAGCTCGAGGCCGAGCTTTCCGCCGCCGTCAATCGTCTCGGGGTTGGGCCGCAGGGCCTGGGTGGCGATTCGACGGCGTTCGCCGTCCACATCGAGCTCGCGGCCACGCACATCACGATGAATCCGATCGCCGTCAACATGCAGTGCCATTCTGCGCGGCGTGCGAGCGCGACGTTCACGCCGGCGGGGATCGCCTACGGGTTCTAGGCCCCGTTCGCGCTAGCGTCCAAAGTATCGACAGACCTCGACATGGCACACCACGAGCTCACGACGCCAGTCACCGAGGAGCAGGTGCGTACGCTGCGCATCAACGACACGGTGACGCTGCAGCGTACGCTCTTCGGCATCCGGGACGCGACGCTGATCCACATGTTCGATCGCGGACGGCGCACGCGCTTCGATCTCGCCGGCCATGCGGTGATTCACACGGCGCCGAATGTGCGTAAGGTCGAGAAGAGCGCCGAGAGTCCAGTCGGTTACGCGCCGCTCTGCGTCGGCACGACGACCTCCGATCGGATGGAGCGGTTCACCGACCCGCTGCTGGCGCAGTACGGCGTGCGGCTCGTCATCGGCAAAGGCGGAATGCGCGAGGCGTCGCTCGCGGCGTTCAGGCGCTACGGCGGCGCGTACCTCGCGATCGTCGGCGGCGCGGCTGCGCTCGAGACCACGTGGATCGAGCAGATCGAAGACGTCGACCTCGACGATCTCAACCCGGAATCACTGTGGAAGTTTCGGGTGCGCGACTTCGGCCCGCTGCTGGTCGCCATGGACAGCCATGGTGCCAGCACATACGACATCGTGAAGCACGACGTGCAGGCGGCGCGCGCCCGCGTGCTGCAGGACCTCGGGGTCCGGGGATCGTGAAGTTGAAGCGCATCCGGACCGACATCCTGATCCTCGGTTCCGGCGGCGCGGGGCTGTTCGCCGCGTTGCACGCGCACGACGCGAACCCCGAGCTCTCGATCACGATCGCCGTCAAGGGCCTGCTCGGAAAGTGCGGCTGCACGCGGATGGTCCAGGGCGGCTACAACGTCGCGCTGGCGGCCGGCGACTCGATCGAGCGCCATTTCATGGACACGATCGAAGGCAGCAAGTGGCTCGCGAACCAGGACCTCGCGTGGACGCTGGTGACCAAGGCGATCGAGCGCATCCACGAGCTCGAGAACGAGTTGGGCTGCTTCTTCGACCGCAATCCCGACGGCAGCATTCATCAGAAGGCGTTCGCCGGCCAGACGTTCGACCGCACGGTGCACAAAGGCGACCTGACCGGCATCGAGATCATCAATCGGCTCGCTGAGCAGGTCTGGGCGCGCGACATCGCGCGCCTCGAGGAGCATCGCGCCGTGGAGCTCATCAAGACGCCGGACGGGGCCGCGCTCGCCGGCGCGCTTCTGATCGACATGCGCTCGGGAGAGTTCGTTCTCGTCGAAGCGAAGGCCGTGCTGCTCGCGACTGGCGGCGGGCCGACCATGTACCGCTATCACACGCCTTCCGGCGACAAGAGCTGCGACGGGATGGCGATGGCGCTGCGCGCCGGCCTCGCGCTGCGCGACATGGAAATGGTGCAGTTTCATCCGACGGGACTGCTCGCCGGAACGCAAACGCGGATGACGGGCACCGTGCTCGAAGAGGGTTTGCGCGGTGCGGGCGGTCATCTGCTGAACGGCATCGGCGAGCGCTTCATGCAGCGCTACGACCCGAACGGCGAGCGCGCGACGCGCGACATCGTCTCGCGCGCCATGTACTCGGAAATGCGCGCGGGCAGGGTGACGCCGAACGGCGGCGTCTATCTGCAGATGCACCATCTCGGTCCGGACAACGTTCGGCGGCAGTTCAAAGGCATGGTCGAGCGCTGCGCCGACTGCGGTTTCGATCTCGCGGGCGGGAAGGTCGAAGTCGTCCCCACCGCGCATTACATGATGGGTGGGGTCGTCTTCGACGCCGACTGCAAGACGGCGCTCGAAGGCCTGTTCGCGGCCGGCGAGGATACGGGCGGGGTTCATGGTGCGAATCGCCTCGGCGGCAACGGCGTCGCCAACTCGACCGTGTTCGGAGGACTCGCCGGAGACGCGATCGGCACGCAGGTCGTGCGCAAGGGC
>DATKMY010000116.1:0-39467 GCA_035541655.1 Casimicrobiaceae bacterium | reverse complement strand
GTCCCGGGTGCTGGACGATCGCGTTCCTCACCGGAACGCCGTCGGACGCCGTCGCCGACCATCTGCGCGGCGACTTCGTCAGCATCTACGTGCCGACCACGCCCAATCCAACGGGCGGCTATTTCGTCATGGTGCCGCGGGAATCGATCCGCGAGCTCGACATGTCGGTCGACGAAGCTCTGAAGTACATCATCTCGATGGGTGTCGTTGCGCCGCGCCGTCGGGGACCGCCGCCCGCGATCCCGAAGCCCGCCGCCCAGGCGCCGCTGGCGGCGCCGGCCGGGAATCCCCGAAACTGACCGTGCAGCCTCGTGCGCCGCTCGCCGTCTCGCGGCCGGCGGCCGGGCCTTGCGCTAACCGACGCTCAAAAGCATTCGACCGAAACTCCCGCCGGAGAACGCCTTGAAACGCACCGATTACTGCGGCCGCATCGATCGCCGCTACCTCGACCAGAGGGTCACGCTGATGGGCTGGGTCCATCGCCGCCGCGATCACGGCGGCGTGATATTCGTCGACCTCCGCGATCGCGAAGGCCTGGTGCAGATCGTCTTCAATCCGGACCGCGTCAGCGCGTTCCCGATCGCCGAGTCGCTGCGCAGCGAATACGTGATTCGCGTGACCGGCGTCGTGCGGCTGCGCCCCGAAGGCGGCGCCAATCCTAATCTCCTCTCCGGCGAGATCGAGGTGTTCGCCGACGAGGTCGCGATCCTGAACACGGCCGTCACGCCCCCCTTCCAACTCGATGACGAGAACATCTCCGAGACGGTCCGCCTCCAGCATCGCGTGATCGACCTCCGGCGCCTGCCGATGCAAAAGAACCTGATGCTGCGCCATCGGGCGAGCATGTCGGCGCGCAAATTCCTGGACGCCAACGGATTCGTCGACATCGAGACGCCGGTTTTGTACAAATCGACGCCCGAAGGAGCGCGCGAGTTCCTCGTGCCTTCGCGGATTCACCACGGCTGGTTCTATGCGCTGCCGCAGTCGCCGCAGTTGTTCAAGCAGATGCTGATGATGGCGGGATTCGATCGCTACTACCAGATCGTCAAGTGCTTCCGCGACGAGGACCTGCGCGCCGACCGCCAGCCGGAGTTCACGCAGATCGACATCGAAACCTCGTTCCTCGACGAGCTCGAGCTCCGCGAAGTGATGGAGGAGCTCGTCCGCGTGATGTTCAGCGAGACGATCGGCGTCTCGCTGCCGAAGCCTTTCCCGGTGATGACATATGCCGATGCAATGCGCGACTTCGGCTCGGACAAGCCGGATTTGCGGGTCACCCTCAAGCTGACCGAGCTCACCGACGTGATGAAAGCCGTCGAGTTCAAGGTGTTCCGCGCCGCCGCGGAGCTCCCGAACGGCCGCGTCGCCGCGCTGCGCGTCCCCGGAGGCGGCGCGCTCACGCGCAAGGAGATAGACGACTGCACGGCACTCGCCAAGGTCTACGGCGCCGCCGGCCTCGCCTACATCAAGGTGAACGACGCATCGAAACCAAGCGAAGAAGGGCTGCAATCGCCGATCGTCAAGTTCCTGTCGGGCGAAGTTCTTCGGACGATTCTCGAGCGCACCGGCGCGCAGAGCGGCGACCTCGTGTTCTTTTGTGCCGATCGCGAAAGAGTGGTGAACGACGCGCTAGGCGCGCTGCGGGCGCGGATCGGCCACGATCGCGGCTTCGCGCAAGGCGACTGGAAGCCGCTCTGGGTCGTCGACTTCCCGATGTTCGAGCTCGACGAAGAGAAGGGAACCTGGGCCGCACGCCACCATCCGTTCACCGCGCCGAAAGACGGCCACGAGGAGCGGTTCGCGACGGACCCGGGGAAGACCCTCGCCAAGGCCTACGACGTCGTGCTGAACGGCTGGGAGATCGGCGGCGGATCGATGCGCATCCACAAGCCCGAGCTCCAGGCGCGAGTGTTCGCGGCGCTGAAGATCAGCCCCGAAGAGCAGCGCAAGAAGTTCGGCTTCCTGCTCGACGCGCTCGCCTGTGGCGCGCCGCCGCACGGCGGGATCGCGTTTGGTTTCGATCGCCTCACCGCGATGATGGCCGGCGTCGAGCAGATTCGCGACGTGATTGCGTTCCCGAAGACGCAGCGCGGGCAGGACCTGCTCATCGACACCCCGAGTCCGGTCACCGAGCAGCAGCTGCGCGACCTGCATATCCGCATTCGCGCTTCCGACTCGGCGAAGACCCCCGGCTGACTCGGCTGGCGCGCCCCTGCGCGCGGGGGGACAATCGCGCCAGGGTCAGGGAGGAGGAACGCGATGCCCGGTCCAGCTTCCGGCCACGCTCTGAACCTGACGATCTCCGGGCAGATGGTCGGCGACATCGAGCGCATCGCCGACCGGGTCGAGGTCGCCGTCGTCCCTCCATTGTGTCCGCTCGACCTATCCCCTTATGATTTCACGCGGGCCGGCGAGCCGATCGATCGCGCGGCAGCGTCGACCGGCGAATGGATCGACGGCGGCGGTCTCACGCGCCGGGGATTTCCGTACGAGCTGAACCACCGTCTGCACAAGCAAAAGGCTGCATGACCCTCGACCACACGAAACGGGATCGCGCGCTCCGCGCCGCTGTCGTCTATGCCACGGCACTGGCGCTTCTGCTCCCCGGCAGCGCGGGCCCGGCCCTTGGGCGAACCTCGCCGGACGCGCTTCCGGAGATCACGCTCTCCGATCTGCCGAAGGAAGCCCGCGAGCTGCGTGCGCTGATCGACAAGGGCGGCCCATTTCGCTACAGCCGCGACGGCGTGGTCTTCGGCAATCGCGAGCACATCCTGCCGGCGAAGCCGCGCGGCTACTATCACGAGTACACGGTACGCACACCCGGCGCCAAGGATCGCGGCGCGCGCCGCATGGTGTGCGGCGGGCCGAAGACGATGCCCGACGTCTGCTATTACAGCGACGATCACTATCAAACGTTCCGGAGGATCCACTCATGAAGGTGCCCGATCTCACCGACCTGGAAATCGCCGGCGTGCATGCGTGGCACGGCGACTTGCAGGCGCTCGGCAGCGCGGTGAACGCCGCGAAGCTTCGCCTCCTCGCATCCGACCTGAAGGAGGTCAACAGCAAGGCCGATCTGCTGAAGGCGCTCGCGCAGGGACTCAAGCTGCCGGAGCATTTCGGCAACAATTGGGACGCG
This sequence comes from Casimicrobiaceae bacterium, assembly GCA_035541655.1. Classification (GTDB taxonomy): domain Bacteria; phylum Pseudomonadota; class Gammaproteobacteria; order Burkholderiales; family Casimicrobiaceae; genus CAIWHR01. The sequence goes on along the minus strand of DATKMY010000116.1, from coordinate 36,328 downwards.
CTCGCGGATTCGGTCGAGGATGGCGACTGGCTCGGAAAGAACGGCGTCGCGATCGTGCTGATGCACACTGCAGCCTACCGCAAGGCGCACGGCGTCGACTGGACAAAGCTCGAGGACATTCTCGCCGAGGCTTCCGACTACTGGCGAGAGCGACACAAGCCCTTCTGGGTGTTCGTCTCGTAGCCTTGCCGCACAAGATCCCGGTCTCGACGCTGACCCTCGTCCACACGCCCGATCTGCGCGTGCTCCTGATCGAGCGCGCGGATGCGCCCGGCTACTGGCAATCGGTGACGGGCAGCCAGGAGCCGGGCGAGACGCTCGCAGCGACGGCATCACGCGAGCTCCTCGAGGAGACCGGCATCGACGCGCGATGCTACGGCGGCGTTCGCGACTGGAAGATGTCGAACGTCTACGAGATCTACCCGCGCTGGCGCCACCGCTACGCGCCCGGCGTCACACACAACACCGAGCACGTGTTCGCGCTCGAGGTGCCGGATCGGGTGCCAGTTGTGCTGGAGCCGCGCGAGCATCGCGCCTCCCAGTGGCTGCCGCACAGGGAAGCCGCAGCCAGATGCTTCTCCTGGTCGAACCGCGACGCGATCCTCCGGCTGCCCGAGATGATTGCGCCGCGATCGTGACAACTGCGCGCGCTATCTCAGGCCGATCATCTTTTCGGGCCGCACCCACTCGTCGAACTGCTGCTCGGTCACGTGGCCGAGCGCGAGCGCGGCCTCCTTGAGCGTCGTTCCTTCGCGATGCGCCTTCTTCGCGATCTGCGCCGCCTTGTCGTAGCCGATGTGCGGGTTGAGCGCGGTGACGAGCATCAGCGACCGCGCGACCAGCTCGCCGATGCGCTCGCGATCCGGCTCTATGCCGCGCGCGCAATGCGCGTCGAAGCTCGCCATTCCGTCGGCGAGGAGCCGCACGCTCTGAAGCACGTTGTGGATGACCATCGGGCGGTATACGTTCAACTCGAAGTTTCCCGACGCGCCGCCGATTCCGACAGCGACGTCATTGCCCATCACCTGGGCGGCGAGCATCGTCACCGCCTCGCACTGCGTGGGATTCACCTTGCCCGGCATGATCGAGCTGCCCGGCTCGTTCTCGGGGATCGCGATCTCGCCGAGACCCGACCGCGGACCGCTCGCGAGCCAGCGCACGTCATTGGCGATCTTCATGAGCACCGCGGCAAGCGCGCGCAGCGCGCCGTGCAGGTTGACGAGCGCGTCGTTCGCGGCGAGCGCCTCGAACTTGTTCGGCGCGGTGACGAACGGCAGACCGGTGAACGCCGCGAGCTCGGCGGCAATGCGGGTGGCGAACTCCGGGTGCGCGTTGAGTCCCGTGCCGACCGCGGTGCCGCCCTGGGCCAATTCGAACACGTGCGGAAGCGTTGCTTCGATGTGCGTTTTCGCATGCTCGAGCTGCGCGACGTAGCCGGAGAACTCCTGGCCGAGCGTGAGCGGCGTCGCGTCCTGCAGATGCGTGCGACCGATCTTGACGATGTCGGCGAACGCGGCCACTTTCTGCGCGAGCGTCGCCGTGAGCGCGACGAGCGCGGGCAGAAGATCGTGCGTCACCGTGATGGCGACCGCGACGCTCATCGCCGTGGGGAACACGTCGTTCGACGACTGCCCGCGGTTGACGTCGTCGTTCGGGTGGACGAGGCGCTCTTCGCCGCGCGTTCCGCCGATCAGCTCGGAGGCACGATTGGCGAGCACCTCGTTGACGTTCATGTTGGTCTGCGTGCCCGATCCTGTCTGCCAGACGGCGAGCGGGAATTCGCCGGCGTGCTTTCCGGCGAGCGCCTCGTCGGCTGCCAAGACGATCGCATCGGCCTTCGTCTGCGGCAGCGCACCAAGTGCCGCATTGACGCGCGCGGCCGCGCGCTTGATCATGAGCAGTGCCCGGATCAGGGCCTCGGGCATCTTCTCGGTCGAGATGCGGAAGAACTGGAGCGAGCGCTGCGTCTGTGCGCCCCAGAGGCGCTCAGCCGGAACCTCGATGGGGCCGAAGGTATCGCGTTCGATGCGTGTCGATGCTGTCGTCATATTTGCGCCTCCTCGGCTGACGCCGAAGTATTACTGTCGCATGTCGCCGCGGCCGGGCAAACAGGGAGCATGGAATCACCGCCCGCGACAGCGGTCTATGCAGGAGCCAAAGGGAGGGGAGCGATCGGGTTGACCCGCGTTGCGGGTCAAATAACCCCACGACCGCCATGCCAATGAGCAGGAAGCTAGTCATCGGATTACTTGGGTTTGCCGTGATCGCGGGGGGCGGATTCGCCGCCGTCGAGCTCATCCGCGGAACGAAGGCAGCGCCGCAGAAAGCCGCGCCCGCCGTCCCGGTATCCGTCGCGACCGTCGTCCGGAAGGCGGTTCCCGTCAACCTGACGGCCGTCGGCAATGTCGAGCCGTACACGTCCGTCGCGCTCAAGGCGCGCGTCGACGGGCAGATCCTGTCGGTCGCCTTCAAGGAAGGCGACGAGGTCAAGAAGGACGCCCTGCTCGTCGAAATCGACCCGCGCCCGTTCCAGGTCGCGCTATCGCAAGCGCAAGCCAACCTGAAGAAGGATCAGGCGCTCCTCGACCACGCGATCGAGCAGGAAGCGCGCTACAAGGACCTCCTCGAGAAGAAGTTCATCTCCCCCGACGCCTACGACCAGGTCCGGACCAACCGCGATGCCGCCGCCGCGACGGTCGCAGCCGACCAGGCGGCGATTCAGAGCGCGAAGCTCTCGCTCGAGTACTGCACGATCCGATCGCCGGTCAACGGCTACGCCGGGCGCATCCTCATCCAGCAGGGCAACCTGGTCAAAGCCAACGACACCAATCCGCTCGTCACGATCAACCAGGTCGTGCCGATCTACGTGTCGTTCTCGGTCCCCGAGCAGAACATCGCCGACATTCGCAAGTACCAAGCCGCGGGCGATCTGCAGGTGCGGGTCTCCCCCGGCGACTCCACGCATCCGCCGATCGCCGGCAAGCTCGCCTCGCTCGACAACAGCGCGGATCCCGCGACGGGCACGATCCGCTTGCGCGCCGAGTTCCCCAACCAGGACAAGGCGCTGTGGCCGGGGCAGTTCGTCAACGTCGTGCTTACGCTCCACGAGCAACCCGACGCGATCGTGACGCCGTCGACCGCGCTGCAGAACGGCCCGAACGGCCAGTACGTGTTCGTCGTGAAGCCCGACGCCACGGTCGAGCTGCGCGACGTCAAGGTCGCGCGCACCGAGGGTGACGACGCCGTCGTCGCGACCGGCCTCGAGGCCGGCGACAAGGTCGTTGTCGCAGGGCAGCTGAGACTCGCTCCGGGCGTGCGCATCACCACGGGTGCCGGCGCACCGACGTCATGAGCACCGCCGGGCCGCCCCAAGGTGCTCACTGCGCCCCCTCGGGGGGTGTGGGGGCACATTGAACATCGCCGCGCTCTTCGTGCGCCGGCCGGTGATGACGCTGCTGGTCATGACCGGCATCCTGATCTTCGGGATCATCGGCTACCGGTTGTTGCCGGTCAACGCACTGCCGAACGTCGATTTCCCGACGATTCAGGTGCAGGCGCAACTTCCCGGCGCCAACCCGGACACGATGGCCTCCGCCGTGGCGACCCCGCTCGAGAAGCAGTTCTCGACGATCGCCGGCGTCGACTCGATGAACTCGGTGTCCTCGACCGGGCAGGTCACGATCACGCTGCAGTTCTCGCTCGACCGCAACATCGACGCGGCGGCGCAGGATGTCCAGTCGGCCATCGCCGCGGCGGCGCGCCAGCTGCCATCGTCGCTGCCCACGCCGCCGACGATGCGCAAGGTGAACCCCGCGGACTTCGCGATCCTGATGCTCGCGCTCACCTCGCAGACGCAGCCGCTCTCCCTCGTCGACGACTACGGCGAGAACCTGCTCGCGCAGCGGATCTCGACGATCAGCGGCGTCGCGCAGGTGCAGGTGTACGGCTCGCAGCAATACGCGGTGCGCGTCCAGCTCGACCCGAACAAGCTCGCCTCGCGTGGCCTCGCGCTCACCGACGTCGAGCAGGCGATCGGCAACGCCAACGTGAACCTTCCGACGGGGACGCTCTACGGCCGCGACCGCGCAACTTCGGTGCAGGCGACCGGGCAGCTCACTTCGGCGCTCGCCTACGGCCCGATGATCGTCGCGTATCGCAACGGCGCGCCGGTGCGTCTCGAGCAGATCGGCAAGGTCTTCGACAGCGTGCAGAACGACAAGGTCGCCGCCTGGTACAACGGCACGCGCGGCGTCGTCCTCGCGGTCCAGCGTCAGCCCGGCACCAACACCATCGAGATCGTCGACGCGATCAACCGGATCCTGCCAACGTTCGAGGCGCAGCTTCCGCCTTCCATCAAGCTGCAGACGCTCTACGACCGCTCGCAGTCGATCCGCGAGTCGGTGCGCGACGTGCAGCTCACGCTGCTCTTCGCGCTGGCGCTGGTCGTCGCCGTGATCTTCGTGTTCCTGCGCAGCGTCTCGGCGACGTTGATCCCGAGCCTCGCGCTGCCCCTGTCCATCGTCGGCACGTTCGCGATGATGTATGTGTTCGGGTACAGCCTCGACAACCTCTCGCTGATGGCGTTGACGCTGTGCGTCGGCTTCGTCGTCGACGACGCGATCGTCATGCTCGAGAACATCGCGCGGCACATGGAGATGGGGATGTCGCGGATGGAGGCCACGTTCGCCGGCGCGAAGCAGATCGGCTTCACGATCGTATCGATGACGCTGTCGCTCGCCGCCGTGTTCATTCCGGTGCTGTTCATGGGCGGCATCCTCGGCCGGCTGCTGAAGGAATTCGCGGTGACGATCGTCATCGCCGTGCTGATCTCCGGATTCGTGTCGCTGACGCTCACGCCGCTTTTGTGCAGCCGCTGGCTCAAGGTCGAGCACGGCGCCCAGCACGGCCGCCTCTACGTTCTATCCGAGCGCATCTTCGAAGCCTGGCTCGCCGGCTACCGCTCGAGCCTCGCGTGGGCGTTGCGCCACCAGCGCACGGTGATGGCAGCGTTCTTCGGCATCTTCGTGGGGACCGGCGTGCTGTTCTACGCCATGCCGAAGGGCTTCCTGCCGAGCGACGACGTCGGGCAGGTCTTCATCATTACCGAGGCGGCGCAGGACATCTCCTTCAACGCGATGGTCAACCTCCAGCAACAGGTCGCCGCGATCGTTCGCGAGAATCCGCACGTCCAGGGCGTGATGTCGTTCGTTGGCTCCGGCGGCCCGAGCCAGTCGCTCAACAGCGGGCGCATGTTCGTGACGCTCAAGCCGCGCGAGCAGCGGCCGCCGGCCGACGAGATCGTTCAGCAGCTGCGGCCGGCGGTGATGCGCGTGACCGGGATCAAGGCGTTCGTGCAGAACGTTCCGGCGATCCGCATCGGACAGCTCACGAAGAGCGCGTACCAGTACACGATGCAGGACACCGATACCGAGGAGCTCTACAAATGGGCCCCGCTCGTCGAAGCGAAGCTCCGCGAGCTGCCCGGCCTCGTCGACGTCACCAGCGACCTCCAGATCACGCAGCCGCAGGTGACGGTGAAGATCGACCGCAACAAGGCGTCCGCGCTCGGCGTCTCGGCCCAGGCGATCGAAAACACGCTCTACGACGCCTACGGCTCGCGCCAGGTCTCGACGATCTACGCGCCGACCAACCAGTACTGGGTCGTGATGGAGCTCGAGCCGCGCTATCAGGCCGACCCGTCGGCACTGTCGATGCTGTATGTGCGCTCGCAGGCAGGCGCCCTGGTGCCGCTGAACGCAGTGGCATCGCTCGAACCGAGCGTAGGGCCGCTCGCGATCAACCACCTCGGCCAGCTCCCAGCCGTGACGATCTCCTTCGATCTGAAGCCCGGCGTGTCGCTCTCGCAGGCGCTCGCCGAGATCCGGCGCACGACTGCGGAGATGCGGCTGCCGGCAACGATCATCGGCACGTTCCAGGGCACCGCGCAGGCGTTCCAGGCATCGCTCGCCGGAATGGGCGTGCTGCTGCTGCTCGCCGTGTTCGTCATTTATCTCGTGCTCGGCATTCTCTACGAGAGCTTCATCCATCCGCTGACGATTCTCTCCGGGTTGCCGACCGCAGGCTTCGGCGCGCTGGTGACGCTCACGCTCTTCCGCACCGACCTCAACATGTACGCTTTCGTCGGCATCGTGATGCTGATCGGCATCGTCAAGAAGAACGCGATCATGATGATCGACTTCGCGATCGAGGCGCAGCGCAACGAGGGCAAGGCGCCGGCCGACGCGATCTTCGATGCCTGCATCACGCGCTTCCGCCCGATCATGATGACGACCTGCGCTGCGCTGATGGGTAGCCTGCCGATCGCGCTGGGCCTGGGCGCCGGCGGGCTCGCGCGCAGGCCGCTCGGGCTCGCCGTCGTCGGCGGGCTGCTCGTCTCGCAGATGCTGACCCTCTACATCACGCCGGTGATCTACATCTACTTCGAGCGGCTGCGCGAGTGGCGCGCGTCCGCCGCGAAAGCCGTTCCCGCCGCTGCGCCCGCTCCGGCTCACGCTTCGGCGGATTGACGCGGCGCAGGCGCGACGACCGCGGCGCCGCGAGCGGAGGCAAAAGCGAATCGGGCCGCATCGCGGCCCGATCTGCTTCGAGCTGGGGCGGCGACCGGCCGCGTGGCGCAGGCCGGGTTGGCCCTGGCGGGCTACTGCGCGGGCGTCGTCTCCGACGGCGCGGCAGCAGGTGCCTGGGCGGCCTCCTCGGCGGCCGCCTTCATCGAAAGGCGCAGCCGGCCCTTGTCGTCGGCCTCGAGAACCTTGACACGGACGACCTGGCCTTCCTTCACGTAATCGGAGACCTGGTTCACGCGCTCCTTCGCGATCTGCGAGATGTGCAGGAGACCGTCCTTGCCCGGAAGCACCTGGACGATCGCGCCGAAGTCGAGAAGCCGCAGTACCGTACCTTCGTAGATCCGGCCGACCTCCACTTCCGCGGTGATGTCCTCGATGCGCTTGCGCGCGAGGTTGCACGCGTCGGCGTTGACGGAGGCGATCGTTACCGTGCCGTCGTCCTGGATGTCGATCGTGGTGCCCGTCTCCTCGGTGAGCGCACGGATCACCGCCCCGCCCTTGCCGATCACGTCGCGGATCTTCTCGGGGTTGATCTTGAACGTCATCATCCGTGGTGCATGCTGCGAAACCTCCGACCGCGCATGCGGCAGCGCCTGTTGCATCAAATGAAGGATATGCATCCGGCCTTCTCGCGCCTGCGACAACGCGACCGCCATGATCTCCTTCGTGATGCCCTGGATCTTGATGTCCATCTGCAGCGCGGTAACGCCCCGCTCGGTGCCGGCGACCTTGAAATCCATGTCGCCCAGGTGATCCTCGTCGCCGAGGATGTCGGTGAGCACTGCGAAGCGGTTCCCTTCCTTGATGAGGCCCATCGCGATGCCCGCGACATGCGCTTTCGTCGGCACGCCGGCGTCCATCAGCGCCAGACTGCCGCCGCAGACGGAGGCCATCGACGAGCTGCCGTTCGACTCGGTGATCTCGGAGACGACGCGAATCGAGTACGCGAATTCTTCCGCGGACGGCAGCACGGCGGCGAGCGAGCGCTTCGCGAGGCGGCCATGGCCGATCTCGCGCCGCTTCGGCGTGCCCACACGGCCGGTTTCGCCGGTTGCGTACGGCGGCATGTTGTAGTGGAGCATGAAGCGATCGGTGTACTCGCCCATCAGCGCGTCGATCCGCTGCTCGTCGCGCGCGGTGCCGAGCGTTGCGACGACGATCGCCTGCGTCTCGCCGCGGGTGAAGAGCGCCGAGCCGTGCGTGCGCGGCAGAACGCCGGTGCGAATGCTGATCGGGCGCACGGTGCGCGTGTCGCGGCCGTCGATGCGCGGATCGCCGGCGAGGATCTGGTTGCGGACGATCTTCGACTCGAGCGCAAACACCTCGTTGTTGACTTCGTTCGCATAACCCGCCGGCGCATCGGCTCCGATGCATTCGGCAGCGACGTTCGCGTAGATGTCGCGAAGCTTTTGCTGGCGCGCCTGCTTCGAGCGCAGCTGGTAGGCCTCGCGCAGCGGGGCCTCGGCGAGCGCCGCGACCCGCGAGACCATCGCTTCGTCCTTCGCGGCAGGCTTCCAGTCCCACAGCGGCTTGCCGCCGGATTCGACCAGCTCGTGTATCAGGTTGATCGCCGCCTGCTGCTCCTGGTGCCCGTAGACCACCGCGCCCAGCATCACTTCCTCGGGCAGCTCGTTCGCCTCGGATTCGACCATCAGCACCGCCGCTTCGGTGCCCGCGACGACGAGATTGAGCGCAGAAGTCGCGAGCTCGGTCTTCGTCGGATTCAAGACGTACCGGCCGTCGAGATGGCCGACGCGCGCCGCCCCGATCGGGCCGTTGAACGGAACGCCGGAGAGCATCAGCGCCGCGGACGCGCCGATCATCGCGGGGATGTCGGGATCGATCTCCGGATCGACCGACATGACGGTGGCGATCACCTGCACTTCGTTGTAGAAGCCGTCGGGGAAGAGCGGACGGATCGGGCGGTCAATCAACCGCGAGGTGAGCGTCTCCTTCTCCGAGGGCCGGCCTTCGCGCTTGAAGAAGCCGCCCGGGATCTTGCCCGCGGCGTAGGTCTTCTCCTGGTAGTCGACGGTCAGCGGAAAGAAGTCCTGACCGGCCTTAGCCTCGGTGCGAGCGACGACGGTGACGAGCACGACGGTGTCATCTAGGCTCGCGAGCACGGCGCCGCCCGCCTGGCGGGCAATCTCGCCGGTTTCGAGGGTCAGGGTGTGGCGACCGTAGCGAATGGATTTCTTGGTGGGGTTCACGTTTTCCTCATTCTGCAAAAGGCGATGGCCGCGCTCGACTCGGCGCGGCCATTGGCGGTGTCTTCAGGAATGCTGCTCTCGACGGGGGTGAAACCATCGGTCGGTCGTTGCGACGCATCGTTCGTCTACCGCGAACGAGAGCAGCGGGATAGCAACGCGGGACGCGGGCGCGGTTATTTGCGCAACCCGAGCTTCTCGATCAGCGTGCGGTAGCTGTCGGCATTGCGCGACCGCAGGTAGTCGAGCAGCTTGCGGCGGCGCGACACCATGCGTAACAGGCCGCGCCGCGAATGGTGGTCCTTCACGTTGGTCTTGAAATGGTCGTTGAGGCCGTTGATGCGCGCGGTGAGCAGAGCGACCTGCACCTCCGGCGAACCCGTGTCGCCCTTGGCGCGCTGGTAATCGGCGATGACTTTCGCCTTTTCTTGCACGGTAACTGCCATTGCTGTGGTTCCTTCTCTGGTATTGGCCGGGGCAGCCGAGACCGCCGTCGGCCGGCCGTGCGCACTCTTCCAATCGGATTTCGCCGCGCGCGGCCTGCGTTGTGAATCGTCGTAGCAAAGCTGTTAATTGTAGCTCGAAAAGTGCTTAGGATTCAAGCAGCTGCTAATAGCCAGTGGCAACGGTTCCGCCGGTGCCATGCCCGACAGTCTCATCGGACCGGGTGTCACCGGCGCCCTGACGCACCGATCCCATCGGCCCGCGCGAGGCGAACCGCGCGCAGCTCGCCGCGGCTCGCCTCGACGAGCCCCACGAAACGTCCCGCCGGGTTGTAGCAGCGGTACCTGCCGTTCGAGTCGACCGGCGCGTTGCCGACGCGCCCGTGGACGAGTGCACTTTCCGTCGCCCCATCGACGTCGAGCCGCTCAACCCCTGCGAGTGCGGCGTCCACGGGCAGGAGCAGCGCGTCGCGCCCGGCGAGTTCCATTTCCTCGAGCGCGCCGAGCGTCACCGCCCGATCAAGCGAGAACGGACCGGCCACCGTGCGGCGCAGGGCGGCGAGATGGGCGCAGCTTCCGAGCGCCGCCGCGATGTCCTCGGCGAGCGTGCGGATGTACGTCCCCTTACCGCAGGCGACCCGCAGCTTGGCTTGCGGCGGCTCCCACCCGACGAGCTCGACGGCGTCTACCCGGACGTCGCGCGCGGGCCGCGGAATATCGACGCCGGCACGCGCGTATTCGTAGTAGTTGCGGCCGCGATGTTTGAGCGCCGCGAAACGCGGGGGTACTTGCGCGATCGTGCCGACGAAGCGCGGGAGCACGGCCGCAAGCTCGTCGCGCGAGAACGCGACGGCGCAAGTCGCGAGCGTCTCGCCTTCGCCGTCGCCGGTGTCCGTCGCAACGCCGAACGAGACGGTCGCGAAATACTCCTTCCGTGCGTCGAGGAGGGTGTGCGCGAATTTCGTCGCCTCCCCGAAGCAAAGCGGCAGCAGTCCCGTCGCCAGCGGGTCGAGCGTTCCAGTGTGGCCCGCTTTCTCGGCAGCAAGCAGATGCTTCGCGCGCTGCAATGCAGCGTTCGACGTGAGGCCGTGCGGCTTGTCGAGAAGCAGCACGCCGTCGACACGCCGGCGCGGGGCGCGCGCGAGCGCCATTTCTAGCGATCGGGCTTGTGATCGGACGCCACCGCCTCGTCGATCAGCTTCGAAAGGCGGATTCCCGACTCGATCGAATCGTCGTAGGCGAAGTGGAGCTGCGGCACAGAGTACAGCCGCATCCGGTGGGCGAGCTCCGAGCGCAAAAAGCCCGCCGTGCGGGCGAGCGCCCGCACCGCTTCGCCGGCGTGCTCGCTTCCCGCGAGGTCGGTGACGAAGACCTTCGCGTGCGAGAGATCCGGAGAGACCTCGACGGCGGTGATCGTGATGCGCCCGACGCGCGGGTCCTTCACCTCGTCGCGCAGCATCTGCGCGAGCTCGCGCTGGATCTGCTCACCGACGCGCTGCGCTCGTTGGGAATGGCGTTTCACCATCCGTTCGCCCCTTTTCGGTGCCCGCCTCCGGCGGGCACTCGGAAGGGGCGTTTCCTCTCTATAACGTTCGCGAGACCTCGACGATCTCGTAGACCTCGATCTGGTCGCCCTTCTCGATGTCGTTGAAGTTCTTCACCGACAGACCGCATTCGAACCCGCCCTTCACCTCGCGCACGTCGTCCTTGAAGCGCTTCAGCGAGTCGAGCTCGCCGTCGTGGATCACAACGCTGTCGCGCAGAACGCGCACGCGGGCGCCGCGTCGGACGACGCCGTCGATCACGTAGCAACCGGCGACGGTGCCGACCTTCGAGATCTTGTAGACCTCGCGCACCTCGACCATCCCGATCTGGTTCTCCTTCTTCTCGGGCGTGAGCATCCCGGAGAGCGCCGCCTTCACCTCGTCGACCGCCTCGTAGATGATGTTGTAGTAGCGGATGTCCACGCCGCTGTGCTCGGCGAGCTTGCGCGCCGCGGCGTCCGCGCGAACGTTGAACCCGATGACGACCGCCTTCGACGCGAGCGCGAGGTTGATGTCCGACTCGGTGATGCCACCCACCGCCGCATGGACGATGTTGACCTTGACCTCGGCGGTCGAGAGCTTCGTGAGCGCCTGCGTCAGCGCCTCGTAGCTGCCCTGCACGTCGGCCTTGACGATCAGGGCGAGCGACTTCACCGCGTCCTCCGACATCTGGTCGAACATGTTCTCGAGCTTCGCTGCCTGCTGCTTCGCGAGCTTCACGTCGCGGAACTTGCCCTGCCGGAAGAGCGCGATTTCGCGCGCCTTGCGCTCGTCGCCGAGAACGATGACGTCCTCGCCGGCGAGCGGGACGTCGGAGAGCCCCTGGATCTCGACGGGAATCGCCGGACCGGCCTCCTGCGCGCTCTTGCCGTTCTCGTCGGTCATCGCACGGACGCGCCCGAACACCGCGCCGGCCAGCACGACGTCGCCGCGCCGGAGCGTTCCGGACTCGACGAGCACCGTAGCGACGGGGCCCTTGCCCTTGTCGAGGCGCGATTCGATCACGATGCCGCGCGCGGGCGCGTTCTTCGGCGCCTTGAGCTCCAGCACTTCGGCCTGGAGCAGGATCGCATCGAGCAGCTCGTCAATGCCTGCGCCGGTCTTCGCCGACACCGGGACGAACTGCGCTTCGCCGCCGTACTCCTCGGGGATGACGCTCTCGGCGACGAGCTCCTGTTTTACGCGCTCGGGATTCGCCTCCGGCTTGTCGATCTTGTTGATCGCGACGACGATGGGGACGTTGCCCGCCTTCGCGTGCGCGATCGCCTCCTTCGTCTGCGGCATCACGCCGTCGTCGGCAGCGACGACGAGGATGACGATGTCGGTGACCTTCGCGCCGCGCGCACGCATCGCGGTGAACGCTTCGTGACCCGGGGTGTCGAGGAACGTGATCACGCCCTTCTCCGTCTGCACGTGATAGGCGCCGATATGCTGCGTAATCCCGCCGGCTTCGCCGCTCGCCACGCGCGCGCGGCGAATCGTGTCGAGCAGCGACGTCTTCCCGTGGTCGACGTGACCCATCACCGTGACCACCGGCGGGCGCGGCTCAGCTTCGGCCGTGGTGTCCTCCGATTCCGCGAGCAGCGCATCGAGATCGTCGAGCTTCGCGGCCTTCGCCTTGTGCCCCATCTCCTCCGCAAGAATGATCGCGGTCTCCTGGTCGAGCACCTGGTTGATCGTGACCATCTGGCCGAGCTTCATCAGCGCCTTGATCACCTCGGCGGCCTTCACCGAGAGCTTGCGCGCAAGATCGGCGACGGTGATCGTCTCCGGTATCGTGATGTCGCGGACGATCGGAGCCGATGCCGCCGGCGCGACGCCTTCGGCACCTTCCTCGTCGTGGCGGCGATGGCCGACCTTCGGTTGCCGCCACCCGGTCGCCGCGGCGCCGCCGGTGACGTCGCCGCGCAGCTTCAGCGCACGGCGGCGTGCCGCCTCTTCCTGGAATCCCGCGCCGCTCTTCTTGACGGGCTTCGCGCGCTCGCCCGCCTTCGCCGCCGGGCGATGCAGCGTGCCCTCGGTGGGCTTTGTCGCCGCCGGCTTCGCGGCCTTTGCCCCTTCCGCCGCCTTGGCCTGCTCCGCGGCAGCCGCTGCTGCGGTAGCTGCCTCCGCCACGGCCTTCGCCGCAGCCTCCTCGGCCTCGCGCTCCTTCTTGGTCTTGCGCTTGACCGCCTGCTCCTGCTTCTTCTGGACCTCCTCCTGCTGGCGGGCAATGAGCTCCTGCGCCTTCTTCTCTTCGGCTTCGCGCGCCGCAAGCTCTTCGGCGGAGATCACCGGCGCGGGCGGCGCCTTCGGTGCCTCCTCGACGGGGGGCGCGGCCTCGGGCTCGTCGCGCTTGACGAACACGCGCTTCTTGCGCACTTCGACCTGGATCGTGCGCGCCTTGCCGGTCGAGCCGGCGGCCTTGATCTCGCTGGTCTGCTTGCGCGTGAGCGTGATCTTCTTCTTCGGCTCGCCGGCGGCCCCGTGCTGCCTCTGCAGATATTCGAGCAGCTTCGTCTTGTCCTGCTCGGACAGGTTGTCGCCCTGCTTCTTGCCGTCGACGCCCGCCTTCGCGAGCTGTTCGAGCAGCGCGCCCGGCGGCAGCTTTAACTCTGTCGCGAACTGTTCGATCGTGGTCTGCGCCATCTTGCTTCTCCTGCCCCGTCTCCGGGTGCGATGCCTTAGTGCTGTGTCGGTGCCGCGGCCGCCTCGGTCGCGTGGCCGGACTCGGCCGCTGCCTCGAACCAGTGTGCGCGCGCCTTCATGATGAGATCCTGCGCACGCTCCGGCGCGATGCCGGTGAGCTCGACTAGCTCGTCTCCGGCGAGATCGGCGAGCGCGTCGCGCGTCGTGATGCCGTGCACGGCAAGAGCGCTCGCGATCTCCGTGTCCATCCCCTCGAGGTTCAAGAGCGCCTCGTCGACGTTCTCGACGCTCTCCTCGCGCACGATCGCATCGGTCAGCAGCGCGTTGCGCGCGCGGCTCCGCAGCTCGTTGACTGTTTCCTCGTCGAACGCCTCGATCTCGAGCATCTCGTTGATCGGAACGTAGGCGACCTCCTCGAGCGAGGTGAAGCCCTCGCCGATCAGTATGTCGGCGACTTCCTCGTCGACGTCCAGCTTGTCCATGAAGAGCTGCCGCAGGCGCTGGCCCTCCTCCTCGTGCTTCTTCTGCGAGTCCTCGACGCTCATCAGGTTCAGCTCCCAGCCGGTCAGCTCGGAGGCGAGCCTCACGTTCTGCCCGAGGCGCCCGATCGCGATCGCGAGGTTCTCCTCGTCGACGACGACGTCCATCGCGTGCTTCTCCTCGTCGACGACGATCGACGAGATCTCGGCCGGGGCGAGCGCATTGATGACGAACTTCGCCGGGTCGTCCGAGTAGAGGATGATGTCGACGCGCTCGCCGGCGAGTTCGTTGGTCACCGCGGTGACGCGCGAGCCCCGCATGCCGATGCACGTTCCCTGCGGGTCGAGGCGCGGGTCTTTCGACCTGACCGCGATCTTCGCGCGGATCCCGGGATCGCGCGCCGCGGCCTTGATCTCGATGAGTCCCTCCTCGATCTCGGGAACCTCGAGCTCGAAGAGGCGCATCAGGAACTCCGGTGCGATGCGCGACAGGATCAGCTGCGGCCCCTTCGCCGTGCGGTCGATCTTGGTCACGTAGGCGCGAACGCGGTCGCCGACCCGCAGCATCTCCTTCGGGATCAGCTGGTCGCGTGGAATCACGCCTTCGATTCGGCCCGATTCGACGATCACGTTGCCGCGCTCGATGCGCTTCGCCGTGCCGGTGAGGAGATTGTCCTGCCGCTCGAGGAAGTCGTTGAGGATCTGCTCGCGCTCGGCGTCGCGGATCTTCTGCAGGATCACCTGCTTGGCCGCTTGTGCGCCGATGCGACCGAACTCGACCGGCTCGAGAGGCTCCTCGATCACGTCGCCCAGCTTGAGCGCGGGATCGCGCGCGGCGGCGTCGGTGATCGCGATCTGGTAGGCGGGCGCCTCGTGCTCCTCGTCGGGCACGACCGTCCAGCGCCGGAACGAATCGTAATCGCCGGTCTCGCGGTTGATCGAGACGCGCGCATCGACCTCGTCCGTGAAGCGCTTCTTCGTCGCCGAGGCGAGCGCCGACTCGAGCGCCGTGAAGACGATGTCCTTCGCCACGTTCTTCTCGCGCGCGAGCGCGTCGACCAGCAGCAGCAGTTCGCGATTCATGTCGCCTTTCTCCATTCGATCTTCGGAACGAGCCGCGCGCGGTCGATGTCGGCGAGCGGTATCGTTCGCATTCCCTGCGCGGTGAGCACGAGGACGGCATTGTCTTCGACGCCGTGCAGGATGCCTTTCATGCGTCTTGCGTTCTCGATGGGATTCACGAGCCGGAAGTCGGCTTCTTCGCCCGCGAAACGGACGAAGTCACCGGGCTTCCTGAGCGGCCGGTCGAGACCGGGCGAGGACACCTCCAGCCGGTCGAAATCGACGCTTTCGACGGCAAAGAGGCGTGTCAGGTGACGGCTGACCCGCGCGCAATCTTCGACGTCGACGCCCTTCGGCTTGTCGATGAAGACGCGAACGAGCCGCCCCTTGGGAGACATCTCCCAATCGACCAGTTCGTACCCCATGGGGGGCAACGTCTTCTCCAAGAGCTCGCCCAGATTCATCGCCGCCCGATGCGCCAAAAAAAAATGGGCTGTGCCCAGCCCATTTCTACCCCTTATCGGCTGCAATTGTACCCGAATCTGGGGGCGATTTGAAGCTTTTCGAGGAAGCGGAGCGCCGGTTGCAGCCCGTCTCCGCGAGGCGCGGACGCCCTGGTCTCGCGCCTGCGCCCGGCCGGCGCTCGTTCGGCCTCAGCCGCCCAAGAGCACCCACCTCCCGTCCCGGATGGTCACGAGCACCCTTCCGCGCCGGTCGAATCCCGAGTGGTCGGCCGGAGTCATGTTGTAGACGCCCTGGGTCGCGACGAGCTCTCGGGTCGCCTCGAGCGCGTCGCGCAGCGCCACGCGGAACTCGGGGGTGCCCGGCCGGCCCTTGCGCAGAGCGTCGGGGATCGCCCGTTGCAGGAGCAGGCCCGCGTCGTAGACGTTGGCGCCGAAGGTCGCGGGCCTCGCGCCGTAAAGCTTCTCGTAGGCCGTCACGTAAGCGAGCGCGAGGCCCTTCGACGGGACGCTCTCCGCGATCTGGTCGAGCACGAGAAGAAGGCCGGCGGCGAGGATCGCGCCTTCGACCTTCGGTCCGCCGATGCGGATGAAATCGTCGGTCGCTGCCCCGTGTGTCTGGTAGATCCTGCCCGCGTACCCCGCATCGACGAGCTGCATGTGCGGCAGCGCCGCTCCGGCTGCCACGCCGGCGATCAGGACGGCGTCGGGAGCGGCCGCCTTGAGCCGCAGCACCTGCCCGGTGACGCTCGCGTCGAGCCTGTTGTAACGCTCGTCCGCGACGAGTCGGATGCCGGCCTTCTGCAACTCCGGGACGATCGTCTTGTGCCAGCTCTCGCCGTACGGATCGTTGTAGCCGATGAAGCCCAGCGTCTTCACGCCGGCGCGCGTCATGTGCTCGATCAGCGCGTCGGCGATGATGTCGTCGTTCTGCGTGGTCTTGAACACCCAGCGCTTCCGCTCGTCCATCGGCAGGACGACCGCCGTGGTTCCGACGGGCGCCAGCACCGGCACCTTCGCTTCGGCAGCGAACGGGATCACGCCGATCGCGTTCGGCGAGCCGGACGGACCGATCAGCGCGTCGATCTTTTGCTCCGCGATCAGCTTCTTGACATTCGTGACGCTCTGGGTCGGATCACTCGCGTCGTCCAGGTAGATGTACTCGATCGTCGTGTCGCCTACGCGCTTCGGCAGCAGCGCGACCGAATTCTTCTGCGGAACCCCGACGAACGACGTGGGGCCGGTCGCCGACGTGATCACGCCGATCTTCACCTGCCCATGTCCGGGGGTGATCATCGCGGCGCTCGCCGCCAGCGCGCACAGCGCGCGTCGCAGCTTCATGTCGCGTTCCTCGCCATCGAGGCCTCATGTTATCTGATTCGTTGCGCATGTCAGGCAACCTGCAGCGGAGCGACTGTTGGATCGCGTCGATGCGAACGAAAGCGACGACATTCCGAGTCGACACGACGGGAAACCCGTTGCCTGCAATCGACGCGCGGAAGTAGGATAGACGCCGTCAGTCACGAGGAACGACTCGCCCGCAGCAGTCGATATGCGCGCATCACGCAGGATCGCGATTCGGGCCAGATGAATCACGCACCGCTTAAGCCTAAGGCTCGACCGCTGCCCGACCGCAGTCGGCGGTGGAGTTCCCGTGCCTGCGGGCCGAGATCGTCGCAATGACGCCTCGACGTCACGGCGTGGACGATCCACGCCGGCCGCTCGACCAGGTCGCGCCGGTGGTGCCGCGGAAGGTCCCTTCGACGCTGCCTTCGCCCGCGCCCGGGATCAGCCTGTGGTGGTGGGCGCTCGAGCGAACCGCGGAAGAAATTGAAGCGGCTTCGGCGGTACTGTCCGCCGTCGAACGAGTCCGCGCGCAGCGGTTCGGGACCGCCGCGCTGCGCAACCGGTGGATCGCGGGACGGAGCACGCTGCGCACGGTGCTGGGTGACGTGCTCGGCACGGCGCCGGCAGCGGTGGAAATCCGGCGCGGCGCCCGCGGCCGGCCGGAGCTCGCCGATCGGCGAGCGCAAATCGATTTCAATGTCTCGCATACGGGCGACGCCGCGCTGGTCGGAATCGCGCGCGGGCTGCCGGCACGAACGCGCATCGGCGTCGACATCGAGCGCCGCGACCGCGAAGTCGGCGTTGATCGCCTTGCGCGAAAGTTTCTTACCGGGAGCGAGCGCGCGACGCTGCTCGATCTCGATCTGCGCGCGCGGCGCGAGCGCTTCGTCCGCTACTGGACGTGCAAGGAAGCGATGAGCAAGGCGACAGGCGACGGTCTCATCGCACCGTTCGGCCGTCTCGAAGTGGCAGAGCCCGACGCTCCTCGCCTCACTGGGGGCCCACCGCCCTACGTGCCGGCCCACTGGATGCTGCACGCGGTGGCCCTGCCCGACGCATGGTTCGCGACCGTCGCGATCTGGTACGCGCCGGAATGATCCCGAGTCCCGCAGGCAACGGCCCATCGCGAGCGGGCTGCCCACCGCGTTCCACCCACGGCGATCAAGCGGCCGCTGTCTTCGGATATTTCCAGCGTTTTTGCAGCCACAACCAATCCGCCGGGCTCGCCCTGATCGCCTTCTCGAGTTCGCGCGCGAAGCCTTCCATCACCGGCGAATAGTCGTCGCGATCCTCGCCGATGCCGTAGGGAGGCTCGGCGAGCGGAACGAAGCGCACCGCATAGTGCCCGCGGCGCACGCGGCGCATGTCGACGTAGAGGACCGGCGCGTCCAGAAACCGGGCGATCTTCTCGGCGCCGACGAAGAAAGCGGTGTCGCGATTGAGGAAGCGCGTCCAGTGTTTCTTCTCCTCGCGCGGCGGCGTCTGGTCGGCGATCAGCGCGTACCCGCGCGGCGTCGCCGCGCGATTCATCAATTCGTAGACGAAGTCCTGCTGCGGGATCGGTATCCCGCCGAAACGCGTGCGCGCGTCGCGCAGACAGCGGTCGAGCGATCGCAGCTTGACGGTCTGGTACACCGCGTCGATCGGCAGCTCGAACGTCGCGCCCCCCGAGCTCAGTAGCCACTCCCAGTTGCAGAAATGGGGCGCGAGCAGCACAACCGACTGTTTAGCCGCGACCGCCCGGCCGATGATCTCGTGGTTGTCGAACGCGACGCGGTGCTTGAGCTCATCCGCGCTCGCCCCGTAGCTCCAGATCGCCTCCATCACGACGTCGGCGATGCAGCGATAGGAATCGCGGAGAATCCGCGCGCGCTCGTCGGCGCTCTTCTCCGGAAAGGCCAGCGCGATGTCGCCGACAACCTGGTCGCGGCGCCAACGGAATACGTGAAAGAGGAAGAAGTCGATCAGCCACCCGTACGCATAGAGCACGGCCAGCGGTGTTCGCGTGAGCGCCCAGAAGAGGATTCGCATCGCGGCGACGCGAAGCTCGCTTACCGCACCCCGCGCTTGAGAGGCCGGCGGCCGCGCTCAGCCCGACGATCGCTGCGCGTGGATCAGCCACAGGCGCGCGAGTTCGGCGGTAGAGTCGCCGCCCTGCACCGACTTGAACGCCGCGATCGCCTTCTCCTTCTGACCGGCAGCGAGATACGCGATCGCGAGATGGAGCTTCGCCTCGTCCGGGCGGCCGACGCCCCCTTTCTGGATGCCCTCCTCCATCAGCGCGAGCCCCTTGTCGAAATGCCCGGCCCACACCATCGCGTAGCCGACGCTCAGCAGACCGCTGCCGTCCTTCGCGGCCGCGGCGGCCTTCGAGTTCTGCGCGAAGATCTTCTCGTCGTCGGCCGCCTGCTTCGTCGCCGTGTCGCGCAGCTTCCTTTGCTCCGCCGCGTCCGGGCCGCTGCCCAGCACGCCCGCCGCGAACCCCTGATCGAGTATGCGCTTCGCCTCGGCCGGCAGGCCGATCCGGAGGGCGAGCTGCGCCATCGCCGTGTACTGCGCGGCGTCGGCAAGGCCGACGGTGGCCTCCTGAAGCCGCAGCACATCAAGCTGCAGGAAGTCCGGGAAGCCGGGCTTGCCCTGAACGCGGCGGATGGCGTCGACCCAGTATTCCTTCTTCGGGTAGTAGGCGAGCAGCTTGTCGAGCACGGTTGCGTAGCCGGCGGCGTCGTTCGTCTTGACGTAGCAGTCCGCGAGCAGCTCGAGGCGCTCGAGCGAGGGCTTCGCGCCGGACTGCTCGTCGGCAGCGACCATTGCACGGAGCTCGGTCGCCGCCGCGGCGTACTGCTGAGAGAGGTAGAGCGAGCGCACGAGCTGCATCCGCATCTCGGGGTTCGTGCCTCCGGCTTTCAGATAGCGCTGCGTCCAGCTCGCCGCGTTCGCGTAATCGCGCCCCTTGAAATACATCGTCGAAACGGTCTCCATCAGCCTCAGCTGATCGGCGGGCGGCGAGCGGCCCGACGCGATGACGGCGTCGAACGAGTTGGCCGCGACCTGCGCGTCGCCCAATCCGATCGCCGCAACGCCGCGCATCCGGTTGATGTTGAACGTTTCGATCGCCGTCGGGTTGGGGACCTGCGCGGCCTCGCCGATCTTCGCCATCGCGTCCTGGTACTTGCCCGCTTTGATGAGCTCCTCGGCCGCCTGCAGCGGCTTACCGACCTCGGCCCGGAACACGTCGTTCGGGTCGGGGGAGGATGTCTGCGCCAACGCGGTCGCGGCAGGTAATGCAATCGCCAGAACGAAGGCGGCGAGCGCGACGCCATCGCCGAGCGCGCGCCGCAAGTCCGAGGTGAGGTTCATCGCGAGAGGTCCGATATCAGGGGGTTGAATGCTCGGCGAGCATGCCGGGGCCCGCCGGGGCAGTCCCCGATTTTACCGTTTTCGACTTTCCGGCGACTGGCCTCGAGAAGGATCAGAGGCGGTGCCCGCGCACGAAGATTGCTCGTCGCTCGCCAGGAGCGCAAATCAGCGAGGGATATCCCCATGCGCCGGAAATGCCCGAACTGCAGGAGCCTCGACGTTCGACGCTGCGTCACCCGCGCCAGCGACGAACGGGCGTCGTGGTTGAGATCGCGATTCCGTTGCCGCGATTGCAAGGAGTCCTTCTGGATGACGAACAACAAGGCATACCGGCTGCTCGGCTTGTTCGTGCGGGTGAATGCCGCGTTCTTCGCCGTGATCGCCACGGTGCTTTTCGCCTACCGCAGCTGACCGTTTCCCCGTGTTCGAGCACGCGGGAACGCGGTGCGCTGAACACAACAGCTCGTAGCGCAGCGTCTTACGCGTACAGCATGTAGCGCACAACGAAGGCTCGCGCGCGGCGGCAAACTGCCGATTTGCGCGTCGCATTGCGACGCATTTCGTCACTCCGGTGCGCTTCCGCGCGCGTTAGCCGCCGATTTGCGGCAACCGGAAGGCACGTCGAGCGCGACGTCTCTCGCCTTTGGTCAGCGCGCCGCGACCGCCTGTTCGAAACCCCCGGGCCCGACTATGACATTGGCATGTGTGTTGCGGCTCCACGGGCGTTCCTGACCGCGCGCCGATCGGATGGCGACGTCAGGCCCCCGTCGTCGAGGCCGTGCACCGGCACCGACGCGTGAGAAAGACGGGGCGAGATGTGGACGACAACAGTGATCGCAACAACTTCGGGGACGGCATCGATGGTGATCGACGGACTTTCGGCGCCACATGCAACGGCATCGCGGCGTATCACCGCGAGAGGGCGGCAGCGCGGCTTCACGCTGCTCGAGATAATGGTCACCGTCGCGACGCTCGCGATCGTCGCGGCGATCGCGCTGCCGAACTACCTCGACTACATCACGCGCGGCAAGATCGTCGAGGCGACCTCCGGGTTGAACGACATGCGCGTTCGCCTCGAGCAGTACTTCGCCGACAGCCGCTCGTATCCGACCGCGTGCGTCTCCCCCGCGGCGGGTCCCGCGCCCGCCGGGAAGATCTATCTCCCGGCCTCGACCAAGTACTTCTCGTTCACCTGTGCGCTGACGGCCACGACCTACACCGTCACCGCGACGGGGGCGGCGAGCACCGGGATGACGGGATTCGTTTACACGATCGACCAGACGAGCGCGCGCAGCACGGCGAGCCTTCCGCCGGGCTGGGCGGGCGCCGGTCCGTCGAGCACGTGCTGGGTTACGCGAAAAAGCGGCGATTGCTAGGGGTGCGGACAATGAACGCGAGGATACGCGGTTTCACGCTCCTCGAACTGATGGTCGCGCTGACGATCACCGGAATGCTGCTGATGCTCGGGATGCCGTCCTTCACGACCTTCCTGCGCAACAGCGAAATTCGCTCGACCGCGGAGTCGATCAGCAACGGTCTGCGCGCGGCGCGCACCGAGGCAACGCGCCTCAACCGCCCGGTGAGCTTCACGCTCGCGGCCGGAACCGACCCCAGCTGGACGATCAACATCTTCAACCCGGCGTCCGGATCGCTCACCCAGCCGCCGATCCAGCAGTACTCTCGCTTCGAAGTCGGCAAGAGCGCGCAAGTGACCCGCCTGCCCGCGACGGCCATCGCGGTGACGTTCAACGGCCTGGGACGGATCATCTCCCCGTCCCCGATCGCCACGCCGAACCTGCAGCAGGTCGACGTGAGCTCCATCGTCAATGGCGAAGCGCGAACGCTGCGTGTCTACGCGGATGACGTCCACGGAATCCGGATGTGCGATCCGGACCCGGCGTTGAAGGCCGTGGTTCCACCCGACGCAAGGGCCTGCTGATGAAACCCCATGCGCGCCGTACGCGTCGGGCGTCCGTCGCGCAGCGCGGCGTTGCGCTTCTCGAGTCGCTGATCGCGATCCTCATCTTCTCGTTCGGCATCCTCGGTTTGATCGGAATCCTCATCGGATCGATCCGCGCGACGAACGATGCACGCTATCGCGCGGAGGCCGCGAACCTCGCGCAGGCGCTCATCGGCGCGATGTGGACGACCCGCGCAGCGGACCTCGACGCTCAGTTCGGCACGGGTGGCCCGCAGCTCGTCGCCTGGCAGACGCAAGTTGCGAACCTGCTCCCGTCGGCGACCGGCGTCAACGTCCCCGTCGTCGATCTCACCCAGCCCGGCCTGTCGGCGCAGAGCCGCAGCGTCGTAGTGACGTTGTTCTGGCAGCTCCCGGGCGAACCTGGAAGACATCAGCTTCTGATCACGGCGCAGATCGGCAAGAACATATGAAGGCGAAGCAGCGCAGGAACGCGCCGGAATCGCGCGAGGCCGGTATCGGACTCATCGAGATCCTGGTCGGCATCGTGATCAGCATGCTGCTGATGCTGGTGATCTATCAGGTCTACGAGGTGAGCGAAGGACAGAAGCGCACCGTCACGGCGGCGAGCGACGCACAGCAGAACGCAAGCTATGGTCTCTTCCTGATCGGGCAGGACCTGATGGGCGCCGGCCAGGTCATCTCGGCCTCCATCACCGCGATCGCCGGATGCGCGATGCTGGCGCCGATCCCGGCGCTGATCGCCGCGGGTGCAACGGACAACGATCCCGACACGGTCACCGTACTCTACGGCGGGTCGAGCACGCTGTCGACGCCGACGCCGATCCTCACCAACGCCGCGATGGCCTCCGCGCCGCCGGGAGCCTTCGTCGTCGCGGGACCGGTCGGCTTCAGTCCGAACGACGTCGTCCTCGCTGTGCAGGGCGCGAATTGCACGCTGTCGGTCGTCAACGCCGGCGGCATCTCGGTCGCGGCCGGCACGGGCCTCACGACGATCAGCCACACGCTGACCGCAACACCCGGCAACAACAACACGACGACGTACACGGCGGCGCTCGCGCAGCTGATCAACCTCGGACAGGCAGCCACACCCGGCCAGCCGCCGCGCTTCGGGCAGACACGCTATGCCGTCGATGCAGCGACGAACACGCTAACGACGACGGCGTTGCTGCCGACCGTCCAAGGGCCGTCTCCGGCGGTGAGCAATGTCGTCAACCTGAAAGCGCAGTTCGGCATCGACACGAACAACGATGGGACCATCGATGCGTGGCAGCCCGCCACGGGCAACTGGTCGGCCGCGAACCTTCCTCTGCAGCCGCTGGCAACGTGGCAGCAGATCCGTGCGGTGCGCGTCGCGATCGTCACGCGCAGCGACCAGTACGAGACGGATCCCGTGACGCCGGGACCGCTCGACATGTTCTGCGTGCCCGCTCCGTGCGCAGTGTCGATGACGCTGACTGCCGATCAGCAGCACTACCGTTACAAAGTGCTGGAGACGACGATCCCGTTTCGCAACGCCGTCTGGAACGCGCCATGACCTCGCGCCGTACCGAATATCGGCAGCCGCGCCGCATGGCGGGTCCTCGCACTCAACAGGGGGTCGTGCTCTTCGTGGCCCTGCTGGTGATGGTGGCGCTCGCCGTCGCGGGAGTCGCGCTCCTCCGCTCGACGGACACCGCGACCACCGTCACCGGCAACCTGGTGCTCAAGCAAGCCGCGAGTTCGGCCGTCGATCGCGGCGTCGAGCGGGCCATCAATGCACTGTGGGAAGCCGCACCGGCGCTCGACCGGACGCAGCATGCTCCGGCGCAGAACTTCTACGCGTGCATTCGCGGCTCGGCTGGGGGCTGCATGGCGGCAAACGGCACGGTGCCGAAGATCCCCGACCTGCTGATGGACGACAACGGCTGCTCCGGTCCGGGCCTCGCATCCGGGCTCATCGCAAACGACGACGCGGGAAACCGCAGCTGCTACGTGATCGAGCGGATGTGCCTCAACCCGGGCGCGGCGGTCGCGGCCAACTGCAACCTCGCGACCGGCGCCTTCGGCGCCGATCCAGGCACCGAGCACTACATCGGCCTGATCCGGCCCGGCGACGCCTTCTATCGCGTGACGGTTCGCGTCGAAGGGCCGCGCAACACCGTGACCTACGCGCAGGCCGTGCTCAAGTAGTCCCGCTGAGTTCCTGCGTTACCTTGGAGTGAGCGCCGATGAACGTCAACCGTCGATCCGGTTCCACGAAGCTCTGCGCGGGCGTGCTCGCCGTCGTGCTCGCGTTACAGCCGCTCGCGCTCACCGCAGCGACCATCGCCCCGACGCTGGCCGAAATCCCGCTGCAAGGACTCAACCCGGTGAAGCCCAACATCATGTACACGATGGACGATTCGGGCAGCATGGGATGGGATTTCCTGCCGGACTACGTCGGCTACGTTGCGGCCGGCATCGCGCACTGCCGCGACAGCATCCAGTGCGGCGGGGCAACGTCGGCGCCGGGCACCGGATACCAGTTCAGCCAATACGATCCGCCGGTGCGCAGCAGCGCGTACAACGGCGTCTTCTACGATCCCACGATGACCTACCGGCCGGGCAAGAAGGCCGACGGCACCGACCTGCCCTGCGAAGGCACCGACACGACGTGCTCCGCGCCGTGGACCAGTACCTACACGAACGGATTCGCCGGTTATCCGTCCGCGAACACCGGCACGACGATCGATCTGACGACCGCGTACCCGGACACGATCTGGTGCTGGAAGACGAGTCCGACTGCGGCAGACAAGCTCACCGCCGACAGCGACGGCTCCGTGTGCCGGCGCAACGGCCGCCCGTACAGCCAGGTGACGGTGAGCGGCAACACGACACCGGCGATCGCCGCCGGGTACAACTACCCGAACGCGTCGGTCACCTGCTCCGGTGGGCAGAAGTGCAACTTCGTCAACCGCTTCACCGTGAACGGCGCGCCGTACTATTACAAGATCTCGCAGGTGCAGTTCTGCTCGGCCAAGGACTCGGCGGGCTGGGGAACGTCGCCGTGCACGAGCGCGTGGGACCCGACGACGTACAAATACGTCCGCTTCGGCACGGGCGCCGCGACCTTCGATCCGCAGGCGTTCACGCGCGTGGACATCAAGTCGTCCGGCTTCCTGGTGAACGGCGTCTCGGCGGCCAATCCCAGCGGACGCACGTATGCGCAGGAGATGCAGAATTTCGCGATCTGGTACGCCTTCTACCGGACGCGGATTCTATCGATGAAGGTCGCGACCGGCATCGCGTTCTCCGCGCTGGATCAGAACTCGCGTGTGGGATTTCACACGCTGTGGGAGAACTCGACGCTCTTCACGAACGTCAAGGATTTCACGACGGCGAACAAGCAGACCTGGCTCACCAACGTCTACAAGGTGAGCCCCACCAACGGCACGCCTCTGCCCGATGCGATGTGGCGGATCGGTGAGCTCTTCTCCGGAAACCTCGCTGCGACCACGCTTCCCGGAGCGACCGATCCGCTCGATCCGGTGACGGGAAAGTGCCAGCCGAACTTCCATCTGATGTCGACCGACGGCTACTGGAACGTCGCGCTGTCGTACGCGTCGCGCGGCGACAACGACAAGACGGTCCCCGCTCTCCCCAACTTGCCGGGAGCGACCGGATTCACCCCGGGATCGAGCTTCCCGCGCCCCTATCTCGAGAATCCGACGGCGACCAGCAACAACCTCGCGGACCTCGCGATGTACTACTGGATCCGCGACATCCGTCCCGGCATTCCCGACCAGGTCAAGGACTCGCTCGCGCCGTGGCAGCATGTCACGTTCTACGGGTTGTCGATCGGCGCACGGGGAACGATCAGCTACCCGAACGGCATCAACGCGATCAGCGCCGGGACGGCCGATTGGCCGTACTCGGTCGGCGCCTCTCCCGGCGGCCCCGCGGAGATCGACGACTTGTGGCACGCCGCCGTCAACGGGCACGGCAAGTTCTTCGACGCGCAGAACTCGCAGCAGCTCGCCGAGAGCGTCGTCAGCGCGCTCGCCGACTTCACCGACCAGACAGGCACCGGCACGGGCGTCGGCCTCGGGGGATCGCAGTTGAGCGTGACCAATCAGTATGCGTACAAGACGAGCTACGAGGCCGGCATCTGGGGCGACGTCAAGAAGTACGCGATCGACATCTCGACCGGCGTGCTCCCGATCGACGCCAACGGCAACCCGCTCAACGCGCCGCTGTGGTCGGCCGCGCTCGCGCTCGATGCGCAGGCAGCGGTGAACGGTGCGATCAACGGCTGGGACACGCAGCGGCGGATCGTCAGCTTCAACGACGCGACGATGACGGCCATCCCGTTCAGGCTCGCGAACCTCTCGGCGGCGCAGCAGTCCTCGCTCACTGCGGGCTGGGCGACCGTGCCGTCGCCGCCGTCGGCGCAGTCGGTGCTCAACTTCCTGCGCGGAGACAAGTCGAACGAGGGGATCAACACGACGAGCTTCCGCACGCGCTCGCACATCCTCGGCGACGTCGTTTATTCGGGCGCCGTCCCTGTAGGCGCGCCGAGCGCGCCGTTTGCCGACACCGGCGTCGCCGGCTCGCCGAACCCCGGCTATGCGGCATTCAAGGCGGCGAAGGCGTCGCGCACGCCGATGGTCTATGTCGGCGGCAACGACGGGATGATGCACGCGTTCGTCGACAACGTCACGAACGGGGGCCAGGAGGCGTGGGCGTACGTTCCCGCCGCGCTCTACAGCGGCGGCGACCCGAACGACACTGCGCATGCGTCGTCGCCGTCGTTTCAACTCGGCGCGCTCTCGTTCCGCCGCGGCGGCATCCCGCTCTACGCGCACCGCTTCTACGTCAACGCGACGCCGCGCGTGTGGGACGTCGACTTCGCCTACACCAACACGTCGACACAGCCCCAGACGGGAAACGACTGGCGGACGATCCTCGTAGGAGGCTTGGGTGCCGGCGGACGATCGGTCTTCGCGCTCGACGTCACGACTCCGATCGCACCGCCGCCGCCGTTCGTGTCCACCGATACGGAGACGACCGCCGCAACGAAGGTGCTGTGGGAGTTCACCGATGCGAACCTCGGCTACGTGTACGACGCGCCGACGCTCGTGAAGACCAACGCGTACGGCTGGGTCGCGCTCGTCGCCTCGGGCTACAGCAATCCCGGAGGAAAGGGCTACCTCTACGTGCTCAATCCCAACGCGTCGTCCAAATCAGGTCAGCTGCTGAAGAAAATCGCGCTGCCGAACGACAACGGCACCGACGCGAGCCCCACCGACCTCACGACGATCCGGGCGTTCACTTCGAGCCGCCAGAATCCGTACGTGCTGCAGGCCTACGGCGGGGACATCAAGGGCAACGTGTGGAGATTCGATCTCTCGAGCTCCGATCCGACCAAGTGGAAGGCCGAGAAGATCGCCACGCTGACCGATCCCAATGGAAAGCCCCAGCCGATCACGAGCGGTGTGCGCATCGAGATCGACCAGAACAACAACGTCGACCGCTACCTCTTCGTCGGCACGGGCAAGCTGCTCGATCAGCCCGACCTGAGCGACACCTCGGTGATCAACTCGTTCTACGTGATCAAGGACGGCACCTGGACTGCGCCGGAGCCGGCGCCAGCGGTTCCGTATTCGCGAGCAAACCTCACCTCGATCACCGGGTTGAGCGTCGGAGGGCTGATGGGCGCGCCGATCGGCCGCGGCTGGTATCAGGACGGGACGAGCGGCGCTCAGAAGATAAACACCGACGTCTACGCTGACGTCAACATCGCCGTCTACGGCTTCTCGAGCCCGTCATCCGACCCGTGCCTCGGCGTGCTGTCGTCGACGCTTTACGCGCGCGACCTGACCACCGGCAACTCGGTGCTCGTGTCCGGGGGCACGATCGTGCCGAGCGCGGTCATCAGCGGCGGCATCGCGGGCGTCACCTTGGTGCAGGCGGATCCCGGCGCGAACTCCGCGACGCCGCCGATACTCGTGCAGGTCACGACGATGACCGGCCAGGTGCAGAGCATTCCGGTGAACGTGCAGGCGGCCGTCACCAACAAGCACCGCGTCTCGTGGGGGCTCGTGAGCCCGTAGTTGTCGTCGCTGCGAGACTGGCACCCGGGCGCCCGCGCGCCCGGGCCTGTCAGTCGAGATGCGCGAGCGCCTGTCAGAGCGCCTTGCGGCGCAGGATCTCGCTACGCAGCTCCTGATACTGCTGGCGCGTCTGCGCTGCGACTCGCTCCGCGCCGAGAGCGAGGCCGACCCAGGGCGCGACGACGATCTTGCCGTGACCGCTGACGCGCGTCACCGTGCCTTCGCCGTGAAGCTCGGTGACGAAATCCGACGCCCTGAGATCGCCCCTGATCAGATGCGAACGTAGCTCGGTCGGGGGCGTGAGGTCGATCTCGCGCAGGCCGTCGACGGAAACATGGATGAGGCCGATCTTGCCGTGGCTCGTCTGCGCGACGGTGATCCGGTTGCCGTCGCGGCTCACGACGCGACTCGAGTCGACGTTCGAGAGGATCTGCGCCATGTGATCGAAATCGGAGAGGACGTTCCACGTCTGCTCGATCGTCGCGGCAACCGTGAACTCGAAGTCGATCTCGTATGCCGTGTGGTCCTTGCGCACCTGCACGGAGATATCCTGATCCGCGGGCTGCGCGGCGGCGAGCGCCGGGCCCGCCCACGAGGCGACGGCGATCAACCAGGGAATCGCTGCAGCGCGCATGCGGGCCTCGGGCAACCGGGAGAAAGGCCAACAGCGTAGAACGTTTCCGCTGGAAGCGGAAGGCGCCGCCTGGCGATACGCCCGTCGGGCGAACGCCGCGTCAAGCCGGAGCGGGCGCGACTTCCGCGGGGGCGGGCGAGAGCGCCGCGGCGATCGCTTCGTCGACACGCTCGACCCAGACGATTCGCAGCGTCTCGCGCGCCGATGGAGGAATCTCCTCGAAGTCGCGGCGATTGCGTGCCGGCAGCAGCACCGTCGTGATGCCGGCGCGAAGCGCGGCGAGCACCTTCTCCTTGACGCCGCCGATCGGCAGCACGAGCCCCCGGAGGCTGATCTCGCCGGTCATCGCGACGTCGCTCTTCACCGGACGACCCGTCAGCAGCGACGTGAGCGCCACGAACATCGCGACCCCGGCGCTCGGCCCGTCCTTGGGCGTGGCGCCGGCGGGGACGTGAACGTGGATATCGGATTTCTCGAATAGCTCCGGCGCGAAGCCGAGCTCCGGCGAGCGCGCTTTGACGAGCGAGAGTGCGGCCTGCGCGCTTTCCTTCATCACGTCGCCGAGCTGCCCGGTGAGAATGAGCCGGCCCGCGCCTGGCATCCGTGTCGCCTCGATGAACAGGATGTCGCCGCCGACCGGCGTCCACGCCAGGCCGGTCGCCACGCCCGGCACGCCGCTGCGCATCGCGACTTCCGCTTCGAACCTCCGCGGCCCGAGCATCGCCGCGAGATCGTCGGGGCCGATCTTCGCGTGGGCGACGGCGCCTTCGGCGATGCGCACCGCGACGCCGCGCAGCACCGTGCCGATCTCGCGCTCGAGATTGCGGACGCCCGCTTCGCGCGTGTAGTCGCCGACGATCGCCATCAGCGCCTCGTCGGTGATTTCGCATTGCTCCGGCTTGAGCCCCGTCGCGGCGAGCTGGCGCCCGACGAGGTAGCGCCTCGCGATCTGCAGCTTCTCCTCGGCCGTGTAGCCCGGGAGCTGGATCACCTCCATCCGGTCGCGCAAGGGGCCGGGGATCGTGTCCAGAACGTTCGCCGTGCAGATGAACATCACGCTCGACAGATCGAACGGCACCGCGAGGTAGTTGTCGCGGAACGTCGAGTTCTGCTCGGGATCGAGCACCTCGAGCAGCGCCGAGCCCGGATCGCCGTGGAAGCCGCCGACGCCGAGCTTGTCGACCTCGTCGAGCATCATCACGCAGTTGTGCGTGCCGACCTTGCGCATGTTCTGGACGATGTTGCCGGGAAGCGCGCCGATGTACGTGCGCCGATGGCCGCGGATCTCGGCCTCGTCGTGGACACCACCCAGGCTCACGCGCACGAACTTGCGCCCAGTCGCCTTCGCGATGCTCTGCCCGAGTGAGGTCTTGCCCACGCCGGGCGGACCAACGAAGCACAGGATCGGGCTCCTCCCGGAGGGATTGAGCTTCCTCACCGCGAGGTACTCGAGAATCCGCTTCTTGATCTTCTCGAGCCCGAAATGATCGTCGTCGAGGATGCGTCGCGCCTGCGCGATGTCAATTGCAGCCTCCGACTCCGCCTTCCACGGAAGCTCGATCAGCCAGTCGAGGTACGTGCGGATCATCGAGTATTCCCCGGCGCCTTCGGGCATCCGCTGCAGGCGCTTCAATTCCTTGCGCGCCTGCTTGTCGACCTCCTCGGGCATCTTCGCTTCGTCGATCGCCTTTTCGAGCTCCGCGACTTCGGCGGCGGCTTCGTCGCCCTCGCCGAGCTCCTTCTGGATCTGGCGCATCTGCTCGCGGAGCACGTGCTTGCGGTTGCTGTCCTCGATCGAGCCGCGCGTGCGCTCGTCGATCTCGCGCGACACCTTGAGCACCTCGATCCGGTGCGACAGGAGTTCGAGGAGCTTGTCGAGGCGCGCCTTGAGGTCGAACGTTTCGAGCAGCGCCTGCTTCTCGGAAGGCGCGATGTCCATCAGCCCGGAGATGAAGTCGGCGAGACGTGACGCTCCGGTCAGGCCGGTGAGCGCGCCGACGACCTCCTCGGGCACCTGCGGAAGGAGCTGCAGCGTTTCGAGCGCGCGCTGCTTCAGCGCGTGCGCACGGCCCTCGGTGTCGGGATCGCCGGGCTCGGGCGGGTCGATGATCTCGACCTGCGCGGCCATGAACGGGTAGCCTTCGATGAACTGCAGCACGCGGAAGCGCTTCGCGCCCTGGCAGATCGCGTGATGCGTGCCCTCGGGGCTGGTGATGTAGCGCAGCACGTTGGCCGTCGTGCCGACCCAGTGCAAATCGTCGGGACCGGGCTCCTCGGCCTCGGCGTTGCTCTGCAGCAGCACCCCGAGCGGTCGCTGGAGGCGGGCCGCTTCGTGCGCCGCGGCGCGCGAGCGCTCGCGCCCGACGGTGAGCGGCACCACCATGCCCGGAAAGAGCACGACGTTGCGCACCGGGACGATGATGAGCGCGTCCTCGGGCAGCGCGCGCGGCGTTCCCTGGCGGGTGGGTTGCGCACCCCGTGCGGGCTCCTCCTGGCGGAGGTTCGCGTCCGCGCTCGCGGGCGTCTCGTCGGTCGGGCGTTCGTTCATGATTGCGCGCCCCCGGTCGACTTGGCGAGGCGCAGGACGAGGCAGCCGTTTGCCGATTCGCGCGTGCCCGCTTCGAGGTGGGCCAACGGCAGCGGGATGCGCCTCTCGAAATTGCCGTACGGAATCTCGAGGCGCCGCACGACGTGATCCGGCCCGGCGAACGGGAACCGCGCCTGCGCACGCACGACGAGCGCCCCCGCCTCCATCGCGACGTCGACGGCCTCGGCGGCAACGCCCGGCAGCGCGACGACGACGACGATCTCGCGATCATCCTCGAACACGTCGACGGGCGGCTCCCACACCGCCTGTGCCCGCTCCGACGCGCCGAGGCGGAAGAATTGGCGATGCATCCGCTCGGCCTCGTCGATCAGCGCGCAGGCCTGCGCCCACATCCAATCGGTCGAATTGCGCGATGACATGGGGTTCGCTCCGTCAGACGTTGGCCTCGATCCACCCGAGAATTCCGCGAAGATCCATCGCGCCCGACTGGCGAGCGACTTCGCGCCCGCCGCGGAACGCGATCATCGTCGGAATGCCGCGGATTCCGAAGCGCCCCGCGATGTCGGGCGCCTCCTCGGTGTTCAGCTTCGCGACCCGGACGCCGGAGGCGAGCCGGTTCGCGGCCTGCTCGTACGCGGGCGCCATCATCCGGCACGGACCGCACCAAGGCGCCCAGAAATCCACGACGACGGGCAAATCGTTCGACCCGACGTGCCGGTCGAAGTTTTGCGGGCCGAGCGCGATGGCGTGGCCGGGGAAGAGAGGTTCCTTGCACGTGCCGCAGCGCGGGCCCGCCGTGAGGCGCTCGCTCGCGACGCGATTCGTCGCATCGCAGCTCGGGCACACGACGTGGAAGCTTTCATTCACCTCACCCACCTCCCTCGGAAAACGACGGTCGGGTATGTCGCGCGGACTGCCCTTCGACATTGGACTATGTGGGCGCGACGCGGGGAATCAACCCCTCGCCCCGGGCGTGCGCCGACCGGCAATCAGCCTCACGCCTCGGCCCGCGCGTCACGAGGAGCCGGCCGCTCGGCGTCGACGAGCGATCGGCAGAGCGCCCCGTTCCGCGCCGCTTCGTCGGCCGAATCTTCGCGCATCGTCGAAGCCCGGACCTGCGTCCGCACGGGCGGGTGGCGGCGGCCCATTCTACCGCCGGCGCGATCGCCTTCCCGCAAGGCTCCTCGTCGTGTCCGGCACGGCGACCTTGACTGGCAGCCCGCAACCTGTTGATCGACCTCTGTTTGCCCCGCGTCGCCCCAGCGATGCTGCACAATCCGTCTCGTGGATGCCCGACAAGCCGGCCGCGCCGCGCTCCTGGTGATCGCATTGATCGGATACGCGCCTGCTCGCGGCGAGGACAAGGTCCAGCTCGATCCGTTCGCACGCGCGACGAACGGATATCCCGCCTGCCCCGAGCAGGCACCGCCGCTCCTCACCGCCGAGGCCGCGCGCGTCGAGTCTCACGTTCGCGTCGAGCGCGGGCTGCGCTGCGCGATGGAAGGCAAGTGCGAGCCCGGCGGCGCCTACAAGCGTGACGCGGAGGTCAACCAGCGCGTTCGCGCACGGATCGCCGGCGACGCGCGCTTTGCCGACACCTCGATCTGGGTGACGACGACCCGCAAGTGGGTGACGCTCGAAGGCTGCGTGCGCTCGGCCGCGCAGCGCAAGGCGCTCGTCGCGCTCGTCACGAAGCAGCCCGACGTCGAGCGCGTGTTCGACGAGCTGTCGACAGGACTGCCGAAGAAGGCGGCGCGCGCCGGTACGCCCTAGTTCCCGCGCCACCGAACGCCCGGGCCGTCACTCGTCGTGCAACATGCCGAGGAGCCGTTCGATCACGCGGTCGCTCATTCGCAGTCCGCTGTGCTCGAACTCGTTGGTGAGCCACATCTTCAGGCCAGCGACGTGCGCAGCGGTTTCCTCCGAGTAGCGGCGCGGCACGTACATGTCCTCGGCGTAGACCACCGCTGCGCAGCGCACGTCGTTGCGGGCGAGCCGCGGCGGGTCGTAGAGCATCGGCCAACGCTCCTCGTTCGCGAGGATCTCCGCGACCTCGCGCAGGGGGCGCAGGTCCCGATAGTCTTCGAACATCCACGGATAGATCATCTCGCCGGTGAACGCGGGCTTCTTGCCGGGCGTCCAGTTCGTTTCCGGAAACTCCTCGCGCACGCGCTCGGCCGACCAGCGCGACGCGCGGCCCTGGGTGTAGCACATCTCGTGCAGCACCGCGAAGATCGGGTGCGCCTCGAACATCTGCGCACTCTCGAGCGCACGCAGGAAGGGATACGACAGCTCGTCGCCGGCAACTCCGGTGCAGAACGCGTCTTCGAGCAGGTAGTGGAGATTCTCCATCCCGTCATCGAAGCCGAGCAGAAAACCCGCCTGCTGGAAGCGTCGAACGGTGAGCATTCCGCCGGTCGGCAGCGCGACCGGTTTCCGGTGCAGGTGCTCGAGGATGCGCGTACAGCGCTCGAGATCCTGCGGATAGCGGGCGAAGAACTTGCGCGTCTTGCGCGCGACTTCCGGATAGGTCTCGCGGTAGTAGTCGTCCGCGCTCGCGGTGAGCGGCGGCAAGCCGCCGGTCACGAACACTTCGCGCAGGCCCTCAGGATGCGCGGAGAGGTAGTGGACCGCGCAGAAGCCGCCGTAGCTCTGACCGAGAACGCTCCATTTCTCCTTGTCGCCGGCGAGCTGCCGCCGAATCGATTCGGCATCGTCGACAATGCTATCGGCCCTGAAGTGCATCAGGTAGTCGGCCTGAGCTCGCGCGCTGCCGCGCCGCGCGAGCGTCTGCGGCAGGACGACGCTCGAGCGCCCGTTGCCGCGCGAATCGAGCAGCAGGACGCGGTAGTGGTCGAGTGCATGCCCGATCCAGCCGGTGTTGGCGAGCGGGCGGGGCCCGCCGAACCCGGGCCCACCCTGCAGAAAGACAAGCCAGGGCAGGTTCACGGCCGACTTCTTGACGCTTCGCACCTCGCGTGCGAACAGCGTCAGCTTCTCTCCGGCGGGCGCGTCGTGGTCGAGCGGGACCTCGAACTCGTAGTCGGTGAGCACCATCGCGTGATGGCGGACGGCGGCGAGCGTTCGAAACTCCGGCATCGTTTTCCTCCGATTCGATTTGTTATCCTACCCTGCGAACGGTGCGCGCGAGCCGCTCGCCGCCCCGATTTCATTCGCGGGAGATCGATCGTGTCCGACCATGTCTACAAGCTGCTGGAGCTCACGGGGTCGTCCACGCTGAGCATCGAGGATGCCGTGCAGAAGGCGATCGCCAAGGCGCATCTCACCGTGCGCAACATCCACTGGTTCACCGTCACCGAGACGCGCGGCCACGTCGTCGACGGCAAGGTCGCGCATTGGCAGGTGGGCCTCAAGGTCGGCTTCACGCTGGAATAGGCCGAATGCCGCTCTCGCGCGGCTTCGCCGACCGCGGATCGGGCTGCACGCGCCGCAGCGCGGGTCGGCCCGCAAGCGCGCGCTCGCCCCACCGCGACGCGGGGGGATTGTCAACTAAGTTGACAAACCCGCGCGGAGGGGCGGCCGCGCGAGCGGGCCCGCGTAGAGCAGCGCCATCTCGCCCACCGCCGAGCGCGCGGTCACTTCGATGAAGGCGTTCGGCGGCCCGGCTCCGAGGGCATGCCGGAACTCCCATCCGGTCGTGCCCAGCCGCGTGTCGTTCAGCACGGTTCGGACGTCGTCGCGCGGAAGGCCCGTGGGGCAGCGGTGCAGCGTTCCGTCGACGAGGATCTCGACCGAATCGAGCGGGCCGTCGTCGACCGAAGCGGCCCAACCGCGAAGGTAGAGCTCGCCCGTTTCCGACACGTGGCATTCGTCGACCCATCCCCACGCACCCTTGCGAAAGCCCGCGAGTCCGCCGAGGTCGCGGCTTCGCGCCGGAGAGACGACGTAGAGGTCCTGCTCGTTGGCGAGGCCGCGCCTGATGTGAAAGTACGGATGATCCTGGCCGCAGGCGGCGGCGATCGCGCTCTCGACGAAGGCCTCGCTGACGAACGTCGTCCCGTAGGCATCGGTGTCGAGCTCGGCATTCTCGCTGCTCGCGATGAAATGGAAGCCGTCCGCCGGCATCGGGATGCGCGCCGGCAGCAGGCACTCGTCGTGGACGCTGAAGCAGACGATTCCGTCCGGCGTCGCGAGCGATACGAGCCGCGCGAGCCAGCCATGGAAGAGATGGCGGGGCAAATGCGAGAAGAGCGACGCCACCCAGATGAAATCGAAGCGAGCGTCGGGTTCGAATCGCAGCGGGTCGACGTCGGAGAGCAGCGCGTGCGCGCCGAACTCGCTCGCCGCGAAGTCGACGGCGTCGCGCTGGATCTCGGAGGCCCAGATTTGCGTCGGCGGCACCGAGAGCGTCAGGAAGCGCAGCAAGCGCCCGTAGCCGCACGCGAAGTCGAGGAGCCGATGCCGCGGATCGGGCGCGCCGAGCACGCGCCGGAACACCTGCTGCGCGGCGTTGTGCTGCTGGAGCGCGACGTTGAAATACTGGCTGACCGACCGATTGACCTCGTGAAAATGGCGCAGCGAATGCTGCAGCATCTGGTCTCGCGGATGGATTCGCGTGCTGAGCGCGCGCAGTCCCCGGGCGTCGTTTCGGTATCCGAGGTGCCGCCACACGGCGCTGCGAAATGCCGGATCCAGACACTGCTCGTTCGCCTTCGCGAGCAGCGAGCCTTCCATAGCGTCCATGCGCGACTCCAGCCGATCCCCGCGGCGATCAGCGCGGGCGCCGCGAGTTTACCGTCTCGATGCGAGCCCTGCCCGCCCGGTTGTGAAGCTACAGGGCGCCACGCTGCGTCGAGCAAGCGATCTCCCGCAGCCTGGCCCGTGCGCCGAACGTCCATGGAATGATCCGGTGCGGCCGGTTCCCGGTTTGCCGTGCGGATTCGTCGGGACGACGGGCCGGAGCCGCCTCGGGATTCGGCGTGGCCTCGGGGGTTGCCGCAACGGCCGGTCCCAGGATACTCGGGCAGGCCCGCATTTTGCTATGGTGGACGACGCAC
>DATKMY010000115.1:0-27706 GCA_035541655.1 Casimicrobiaceae bacterium | reverse complement strand
GGATCGCCTCGGCGGCGGCGCGCGTCTCGACGTCGACGTTGTGCAGCACCGGGATCGCCGGCGACGCGATCGGCACGGCGGCGAGCCTGGCCACGAGCTTCTCCGCCGCCGGCCGCATCAGCGAGCTGTGGAACGGCGCCGAGACCGGCAGCAGCACGCCGCGCTTCGCGCCCTTCTCCGTCGCGAGCGCGATCGCCGCTTCGACCCCATCCTTGTGACCGGCGATCACGATCTGCTCCGGACCGTTGAAATTCACGGGCTCGACGACGCGCGCCGTCTTCGCCGCCGTCTCCGCGCACAGCGCAGCGACGGTTGTCGCGTCGAGCCCGAGAATCGCCGCCATCGCGCCAACGCCCGCCGGCACGGCGTCCTGCATCGCCTGCGCCCGGTAGCGCACGAGCGGCACCGCGTCGCGAAACGCGATCGCGCCGGCTGCGACGAGCGCCGTGTATTCGCCCAGGCTGTGCCCCGCGACGCATTCGGGCTTCGCGCCGCCGGCGTCGTTCCACGCGCGCCACACGGCCACACCCGCGGTCAGCATCACCGGTTGCGTGTTGACCGTCTGGTTTAGATCGGCTTCGGGTCCGGTGGTCACGAGCGCCCACAGATCCTGCCCGAGAGCCTCCGAAGCTTCGGCGAAGGTCGCGCGAACGGCCGGGTGTGCGTCGAAGCCCGCCATCATCCCGACCGATTGCGAGCCCTGCCCGGGAAAAACGAACGCGATCTTCATCGTCGACGAGCCTCAGTAGTTGAGGAACACCGAGCCCCACGTGAACCCGCCACCCACGCCGATCAGCATCACGCGGTGCCCCGGACAAATGCGGCCGTCGCGCACCGCCTCGTCGAGCGCAAGGGGGATCGACGCCGCCGATGTGTTGGCGTGACGCTCGACGGTGGACACGACGCGCTCGCGCGGCAGGTGAAGCTTCTTCGCCGTCGCGTCGATGATGCGGATGTTCGCCTGATGCGGAATCAGCCAGTCGATGGCGCTCGCGTCGACTCCGTTCGCGGCAAGCGCTTCGTTGGCGACCTGCGCCATCACGTTGACGGCGAACTTGAACACCGCGGGCCCGTCCATCCGCACGAACGGCGACCCGGCGACCTCGCCGCCGCTTACCGAGCCGGGCACGCAGAGGATGTCGCGGTACGCGCCGTCGGCATGGAGATGTGACGACAGGATCCCCGGCTCGCGCGAGGGCGTGAGCACGACGGCGCCGGCGCCGTCGCCGAACAGCACGCAGGTGCCGCGATCGCTCCAGTCCAGGATCCGCGAATAGATTTCGGCGCCCACGACAAGGGCGTTGCGCACTGCGCCGCCGGCGACCATCCGGTCGGCGATCGAGAGCGCGTAGACGAACCCGCTGCACACCGCCTGCACGTCGAACGCCGGCCCGCCGTGCGCGCCGAGCTTCGCCTGCAGGATGCACGCGGTCGAGGGAAACACCATGTCGGGTGTTGTCGTCGCGACGATGATGAGATCGACGTCCGCCGGAGCGATACCCGCCGCAGCGAGAGCCGCGCGCGCGGCGTGCGCGGCGAGATCGCTCGTCGTTTCCCCAGGCGCCGCGATCCGCCGCTCGCGAATCCCGGTTCGCGCGCGGATCCACGCGTCGTTCGTGTCGATGCTCCGCGCGAGATCGTCGTTGGTGAGTATGTGCGCCGGCAGATAGCTGCCGGTTCCTGCGATGCGGCTATGCATTGCTCACCGAGGGCTCGGCCGACGCGGGCGCGAGATGCGGCATCGTCGCCATCCGCTGGGCGATCTTGTCGAGGATGCCGTGCGCGGCTTCGGCGTACGCCTTGTGCAGCGCGTACTTGAACGCGAGCGCGTCGGCGCCGCCGTGGCTCTTGACGACGACACCCTTGAGCCCGATCAGCGTGGCTCCGTTGTAGCGGCGCGGATCGATCCGCCGCCGGAACGCGATCAGCACCGGGTATGCCAGCATCGCGGCCGCGCGCGTCAGGATGTTGCGCGTGAACTCGGTCTTTAGCACTTCGTAGAGAAGCTTGGCGAGACCCTCGGTTGCCTTGAGGGTCACGTTCCCGACGAAGCCGTCGCAGACCACGACCTCGGTCGTACCCTTGAAGATGTCGTCGCCCTCGACGTTGCCGAAGAAATTGAGCCCGGAGGCGCGCAGCAGCTCGCCGGTCCGCTTGGCGAGCTCGTTGCCCTTGATCTCCTCTTCGCCGACATTGAGCAGGCCGACGCTAGGCCGCTCGATTCCGTAGACGGCGGCGACGAGCGCCGTGCCCATCGCGGCGAACTGCCCGAGCTGCTCGGCGGAGCAGTTCACGTTTGCGCCCAGGTCGAGCACGGTGACAACGCCGCCGCCGCGCGTCGGGAGCTGTGCCGCGATCGCGGGACGATCGATTCCCGGCAGCGTCTTCAGCACGAAGCGCGAAATCGCCATCAGCGCGCCGGTGTTGCCGGCCGACACGCAGGCCTGCGCGACCTCCTCCTTGACGAGGTTGATCGCCACGCGCATCGACGAGTCCTTTTTCCGGCGCAGGGCTTCGGCAGGCGGCTCGTCCATTTCGACGACCTCCGTCGCCGGATGCAGCGTCAGGCGATCGCGCGCCGGCGACCTGCGCTTCGCGAGCGCTGCCTTGAGCTTTGCGTCGAGCCCGACGGCGATCACGCGCGCATCGGGCTCTTCCTCGAGGAACTGGAGCGCCGCGGCCAGCGTGACCGCCGGGCCATGGTCGCCTCCCATCGCGTCAATGGCTACCGTGACCGGCATCGTGAATCGGTGTCGTCGCGCTGGATCGTCGAGGCCGCGCGAGAGGCACGCTCGCACGCAGGAGAGGTGAGTTTACGCGCGCCGAGGCACCGATAGTGCGGCTGCCAAAGCCGGCCGTGGTGCCGCGGCTCGCGCGCGCGGGATGCGGGCAGGCCAGCTACTCGTCGGCCTTGGTCCGGACGACCTTCTTTCCGCGGTAGAAACCATTGGGGCTGATGTGATG
Source organism: Casimicrobiaceae bacterium (assembly GCA_035541655.1). Taxonomy (GTDB): domain Bacteria; phylum Pseudomonadota; class Gammaproteobacteria; order Burkholderiales; family Casimicrobiaceae; genus CAIWHR01. The sequence goes on along the minus strand of DATKMY010000115.1, from coordinate 24,742 downwards.
ACGGCGATGGACCTCGCCGGTGACCGGCTCGATCGCGAGCGGCGCGCTCGGAAGCGAATCGTGTGCGCGGTGCATCCCGCGCTTCGACGGCGATTTCTTGTTCTGCTGGACAGCCATGGCTTTCTCCTGATGGTTCGCTAGCTGCTCAAGCGCCGCTGGGGCGCATCCTCTTCCTCAATTCCTGCCCTTGTTCCCGCCGCTCGGCTTGATCGCCGCAAGGGCGGCGAACGCCCGCGCCGACGCCCGCGCGTCCGGATCCCGCGTGCCGGCCATCGATGCCTGCACGCACTCGGCGCGCTCGCACCGGGGCACGAACGGCAGCGTCAGCAGCAGCTCGTCCTCGGCAAGCATCGCCGCGTCGAGCGGCGCAGAGGCGAGGATCACCTCGTGCTCGCCGTCGGCGTCGAGCGTCTCGAGCTCGCGCTCGTCGCGCGCGAGCAGCACGGTCGTCTGCTGCGCGACATGCCAGCCGAACGGCTGCAGGCAACGCTGACAGACGAGCGGCACGCTGCCCTCGACGCGCACCTCGAGCGCCGGACGTCCCGACGGATCGACGATGCCCGAGATCCGCCACGAAACATCCGCCGATCCACCTTGCGACGCGAGCTGATCGGCGGCGCGCGGTAGCGATGCCGAATCGAACCTGCCCGCGAAGCTCGCACGCCGGCGGACGAGATCGTATGCGTCGAACGAACCGTCGCGACGTTCCGCTTTGCGCTGCCGCCCGGCCATCCCGCTCCTCTGCCTTCGCCCGGGATGCTTGCCCCGGCGCACCCGAAAGGACCGGAGATCCGGCCCGGCGGACGAAAACGTTGGATAATAGCGCGATCGTGGTCGAGTGTCAAAAATGTCCGCAAAATCAAACATCAAGGAAAGCGCTGTCGCTTCGAGCCGCCCGCCTGCCGTCGCTGGCTCGAGCCGCCGGCTCGTGCTCGCGTCGACGTCGCGCTACCGCCGGACGCTGCTCGAGCGCCTCGGGCTTCCCTTCGACGCAGTCGCCCCGCAGGTCGACGAGTCGCCCGGTCCGGGCGAGACACCCTCGGCAACGGCATTCCGCCTCGCAGCAGCGAAGGCCCGCAGCGTGGCCGGCGCCCATCGCGACGCGCTCATCATCGGCTCGGACCAGGTTGCCGACTGCCAGGGGCGGGCGATCGGCAAGCCCGGAACGCACGAAGATGCCGTCGCCCAGCTTCGGGCGCTCTCCGGACAGACAGTGGTGTTCCACACGGGAGTCGCACTGCTCGACGCCGCCTCGGGGGCGTGCCAGACGGCGCTCGTCGACGTGACCAGCACCTACCGCCACCTGACCGACGCGGAGATCGAAGGCTATCTGCGGCGCGAGCAGCCGTACGACTGCGCCGGCAGCGTGCGCGCCGAGGCGCTCGGCATAGCGCTGTTCGAGCGCATCGAAAGCGACGACCCCACCGCCCTCATCGGCCTGCCGCTCATCCAGCTTTCGCGCATGCTCGCGGCCGCGGGTGTCGCGCTGCTTGCGTCGGGGCGATGACGCGGGGACGTCTCTATCTGGTGCCGAACCTGCTCGGCGTCGTCGCGCCGGAGACCGTGCTGCCGGCGCGAACGATCGGCATCGCCCGGAGCCTCCGCTGCTACATCGTCGAGAACGCGAAGCCTGCGCGCGCGTTCCTCAAGGCGCTCGAGCCCGAGGTGCCGCTGCGCGAGATCCGGATGGTCGAGGTCGGTGAATCGCCCTTGGCCCCGCGCTGCGCCGAGCTCCTGGCGCCGGCACGAACCGGAATGGCCATGGGGCTCCTGTCGGACGCGGGCTGCCCGGGCATCGCCGATCCGGGCGCCGTGGTCGTCGCGCAAGCGCATCGCGAAGGCATTGGCGTGGTGCCCCTCGTCGGTCCGTCGGCGGTGCTGCTCGCGCTGATGGCCTCGGGGATGAACGGCCAGGCCTTCGCGTTCCACGGCTACTTGCCCGTGAGCAGCGAGGAGCGCGCGCAGGCGATCCGACGGATCGAATCCGACTCGCAGCGTAACGGCTACGCGCAGATCTTCATCGAGACGCCGTACCGCAACGTCACGATGCTCGAGGCGCTCGCCGCGACGTGCAACCCGGCCACCCGGATCTGCGTCGCCGCCGACCTGACGACGGAGTCGGAGTCCGTCGCCACGCGCACCGCCCGCGAATGGCGCAGCGTCGATCTCCGCGGCTATGCGAAGCGTCCGGCGATCTTCGTGCTGCAGGCTTAAATGCGCGTCCGCTCGGTCGCGCGTCGCGTCAGTCGAAGGGCGCCCGGTTCTCGTGAAGCCCGGAGGCCGACGGGACGCGCGACGGGCCTCGAGCATTCACGCCGGAGCGTCCTGGATGTAGTGCTTCAGCATCTCGTTCTCGAGGCTCTGCTCCTCGAGCACGGCCTTGGCGACGTCGTGGAACGACACCACGCCGAGGAGCGTGTTGCCGTCCAAGACGGGTACGTAGCGCGCGTGCCGGTCGAGCATCGTGCGCCGCAGCTCGTTGACGTCGATCGCCGGCGCGGCGGTGAGCGGATTGCGCTCGGTGATCGCGCTGATCCGCAAGTCGCCGAGCGTACCGCCGTGCTCGGCAAGCGCACGCAGCACTTCGGCGAACGTCACGATGCCCGTCATCCGGCCACGCTCCATTACGACCAGCGATCCGATATCGTTGTGGGCCATCACTTTGACGGCGTCCATCACGGGCGCGTCCGGCGGCGTCGTGAAGAGCACCGTGCCCTTGATGCGCAGGATCTCGCTGACGAGCATCGCGCCTCCTTCCCCATGCCAAACGCATCCGTGCCGGATCGTTGTCCGAGGGTACTCCGCCCGAGCGTCCCGATGCAATGCCCGCGGACACGGCTTCGGGCGTCGACGCGGTGCGCGGCCGAGGCTGCGTCGCCCTTCCCTCCCGCGCCCCGGTCCCGCTCGCTTCGAATGGTCGAGGCTCGGCGCCGTCGCTCCCGACGCGTTCGACCCTGCGGACAGGACGATCGGTACGCTTGCGGAATGGCCGATTCCCGTTGCAAGATGCGCCTAGCGACCCGACGAGGCCGGACCGGGGGAGGACCCCGACGCGTATGGAGGAGATTCTATGAGTGAGTCCCAAGAAGGGAAGAGCACGCCGCAACCCGGTTCCCTCGCGGAGCCTTCGCGTCGCCGTCTGCTTAAGACCGGCGCTGCCGCCGGCGCGGCGGCGTTCGTTTCGGCGCCATTCATCCGCAACGCCGCTGCGGCCGAAACGACGGTCTGGAAGATCCAGACGTCGTGGCCCGCGGGTGTCGGATTACAGACGTTCAAGACGTGGTGCGGAACGATCAAGGAAAAGACCGGCGGAGAGCTCGAGTTCAAGCCGTTCGCGGCAAAGGAAGTGGTCGGCGACTTCGAGTTGATCGACGGGGTCAAGAACGGCGTGCTCGAAGCGATGAATTCGTTCACGCTTTACTGGGCGGGAAAGCTTCCTGCGACGGCGTTCCTGTCGTCGTACCTGATGGGACTGCGCTACCCGCACGAGTGGGACATCTTCTTCTACAGCAAGGACGGTCTGAAGGTCGCCCGCGAGATCTTCGCCAAGCAAGGCCTCTACTACGTCAATCGGATTCACCACGGCCCCAACATCATTCACTCGAAGAAGCCCATTCGAACCATCGAGGACTTCAAGGACCTGAAGCTGCGGGTGCCGGGCGGGATGATCGCCGAGGGCTTTGCGGCCGCAGGTGCGAAGACCACGCTGCTGCCTGGAGGTGAGGTGTTCTCCGCGTTGGAGAAAGGTACGGTCGAAGCTGCCGACTACGTGGGGCCTGCGGTCAACTGGGATCTGGGTTTCCAGCAGGTGGCCAAGTACATCTGGACCGGCCCGCCCGGGCTCGAGTCGATCTACCAGCCCGTCGACCTGATGGACTTCGTCGTTCGGATGGACGTTTACAACAAGCTCTCGCCCAAGATGAAGCTGTGGCTGGACGACGAGATTCAGGTCTATTCCAACGTCCACCACGCGGCGATTCAGAGAGCCGACTTCGAGGCCTGGGGCAAGTTCGAGAAGGCAGGCGTCCAGATCATCCGGATGCCGCTGGAAGATCTGCCGAAATGGCAGCGTCTCGCGACACCCATCTGGTTCAAGTGGGCCAACAAGGACAAGGACGCCGCTCGCCTCTTCAAGCTGCAGCTCGAAGTGATGGAGTCGCACACGTTCGGCTACGTCACCCCGGACATGTACAAAGGGCTGAAGGTCGAGGCCTAGCGCTACCTGGGGTCCGCCGGCGCGGACCCTACGCCGAAGGACCGCGGAGGCGCCGCTCGGGCGCCTCCGTTTTGTTCAACCCCGTCACGCGGTGCGCATATGCCCAGCCTCACGTTCGTCATGCCGCACTGGCTGTACTGGAGCGGCCTCATCTTCTTTCCGCTGATCGCCGCCTACTCCCTGTCGCGGCAGCGGGCGAATCCGCCCGACACGCGGCCGTCGCTGTTCATTGCGTACATGTTCTGGCTGCTGGCAGGGTATCTCGGCATCCACCGGTTCTACATCCGGAGCGCGTGGGCGTTCGTGTTCATCCCGGCGTTCATCGGAATCGTCTACTGCACGAGCCAGGCACGCGAGGTCCGCGACGATCTGTCGCGGACCTTCGCGGCGATGGAGGAGTCGCAGACCGCGGTCGCCTCCGCGAAGGACGAAGTCGGACGCGGGACGCCCGATGCAGCTGCGGCGCTCGCGAAGTCCGAAACGGAATTGAAGTCCCGGACGACGCAGTACGAAGCCGCGAAGGCGGTTTCCGACGGCTGGAAAGGACGCGCGCGCCTGAGCGGCATCGCGCTCGGCGTCATGCTGCTGATCGATGCGGTGCTGCTGCCCGGAGCGGTGCGCCGGCGCCGCGCTGCCGAAGCCGCCCAGCGGCAGGCCGAAGCCGTTGCACCGCAGGCGCCTTCGCTGCACGAGGGTGGCATAGGCGAGGACCCCACCCTCAAGGTGCATACCCCCTTTACCGACGTGATCGACCGCCTGAGCGCCCTCGCCGGCCGATACGTGGCCTGGTGGGCGCTCATCGCCGTCTTCGCCTACTACTACGAAGTCATCGGGCGCTTCCTGTTCAACTCCCCGACGATCTGGGTCCACGAGAGCACGTTCCTGATGTTCGGGATGCAGTACATGTTGAGCGGCGCGTTCGCGTATCGCGAGGATCAGCACGTGCGCGTCGACGTCGTCTACGCCAAGTTTTCGCCGCGCGGCAAGGCGATCGCCGACATCATCACGTCGGTCTTCTTCTTTATCTTCGTGGGAACGATGTTCTGGACTGGCGCACGGTTCGCGATGGACGCGATCCAGGTCGGCGAGCATTCGTTCACCGAATGGGGCATCCAGTATTGGCCAGTGAAGCTCGCAATCCCTGTTGGCGCCGCGTTGCTTCTGCTCCAGGGGATCTCGAAGCTCGCCAAGGACATCATGATCGTCGCGCGGAATGGAGCCTGACCGTGGGTCTCGAAATCGGCATCGGCTGGCTCACCGTCCTGCTGTTCGGCTCGCTTGCGCTGCTGCTGATGCTCGGCCTGCCGATGGCCTTCTGCACCGGCAGCCTGGCGGTCATCTATCTGTACGTGTTCGGAAACGGCGCGATCCTCAACATGCTGCCGTCGCGCGTGTTTCCGTTCATGACGGACTACCAGCTCTCGGCCGTCCCGCTGTTCATCTTCATGGCGGCGGTGCTGGAAAAGGCGGGAATCATCGAAGAGCTCTTCGACGTCATCTACAAGTGGCTGGGAGCGCTCAAGGGCGGTCTCGCATCGGCCACCGTGCTCGCCTGCACGGTGCTCGCGGCGATGGTCGGCGTCGTCGGGGCGACCGAGGTGACGATGGGGATGATCGCGCTTCCGGCAATGCTCAAGCGCGGCTACGAGCCCAAGCTCGCCTGCGGCTCGCTCCTCGCGGGCGGCACGCTGGGCATCCTGATCCCGCCGTCTGTGATGGCGATCGTCTACGCGGTGGTTGCGCAACAATCGCTGGGCGAACTGCTGATCGGCTCGGTCTTTCCCGGACTGCTGCTGTCCGGGATCTACATCGGATACGTGACGCTGCGCTGCTATATCAATCCGTCGCTCGGCCCCGCATTGCCCGTCGCCGAGCGAGTCAGTATGCCCGAAAAGCTGCGCCTCCTGCGCAACACCATCACGCCGGTCCTCGTGATCCTGCTCGTGCTGGGCATCATCTTCTTCGGGGTCGCGACTCCAGTGGAAGCCGCGGGGATCGGCACGTTCGGAGCGCTCGTCGTGTCCGCGCTGCACCGGCGTCTCAACTGGGTCAACCTCTACGACGCGGCGATCGCCACGCTCAAGGCGACTGCGATGGTCATGTGGATCTTCTTCGGCGCGACCATGTTCGTCGGATTCTTCATCGTGAAGGGCGGGCAGACGTTCGTCGCCGAAACGATCCTCGGGACCGGGCTCGCCCCCTACGGGATCCTGCTCCTGATGATGGTGGTGCTGTTCGTGCTCGGGATGTTCCTCGACTGGGTCGGCATTCTGCTGCTCACCGTGCCGATCTTCCTGCCGATCATGAAGAGTCTTCAGTTCGGCGGGCTCCTGGGACTCCCGGGCGTGGCACCCGAAAGCGTCGCCCTCTGGTACGGCGTCATCTTCATGGTGAACATGCAGATGGCTTTCCTCAGTCCGCCGTTCGGCTATTCGCTGTTCTACCTGAAGAGCGTTGCGCCGCCGCAGATCAGCATGGCGATGATCTTCCGTGCGGCAATCCCGTTCATCGGGCTGCAGATCTTGGGACTGACGCTGTGCATCGTCTTCCCGCAGATCATCCTGTGGTTGCCGAGTCAGCTCTACGCGGGCACGAGGTGAGCTTCGCTGACGCGCCGGGAACGAGGCTAACGTTCGGCGGATGCTGCCCGAACGAGGCGCTTGGTCCGCGCCCGCGCAGCGAATCGTCGGCTGCGCCGCGACGCCGATCCCCAGCGTCTTCAGGTCCCCACCGTCCGCCGCTCGCGCAACGCCTGCGCTAGCGTGCCGCTGTCGACGTACTCGAGCTCGCCGCCGACCGGCACGCCGCGCGCGAGGCGGCTCACCGTCAATCCACGCGCCGTCAGCAGCTCGCCGATGTAGTGGGCGGTGGCCTCGCCCTCGTTGGTGAAGTTCGTCGCAAGCACGACTTCGCGGACCGCGCCGTCGGTCGCGCGCTTGATGAGCCGCTCGAGATGGATCTCGCGCGGACCGATGCCGTCGAGCGGCGAGAGGCGCCCCATCAGCACGTAATAGAGGCCCGAGTACGCCTGCGTCTGCTCCACGACGAGAAGATCGGCGGGCGTTTCGACGACGCAGAGCAGCGTCGGGTCGCGCTTTCCCGACGAGCACAGCGCGCAGATCGCCTCCTCGGTGAAGGTGTTGCAGCGCTCGCAGTGGCGAACGGTCTGCGCCGCGCGCGTCAGCGCGTGAGCGAGGCGCAGGGCGCCGTCGCGATCGTGCTGCAGCAGATGCAGGGCCATCCTCTGCGCAGCTTTCGGCCCCACGCCCGGCAGCGAGCGCAACGCGCGCGCGAGCTCGTCCAGACCCGAAAGCGGCTCGGCGACCGGCGATCGCCGCGCTGCGGGATGATCGGACGGCTGCGCCATCGGCACCTTGTGGCCGTTCCTAGAACGGCAGCTTGAATCCCGGCGGCATCGGCATTCCCATCGTCAGGCCCGCCATCTTTTCCTGCGTGGTCGTCTCGACGCGCCGCACGGCGTCGTTGAATGCCGCGGCGACCAGGTCTTCGAGCATGTCCTTGTCCTCGCCGAGAAGCGATGGATCGATCGTCACGCGCTTCACGTCGTGCCGGCACGTCATCACGACCTTGACGAGCCCCGCGCCCGATTGACCCTCGACCTCGGTCTGCGCGAGCTCCTCCTGCGCCTTCTTCATGTTCTCCTGCATCTGCTGCGCCTGCTTCATCAGGCCGGCAAGCTGGTTCTTCATCATGGGGGAAGGTTCCTTTCGATGGCGCCAGCGGCGTGCGTCAGCTCACGGGCTTGATGGAATCGGGCCGGATTTTCGCATCGAATCGGGCGAGCGCGTCCTGGACGAACGGCTCGCTGCGAAACGCGGCCTCGGTCTTCGCCTTGGCGTCGACCTGCTCGCGCTGGCGCTGCGCGGCGAGCGACGCATCGGCCTTCGAACCGACCTCGAACGCGAGCATCCACCTCCGGCCGGTCGCCGCATCGAGCGCCGACTTGAGACGGTCGGAGTACGCCTTGTCGGCAAGGTGCTTGTGGGTGACGGGCAGCCCGAGCGTGACGATGTTCCCTTCGATCGACTTCAGCTCGGTCTGCCCTGCGAGCTGCGCGACCATCGGCGGCAGACTCAGCTCGGCGACGAATACGGGCCATTCCGCCGGGTCGGCGGGCATCGACCTCGGCGGAGGCACGTCCGCCTTCGCCGACGGCGCCGCGGCCACCGCATTCGATTGCACCTGCTGTGCCCCGCCCGGCTGCGTCGATTCCGTGGCGCTCGCGGCCGCAGCGGCGATCGGACGCACCACCGCGAGCGGGCCCGAGCTCGGGCCCGCTCGTGTTGCCGCCGGCTCGCCCCTCGGTGCCCGATCGCCTGCGCCCGCCGGCGTGGTGCCGCGGCTTGCCGGCTCGAAAGCGAGGAGCCGCAGCAGCGTCATCGAAAACCCCGTGGCTTCATCGGGTGCAAGCGCGAGATCGGCGCGACCCTGCACGGAGATCTGATAGGCGAGCTGCACCGATTCCGGCGCAAGCCGCCCGGCGAAACCTCGTACGCGCTCGGCGTCCTCGATCGTGCCTGCGGACTCCGGCACCGTCTGCACGATGGCGATCCGATGGAAGAGCGAGGCAAGCTCCTCGAGCGCCGCGGGAAACGCGACGCTCCTCGCCGCCATCGCGTCGACTTCCGCGAGCAGCGCGCGGCCGTCGCCCGCCACGAGCGCATCGACGATGCGATAGGTGTACTCGGTGTCGACGGCGCCGAGCATCCGGCGCACAACGCCGTCGCGCACCTCACCGTCCCCGTACGCGATGGCCTGATCGAGCAGCGACAGCGCGTCGCGCATCGAGCCGCGGGCGGCGCGAGCGAGAAGAGCGAGCGCCGGCGGATCGGCGGCGAGCTTCTCCGCCGTGACGATGGCCGAGAGACGCTCGGCGATGAGCTGCGGCGGGAGCTGCTTCAGGTTGAACTGCAGGCAGCGCGAGAGCACGGTGACCGGGATCTTCTGCGGATCGGTGGTGGCCAGCACGAACTTCACGTGCTCCGGCGGCTCCTCGAGCGTCTTCAGCATCGAGTTGAACGCCGCCTTCGACAGCATGTGCACTTCGTCGATAAGGTACACCTTGAAGCGGCCGGCCGTCGGCGCATAGCGCGCGTTGTCGAGGATCTCGCGCATGTTGTCGATGCCGGTGTTCGACGCCGCGTCGAGCTCGAGCAGATCGACGAAGCGCCCGGCATCGATCTCGATGCATGCGGCGCACGTCCCGCAGGGCGTCGCGGTGACGCCGTTGGTGATGCAGTTGAGGCTCTTCGCGAGGAGCCGCGCGATCGTCGTCTTGCCGACGCCGCGCGTCCCCGTCAGGAGGTACGCGTGATGCAGCCGGCCGCGGGTGAGCGCGTTGGTGAGCGCGGTGACGACGTGCTCCTGCCCGACCAGCTCGGAGAACGCCTTAGGCCGCCACTTGCGTGCGAGAACCTGATAGCTCATCTTAGCCGGCGTTTGCCCCCGGATCGGCCCGGGACGAGGCGCAAGGCCGCGAGAACCCGCCATGTACACGGACGTACATGAGCGTTCGAGCGGCCGGGCAACAAGATATCAGGTCGATCCGAGGCGCAAAGAGCAGGGGTGGCGAGCCGTTCCCCCGGCACTTGCGGTGAGTCGCTGTGGCTGCTTCCTTCCGGACCTGACCAGGTTCACGACGCCGCAATGCGGGGCGACCCGCCGTTGATCGATTGCGCATTTCGCGCTGGATGTGAATTATCGGGTATCACGGTCCGTGCGGCAAGCAACTGGGGCGGACTCGCGAGTCCGTTCGCGCAGCGCCGCCGACATGGCGCCCGCTCGCGGTCTGCTCGCGCAGCCATTTCCGACCTGGGACCGACGTGCGGCTCTGACAAGCCGATCGGTGCGACGTTCGACGCGATGAGCGCGCTTTCGCCCGCCGATATAATCGACCGCATCGTCGTCCGCATCGGAATCGCCGCTCCTTTCCACCCGCGCCCCTTCCCGTGCGTCCACCGCGCAGTGCTCTCGCAATCGCGGCGGCATTCGCCGTCGCGGCAGCATCGATCCCGCTGTTCGTGCAGAAGGACGCTCCGAAGTCGACGTCGCTTCCACCGCCCGACGAATCCGGCGAGCTCGTCGTGATCGTGCATCCCGGACCCGTCGTCTACTACCCGGGGCCGAACGGCACGCTGGCAGGACTCGACGTCGATCTCGTCCGCGAGTTCGCGATGGAGGAGAAGATGCCGCTGCGGTTCGTGGTTGCCGCTTCCGCGGCGGCGGTGATTGCCGCGGTGGCGAGCGGCACCGCGCATCTCGGCGCCGGCGGATTGTTTCGGCCGCCGCCGGCGACCGAAGCCGACGCTCGCCTGCCGGGTGCGACAGGTGCGGACCGCGCGGGCGCGCGACCCGCCGTGACGTGGACGTCGGGCATTGCCTCCGCCGAGCCGGTCCTCATCTACAACCGCGACGGCTACAAGCCGGCGAGCTGGCGCGATCTCGATGGTGAAACGGTCGCCTACGCCGACGACGCGTTCGCGCCGGAGATTGCGATCGCGCGGGCCGCGCATCCGGCGATCGCGTGGCAGCGGCTTGCCGCGCCGGCGGACGCGCTGATCTCGCAGGTCTCCGATGGAACCCTCGGCTATGCGATCGTGGGATCGATCGCGGCGTCGGTTGCGCGCAACGTCTATCTCGATTTCGACGTGGCTTTTCCGGCGGGGGGCGCGCGCGAAGTGGCGTGGGCCGTCTCGCCGCGCTACGCGAAGCTGCGCGACGACCTCGACGCGTTCCTCGCGCGGCTCCGCCGCGACGGAACGCTCGCGAGGCTCGTGGAGCGCTACATTCCCGCCAGCCCGCAAATCCAGCGGATCGACGCGGGTGTGCTGCACGAGCGCGTGAAGACGCTGCTGCCGCAATACCGCGCCCTCTTTCACGACGCGCAGGAGCGCACGGGAATCGAATGGCGGCTGCTCGCGGCGATCGCCTACCAGGAGTCGCAATGGGACTCTGCGGCGACGAGCGAAACGGGCGTCCGCGGCTTCATGCAGATCACCGAGGAGACGGCGAAGCGCCTAGGCGTGCGCAACCTCCTCGACCCCGCCGAGAACGTGCTTGCGGCGGCGCGTTACCTCCGCGAGCTGAAGGACAAGCTGCCTTCACGGATCGCCGAGCCCGAGCGCACCTGGATGGCACTCGCCGCGTTCAACATCGGCCTCGGCCACCTCGAGGACGCGCGCATCCTCGCGCAGAGGCAGAAGCTCGATCCCGACCTGTGGACCGACGTGAAGAAGGTCTTCCCGCTGCTTGCGCTGCCCGAGTACTTCGCGCAGGCGAGGCTCGGCTACGCGCGCGGCGGCATGCCGGTCGCTTTCGTCGACCGCGTCCGGGCCTACTACGACGTGCTGCTCGCGCAGGAGCGGCCGCACTGGCCGCGGCTGCGCCGCTTCACCGATGCGCCGGAGCGCGAGCTGAGTCGCCTCGAACGCGAGATCGCCGGGAAGTAGCGCACGCGTATGATCGGCGCTTTGCGAACGGTTCCGTACCGAAAACCGCTACCCCGAGATCGGAGGTCGTCCCGTGCAGTGGTTGACTTCTCCCGAGGCGTGGATCGCGCTGGCAAGCCTCACCGCGCTCGAAATCGTTCTGGGCGTCGACAACATCATCTTCATCTCGATCCTCGTCGGGCGGCTGCCTCTCAAGGAGCGCCACCGGGCGCGTTTGATCGGGCTCGCGCTCGCGATGATGATGCGGATTGCGCTGCTGCTGTCGCTCGCCTTGATGATGCGCCTCACCGATCCGCTGTTCGCGATCCCGATCCTCCGCAACGAGATCTCGGGCCGCGACCTGATCCTGATCGGCGGCGGGCTGTTCCTTCTCGCGAAGTCGGTGATGGAGATCCATTCGTCGCTCGAAGGGGGCGAAGAGAACGGACACGGCAGCCCGGGTGCCGCCGGCTTCTACGGAACGCTCGCCCAGATCACCGTCGTCGACATCGTCTTCTCGCTCGATTCGGTCATTACCGCAGTCGGGATGGTGAGCGACATCCCGGTCATGGTGCTCGCGATCGTGATTGCCGTGGCGATCATGATGTTCGCCGCGAAGCCGATCGGCGACTTCGTCGACCGGCACCCGACGATCAAGATGCTGGCGCTCGCGTTCCTGATCCTCGTAGGCGTCGCACTGATCGGCGAAGGCTTCGACCTGCACATCCCGAAAGGCTACATCTACTTCGCGATGGCGTTTGCCTTCGGCGTCGAGATGCTGAACCTGCGGCTGCGCAAGGCGCGAAAGCCCGTCCAGCTCCGCAAGGAGCTGTCGGCGCGGCGCGACGGCGGGACGAGGGGCTAGCGTGCGCGCCATTCGTACGAGCGCGGCTGCTGCTCGCGTCATGACTCGCGCGATGCGCCGCCTTTCGCTCCCGGTCGCCGCGTTGCTGCTGGCGGTGGTGACGGCCACCGCAGCGGACGCGGCGCCGCCCACCGTATTCCTCGGCGAGCTGACCTGGACGGAGCTCCGCGGCGAGATCGCCGCGGGCACGACGACGATCATCGTTCCGATCGGTGGCACCGAGCAGAACGGGCCGCACATGACGCTCGGCAAGCACAACGCCCGCGTCACCGCACTCGCGCAGAAGATCGCGCAAGCTCTGGGGAACGCGCTCGTCGCCCCGACGATCGCCTACGTCCCCGAGGGATCCGTAAACCCGCCGAGCGCACACATGCGCTTCCCCGGCACGATCACGATGCCCGAGTCGACCTTCGAGAAGCTCGTCGAATACGCGGCGAGAAGCTTCAAGCAGGCGGGCTTCCGCGACATCGTGCTCATCGGCGACCACGGCGGCTACCGGAAGAGCCTTAAAGCAGTCGCCGAGCGCCTCGACCGCGAATGGGCGGGCGCGCCGGCGCGCGTCCATGCGATCGACGAGTACTACGTCGCGTCCGATCCGCTCTTCGCGCAAGCGCTCGAGCGCCAGGGCTACGGAGCGAAGGAGATCGGCACCCATGCCGGGCTCGCCGACACGGCGCTCGCGATGGCGATCGATCCGCGGCTTGTGCGCGCCGATCGGTTGCGCTCGCCCGACCCGCTCGGACCCGCCGAAGGCGTCTACGGCGACCCCCGACGCGCCACCGCCGAGCTCGGTCAACCGGGAGTCGATCTGATCGTTAAGACTACCGTCGAAGCGATCCGGCGCGCGGTCGCGCGCAGGTAGCACGACCCCGGTCGAGTATCATCGCGGCCGGCAATCTCCCGATGGAGCAACGATGAGCTTTGCACGTTCACGGCGCACCTGGCTGCGCGTCCTCGGCCTGTGTCTGCTGCCTTGCGCATTCGGCGCCGCGCAGCCGCCCTCCGCGCCGACGAAAGCGGTCGCGACGGTTCCCGGCATGCCGCCTGTCGCCGACCCTTCCAACCTCTACAGCGAGACGGCCGCCGGAAAGCTCTCGCCGGCCGTCGCGGGCGATCCGGCGCGCGTCTACGTTCCGAACCTGCAGTCCAACGACGTCTACGTGATCGACCCGGCCACATTCACCGTCGTCGACAAGTTCAAGGTAGGGCTCAATCCGCAGCACGTCGTCCCCTCGTGGGATCTGCGCACGCTGTGGGTCGCGAACAATGCCGAGAACACGACCGCCGGCAGCCTGACGCCGATCGACCCGAGGACGGGCAAGCCGGGAAAGCCGATCAAGGTCGACGATCCCTACAACATGTATTTCACGCCGGACGGAAAGTCGGCGATCGTCGTGGCCGAAGCGATGAAGCGCCTCGACTTCCGCGATCCGCACACGATGGAGCTCCAGTACTCGATCGCCGTCCCGCGCTGCGCCGGCATCAATCACGCGGACTTCTCGATCGACGGCGCCTTCGCGATCTTCACCTGCGAGTTCTCGGGCTCGGTCGCGAAGATCGACCTCGTCAATCGGAAGGTCCTCGGCTACACGCAGGTGATCCAGCCAGGGCGGCCAACCAAAATTGTCAAAGGCCCGGACGGCAAGGACGAGCTGATCTGCACGACGTGGAAAGGCATGCCGCAGGACATCCGCGCGTCGCCCGACGGGAAGACCTTCTTTGTGGCCGACATGATGGCGGACGGCGTGCACGTCGTCGATGGCGCGACGTTCCGGCAGATCGGATTCGTCGAAACCGGCAAAGGCACGCACGGTCTCTATCCGAGCCGCGACGGAAAGAGCCTCTATGTCGCCAACCGCGGCTCGAACAAGATACACGGACCGCCCAAGGGCAAGGGCAGCGTATCGGTGATCGACTTCGCGACGCAGAAGGTGGTCGCGAACTGGCCGATCCCCGGCGGCGGCAGCCCCGACATGGGCAACGTGAGCGCCGACGGGAAGCTGCTGTGGCTCTCCGGGCGCTACGACAACGTCGTCTACGCGTTCGACACGGCGACGGGTGCGGTGCGCACGATCGCTGTCGGCAAGGAGCCGCACGGCCTCACCGTGTGGCCGCAGCCCGGCCGCTACTCGTTGGGGCACACGGGGAACCTGCGCTAGTTCGATTAGGGATCCGGAGAAGAGGGATTCGCAGCGGGCTTATGGTGACGCATGCGCCCGCTGCGAACCCCTCCTCTCCGGCAGCCCCGACTCAGCGCGCGATGACCTTCGCTCCGCCCATGTAGGGCTGCAGCGCCGCGGGGATGTCGAGGCCGCCGTCGGCGCGCTGATAGTTCTCCATCACCGCGACGAGTGCGCGCCCGACCGCGAGACCGGACCCGTTCAGCGTGTGAACGAGCTCCGGCTTGCCCTGCGCGTTGCGAAACCGCGCCTGCATCCGCCGCGCCTGGAACGCCTCGCAGTTCGAGCACGACGAGATCTCGCGGTAAGCGTTCTGCGCCGGCAGCCAAACCTCGATGTCGTAAGTCTTCGCCGCCGCGAAGCCGATGTCGCCGGTGCAAAGCGCGACGACACGATACGGGAGCTCGAGCCGCTGCAGGATCGCCTCGGCGTTGCGCGTCATCTCCTCGAGCGCGTCGTAGGACCTCTCCGGATGAACGATCTGCACCATCTCGACCTTGTCGAACTGGTGCTGGCGGATCATCCCACGCGTGTCCTTGCCGTAGCTTCCCGCTTCCGACCGGAAGCACGGCGTATGCGCGGTCAGCTTGAGCGGCAGCGCGTCGGCCGCGAGGATCTGTTCGCGCACGGAATTGGTCAGCGTGATCTCCGAAGTCGAGATCAGGTACTGCCGTTCGGCGGTGGCCGGATCGTCGTCGGCCACACCACCCCTGCGCACGGAGAACATGTCGTCCTCGAACTTTGGCAGCTGCGTCGTGCCGACCAGTGCCGCGGCGTTGACGATGTAGGGTGTATAGCACTCGGTATAGCCGTGCTCGCCGGTCTGCACGTCGAGCATCAGCTGCGCGAGTGCGCGATGCAGCCGAGCAATCCCGCCGCGCAGAAACGTGAAGCGCGCGCCGGAGAGCTTGGCTGCCGTCGCGAAGTCGAGCATCCCCAGCGCCTCGCCGATGTCCGTGTGGTCGCGGACCGGGAAATCGAACGTTCGCGGCGTTCCCCAGCGGCGCACTTCGACGTTGTCGTCGGCCGACCGGCCGATCGGCACCGAAGCGTGCGTCAGGTTGGGGAGGTCGAGCAGGAAGTCCGAGAGCGCCGTCTGCACGCGATCGAGCTCGGTTTCGAGGCGCTTCGTTTCCTCGCCGATGCCCGCAACCTCGGCGAGCAGCCCGGTGGCGTCCCCTCCCCTGCCCTTGACCGCACCGATCTCCCTGGAGAGCGCGTTGCGCTTCGCCTGCAGCGCCTGCGTCTGCGTCTGAATGCGCTTGCGGTCGCCCTCGAGCGCCTCGAAGCGCGCGGTGTCGAGCGTTACCCCGCGCGCTTCGAGGCCCGCGGCCACTTTCGGCAGATCGCTGCGCAGCAGATTGATGTCGAGCATCGCCGAATCTTAGCAGAGCGGACGCTATTTCTTTCGGTCGCGCTCCCGTAACGCTTCGAGCTTCTCGCGGATCTTTGCCTCGAGCCCGCGGTCGGTGGGCTCGTACCAGGTCACGTCCGGCATGTCGTCCGGGAAGTAGCGTTCGCCCGCGGCGTACGCGTGCTCCTCGTCGTGCGCATAGCGATAGCCCTTGCCGTAGCCGAGGCCCTTCATCAGTTTCGTCGGCGCGTTGCGCAGCCGCAGCGGCACGGGGCGAGAGCCGTCCTCCGCAATGAACGCGCGCGCCGCACCGTAGGCGGTGTAGACGGCGTTCGACTTCGCGGTGCACGCGAGATAGATCACGGCTTCGGCAAGCGCGAGCTCGCCTTCCGGTGTGCCGAGGCGCTCGTAGGTCTCGACCGCAGCGATGACAAGCGGCAGCGCCCGCGGATCGGCGAGCCCGATGTCCTCGGTCGCCATCCGGATGATGCGCCGCCCGACATAGAGCGGGTCGGCACCGCCGTCGAGCATCCGGCACATCCAGTAGAGCGCGGCGTCCGGGCTCGAGCCGCGCACCGCCTTGTGCAGTGCGGAGATCTGGTCGTAGAACGCTTCGCCGCCCTTGTCGAAGCGGCGAAGGCTCCGCGCGATCGTCGCTTCGACGAACGCGACGTCGACGGGCTCGCGGCGATCCCGCCCCGCCGCGGTCGCGAGGTATTCGACGAGGTTGACGAGGCGCCGCCCGTCGCCGTCGGCGTATGCGATCAACGCATCGCGTGCCTCCGCGGTCGTCGTGAGGCCCGGAGCGCCGACCCCGAGCGCGCGGTCGAGCAGCGCGCCGAGCTCCTCGGCGGAGAGCGGCGTCAGCACGTAGACCGCGGCGCGCGACAGCAGCGCGCCGATCACTTCGAACGACGGGTTCTCGGTCGTGGCGCCGACGAAGGTCACGAGCCCCTGCTCCACATAGGGCAGAAACGCATCCTGCTGCGCCTTGTTGAAGCGATGGACCTCGTCGACGAAGAGGATCGTGTGGCGCCCGGACTGTGCGAGCGTCGCCTCGGCGCGGGCGACGGCGTCGCGAATGTCCTTGACCCCGGCGAGCACGGCGGAGATCGCGATGAACTGCGCGTTGAACGCGTCGGCCATCAGCCGCGCGAGCGTCGTCTTGCCCACGCCGGGCGGCCCCCAGAGGATCATCGAATGCGGTTTTCCGGCCGCGAACGCGACGGCAAGCGGCTTGCCGGGCGCGAGCAAGTGTCGCTGTCCGATCACTTCGTCGATTGTCTTCGGGCGCAGACGGTCGGCGAGCGGTGTCGCTGGGTTCGTGGTGGCGAAGAGGTCGGTCATCGGAGTGCGCGGCGCCGATCGGAAACGCTCCGTCGCCGCGACGAGGCGTCGAAGCGCCCTGCGGGTCGCTCGCCGGCGGAGTGTCCGCCACCGCCCACCCCCACGGTCGCGTTGACCCATGCGAGCGGCGCAGGATAGAGTCCGCCATTATCCGCAATTCAAGGTTCGGAATGAAGCTCGCGCACGTGGCACCCGCATTGGTCGCGCTCGCGGTGCTCTCGGCGCTTGCGCTGGTCGCCTCCGGCTACGGCGCGCGCTTCGGCGTCTGGGACTTCAGGTTCGGCTTCACGCTCCTGCGCTGGAGCCTCTACGCGGGACTTGCGGTAGCAGCGCTGGCGCTCGTTGCGCTCGTCGTCCCGCGCGTGCGCTCGGGCCGCGTATGGAGCCTCGCTGCGGCGATCGTCATCGGACTCGGCGTCGCCTATTTTCCCTGGCACTGGATGCAAGTCGCGCGCACCGTCCCTCCGATCAACGACATCACGACCGACACCGCGAATCCTCCGGTATTCGTCGCGGTCCTTCCGCTGCGCGCCGGCGCCCCCGTGTCGGCCGACTATCCTGGCGCCGAAACCGCGGCAAAGCAGCAGGCCGGGTATCCCGACATTCGTCCCGTCGATCTCGGCGTCCCGCCGGATGCCGCGTTCGCACGCGCACTCGATGCTGCGAAGAGCTGCGGCTGGGCGATCGATGCGACCGACGCCGCGAGCGGACGCATCGAAGCGACTGCGACGACGCCGTGGTTCGGATTCCAGGACGACGTCGTCATTCGCGTGACGCCGGCGGCGGGCGGCAGCCGCGTCGACATCCGCTCGCACTCCCGCGTGGGCAGGAGCGATCTCGGTGCGAACGCGAAGCGAATCCGCGAGTTCATCGCGAAGCTCACGGCCTGACGCTGCCGCTCCCCATCTCCCACCCCGCCGCTGCTTCCCGCAACCATGCGCGACAACCCGGTCAAAGCCACGCTCGCGTCCGGCGGATGCGCGTTCGGCGCGATGGTCTTCGAGTTCTTCGCGCCGGGCATTCCGCAGATCTGCCGCAACGCCGGCGCCGAATTCATCCTCTACGACATGGAGCACACGGGGCTCTCGTTCGAGACCCTCAAGAACCAGTTCGGCCTCTGCCGCGGGCACCCGCTGGTGCCGATGGTGCGCGTGCCGCGCGGCGAGTACCACTTCATCGCACGCGCGCTCGACGCCGGCGCGATGGGCGTGATGGTGCCGATGGTGGGCACGCCTGAAGAGGCCGCGCACATCGTCGCGTGCGCGAAGTATCCCCCGGAAGGCCGTCGCGGCGCCGCGTTCGGCTTCGCGCACGACGATTACGCGGGCGGGGACGTGATCGAGAAGATGACGGCGCTCAACGCGCGCACGATGGTGATCCCGCAGATCGAGACCGCCGAAGGCCTCGCCAACGTCGAGCGGATCGCCGCGGTGCCCGGCGTCGACGCGCTGTGGATCGGGCACTTCGATCTGACGAACTTCATGGGAATTCCCGGACAGTTCAAGCATCCGGCGTTTCTCGCCGCGATCGATCGGGTCGTCGCCGCGTGCGAGGCGAACGGAAAAACGGCGGCGTTTCTCACGACCGACGACGACTGGGTGCGCGACTACGCGGGCAAGGGATTTCGCCTTTTCGCCTACGGCGTCGACCAGGCGATGCTGCAACAGGCTCTCGGCCATGGCCTCGGCGTGCTGCGGACTGCCGTCGCCGCAGGGAGAAAGCAGCGATGAGCGCGAAATTCCGCGTCGGGATCGGCCGCGACATCCTCGATTCGCGCGGCCGGCCGGCGTTCGGCGATGCCGCACTCGACATCCTCCGCGACGCGCCCGAGATCGAATGGGAGTACCTGCCCGAGATCGTCCCGGCCATCACGGCCGACCAGGCGGCGCACTACGACGCGATCTACGTCAACAATGCGCGCGTCCCGGACACCGCGGTGGCACGCTCCGATTGCCGGCTCCGCGTCGTGGCGCGGCACGGTGTCGGCTACGACTCGGTCGACGTGGCGGCGATGACGCGCGCGGGCGTGCTCGTCACGCACACGCCGAGCTCGATGCCCCGCCCCGTCGCGACGATTGCGCTCAGCTTCGTTCTCGCTCTCGCCGGACGTCTCTTCTTCAAGGACAGGATCACGCGCACCGGCCGCTGGAAGGAGCGGATGGACAACATGGGAACGGGGCTCACCGGCCGCACGCTCGGCGTCATCGGCGCCGGCCGCATCGGCAAGGAGCTCCTGCGGATGGCGCGGACGTTCGACTTGAAGCTGCTGGCCGCCGACCCCTACGTCAACGCGATCGAGCTCGGTTACATCGGCGCGCGCAAGGTCGCCCTCGACACGCTGATGGCCGAGTCCGATTTCGTCGTCGTTTGCTGTCTGCTGAACGACGAGACGCGTCATCTCGTCGGCGCGTCGCAATTCGCGCGGATGAAGCCATCCGGCTACTTCGTCAACGTCGCGCGCGGACCGATCGTCGACGAGGCGGCGCTGATCGAAGCCCTGCGCTCGCGGCGAATCGCCGGCGCGGCGCTCGACGTATTCGAGCGCGAGCCGGTCGCTCCCGACAATCCCCTGCTCGCGATGGAGGGGGTCATCGTCACGCCGCACTCGCTGTGCTGGACCGACGAGTGCTTCCACAACATGGCCGTCACGGGACTTGCGAGCATCGTCGACGCGCTCGCGGGACGGAGGCCGGAGTTCATCGTCAATCGCGACGTGCTCGAGCATCCGCGCGTCCGCGCGTGGCTCGGCGGATGACGCGCGTCGCGGTTGAAGGCCACGCCGCGCGAGCTCATGCGGTGATCGCCGCGGTCGGCGCGGACCGGAGGGCGCCCGGTTCTCGTGAAGCCCGGAGGCATGCGTCGCACGCAGCGATCACATTTGCCTCGCTCATCGCGCTCCCGGCGTTGGCGTTCGACCTGCAAGGCCACCGGGGCACCAGGGGTCTCGCGCCCGAGAACACGATGGCCGCGTACGCGCGCGCGGCCGCGATCGGCGTCACGACGATCGAAACCGATCTCGCCGTGACCAGGGACGGCGTTCTCGTCATCTCGCACGATCCGTTTCTCAACCCGGACATCGTCCGCGGACCCGACGGGCAGTGGCTGGCGGCAAAGGGGCCGGAGATCCATGCGCTGACCCTCGCCGAGCTCGAGCGATACGACATCGGTCGGCTCAATCCCGCCAGCGCCTACGCGAGGCAGTTCCCCGAGCAGAAGCCGAGCGACGGCGAGCGCTTTCCGACGCTCGCGCGGCTGTTCGAGTTCGTGAAGGCAACCGACAAGCCGCTGCGCCTCAATATCGAAACCAAGATCACGCCCGGGAATCCCGACGAGACGGTCGACGCCGAGACGTTCGCGACCAAGGTCGTCGCCGCGATCAGGAGCGCCAATCTCACGGAGCGCGTCACCATCGAGTCGTTCGACTGGCGCACGCTCGTCATCTCGAAGAAGCTCGCGCCCGAGATCGAAACGGTCTGTCTCACGATCGAATCCGACGGGATGGACACGGTTCAGCGCAAGGCGGGGCAGCCCTCGGCGTGGAACGCCGGGCTCGACCTCGCTGCACACGGCGGCTCGGTGCCGCGGCTCGTGCAGGCCGCCGGATGCGGGACGTGGTCGCCGTTCTGGCGCAATGTCGACGCCGCCTCGGTGACCGAGTCGCACGCGCTCGGCCTCAAGGTGCTGCCATGGACCGTCAACAGTCCCGGCGACATGGCGCGGCTCATCGAAATGAAGGTCGACGGGCTGATCAGCGACTACCCGGATCGGCTGCGCAAGGTCATGAGCGACAAGGGGCTCGCGCTGCCTTAGCCGGGCGGCCGCGATTAATTGTCAATAAGGTTGACAAATCGAAAGGCAATCCAAGAAGAGCGTCGACGACGATCTTTCCGAGGCGAGAAACCACCCGCGGCGCTGCCACCAAGTCGTCCTGCCTCTACTTTCCCTCGCTCTCGCCGATCACGTCGGCGCCCTGTGGCGGAACGAACTTGAAAAGCTCGGCATCGAACGCCGGATTGCGCTCGAAGCGGCTGAACGTGAGGATCGTCACATTGCCGAACGCGTCGGTGAGCTCCATCGCCCGCGGCAGATTGTCGCTCAATCCGATCTTCACGCGCGAGAATCCGGTATCCGCAGACCGCGGCTTCGCTTCGACGTACTCGAGGCCGTTGCTGTGGCCGACGTCCGCGAGGTCGAAGTTCTTCTCGAGCGCCGAGTCGCCGGCGAGAAGCGCCGCTGGCGTCGACCCCAGCGCGATATCGAGCTTGCGCACGATCACCTGATTCAGATCGCGATCGTAGACCCAGAGCCTCTCGCCGTCGCCGACGATCAGCTGCTCGAACGGCTTCTCGTAGGCCCAGCGGAACTTGCCGGGGCGCTGGAACGCGAACGTTCCCGTCGACTCGCGCTGCTGGCCCTGCTGCGCCTTGCCGACGACGACCTGGCGAAACGCCACGCGCCCGCTCTTCGTCGTCGCGTGAAAAGCCTTCAACTGCTCGATCGCGTCGGCGCGCGCCGCACCGGCGCCGGCGAGCCCAACGGCCGCCAGCGCCGCGACCGCGAGCGCCCTCACGCGCCGCTGCCCTTGCCGGCCGGGACCAGCACGTCGCGGTTGCCGTTGGTCTGCATCGGCGAGACGAGACCCGCGCGCTCCATCTGCTCGATCAGCCGTGCAGCTCGGTTGTAGCCTATCCGCAGATGCCGCTGGACGAGCGAGATCGACGGCCGGCGCGTCTGCAGCACCAGCGCGACCGCCTGGTCGTACATCGGATCGGACTCGGCATCGCCGCCCTCGAGCGCTACCGCATCCTCGCCGTTGCCGCCGACCGGCGCGTCGAGAATGCCGTCCATGTACTGTGGGCCGCCCTGCGCCTTGAGGTGCTCGACGACCTTGTGCACCTCGGCATCCGCGACGAACGCCCCGTGCACGCGCAGCGGATAGCCGACGCCCGGCGGCTGGTAGAGCATGTCGCCTTGTCCGAGCAGCGTTTCGGCGCCCATGTGGTCGAGGATGGTCCGCGAGTCGACCTTGCTCGCGACCTGGAACGCGATCCGCGACGGAATGTTCGCCTTGATGAGCCCGGTGATGACGTCGACCGACGGCCGTTGCGTGGCGAGGATCAGGTGAATTCCGGCGGCGCGCGCCTTCTGCGCGATCCGCGCGATCAGCTCCTCGATCTTCTTGCCGGTCACCATCATCAGGTCGGCGAGCTCGTCGATGACGACGACGATCAGCGGCATCTCTTCGAGCGGCTCCGGCGTCTCCGGGGTCAGCGTGAACGGGTTTCCGAGCGGCTTCCCCGACTTCTTCCCCTCGGCGACCTTCGCGTTGTAGCCGGCGAGATTGCGCACGCCGAGCGTCGACATCAACCGATACCGCCGCTCCATCTCCGCGACGCACCAGTTGAGCGCGTTGCCTGCGAGCTTCATGTCGGTGACGACCGGCGCCAGCAGATGCGGGATGCCTTCGTACACCGAGAGCTCGAGCATCTTCGGATCGATGAAGATGAGGCGCACCTGCCGCGGCTCCGCCTTGTAGAGGAGCGAGAGCACCATCGCGTTGACGGCGACCGACTTGCCCGAGCCGGTGGTGCCGGCGACCAGCAGGTGCGGCATCCGCGCGAGGTCGGCGATCACGGGCTTGCCCGCGATATCCTTGCCGAGCGCGAGCGTCAGCGGGCTCGCATTGTCGTTGTACGTCGTCGATGAGAGGATCTCGACGAGCTTCACGATCTGCCGCTTCGGGTTCGGGAGCTCGAGCCCCATGTACGACTTGCCGGGAATCGTCTCGACGACGCGAATCGAAACGACGGAAAGCGCCCGGGCAAGGTCCTTCATCAGGTTGACGATCTGCGCACCCTTGACGCCGACTGCAGGCTCGATCTCGTAGCGCGTGATCACCGGCCCCGGATACGCGGCGAGCACCTTCACCGCCACGCCGAAGTCGGCGAGCTTGCGCTCGATCAGACGCGACGTGAACTCGAGCGTCTCCGCATTCACGGTTTCCTGCGCCGAGGGCGCGTCGTCGAGGAGCGCGAGCGGCGGCAGTGGAGAATCGGGCATGTCGACGAACAGTGGCCGCTGCTTCTCCTTCACCGCGCGCTCGGATTTCGGCACCTCGACCGTCTGCGGCACGACGACGACGGGCTCGCGATCCTCGACTTCGTGCTTCGCCTGGACCAGCGCCTCGCGCTCGGCGGTCGCCTGCGCGCCGATCTCGCGGTCCTTGCGCTCCTCGGCGCGACGCTTGAAGCGCGCGATCGCTCCTTCGAGGCCTGCGCCGACCTGTTCCATGACCCTGAGCCACGAGATGCCGAAGAAGAGCGACGAGCCCGCGGCGAACATCGCGAGGAAGAGCAGCGTCGCGCCGTTGAATCCGAGAAGCTTCGAGAGCCCGCGACCCAGGGCGTCGCCGAGCGCGCCGCCCGGCGAGAGCGGAAGCGCCACGGAGAGCGTGTAGAAGCGCAGCGCTTCGATCGCGGAGCTCGCGGTGAGCGTCAGCACGAAGCCGAGGATCCCCAGCGGCAGCGGATGATCGGTCGCGAGCTCAGGATCGGAGATGCGGCGAAAGCCGGCCACCACGAGGACGACGCCCGCCGCGACCCACCACCATGCCGACAAACCGAAAAGGTAGAGGAGCAGGTCGGCGAGCCACGCGCCGGCGACGCCGCCCTTGTTCGCGATCGCTGCGCCGCTTCCCGAATAGGACCATCCGGGGTCCGTGCGCGAATAGGTCGCGAGGATCAGCGCGAGCCAGAGGAACGCGGCGACGACGAGCAGCCACCACGATTCGCGAACGAGACGGGCGAAGCGCGGCGACAACGGTGACGCCGCGGCCATCGCCGCGGTTCGGCGGCGAGCCGATGATTCTTTTCTATTGAAAAACATGCACTTGCCGCGTCGACTTCACGCAGCAAAGTATACACGACGCGAAGTGATCCGCGAGGGATTTCGTGGGCGGCACCCGCCAGCTTGCGCGCGCGGGGGACGACACCACATCAAGTAGAATCGAACGATCTGCGAAGCGAGAAACGCATGTCCGCACGTCACGCCCGCCTGCTGATCCTGGGTTCCGGTCCCGCCGGCTATACCGCCGCAGTATACGCGGCGCGCGCGAATCTCAAGCCGGTGCTGATCACCGGTCTCGCGCAGGGCGGACAGCTGATGACGACGACCGACGTCGACAATTGGCCCGCCGACGCGCACGGCGTCCAGGGACCGGACCTGATGCAGCGATTCCAGCAGCACGCCGAGCGCTTCGATACGGAGATGATCTTCGACCACATCCACACCGTGAAGCTCGGCTCGAAGCCTCTGCGGCTGATCGGCGACAAC
>DATKMY010000114.1:0-2395 GCA_035541655.1 Casimicrobiaceae bacterium | reverse complement strand
GTGTCTCGCCGGATCGTACGCGCCGAGAAACTCGAGCGCGGACGCGTAGACCGCGCAGTCGAGGCCGACGGACCGGAGCAGCAAACCGAGCGAATCGCGGATCGCCTCGTCGTCGTCGACGAGATAGACGAGCGGGCCTTTCTCGGCCGCGCGCGCGGCAGGCGTCAACTTGGTGGGGCTCACTGAATCGGTTCCTCCGGCGGCGGCAGCTCGACCACGAAAATCGCGCCGCCCCCCGGATTGTCCCGGTAGGCTAGGCTGCCGCCGCAAGACTGAACGATGGTTCGGCTGATCGCAAGACCGACGCCCAACCCCTCGCGCTTCGTCGTGACGAACGGATGAAAGATATTGTCCCCGAGCTGGCGGGGGACGCCCGGGCCGTGATCCGCGACGCTGATTCGGATGCCGCCCCCGGCGGTGCGCTCCGTGACAACCTCGATGCCGCGGTCCTTGCTGCTCGCCTCGCGCATCGCGTCGACTGCGTTGCGCGTGAGGTTGAGGATTACCTGCTGCAACTGCACGGCGTTGGCGCGGACCAGCGGCAAGTCCGTTCCGAGTCGGAGCGCGACACGGATGCCCTCGGCGTGGGCGTCCGCCTCGATCAAGTTGAGGACGTCGACGACTGCCCTATTCACGTCCATTGGCTCGACGCGGATTTCCTGCTTGCGTATGAACTTGCGCAGATTCTCGAGCACGCGGCCCGCGCGCAGCGCCTGCTCGTCGATCTTCTTGCAGACGTCGATCAGCGTTTGGATGTCCGGTTGCTCGCGCTCCAAGATCCGCTTTGCCGCTTGCGCATAGGTCGCGATCGCGCCGAGCGGCTGGTTGATCTCGTGCGCGATGCCGGCGGCCATCTCGCCCATCAAATTGAAGCGTCCGACTTGCGACAGACGCAGCTCGACGGCGCGCGCGCTCTGCTCGGCCGCGCGCTGCGCCGTGAGGTCGCGGATGATCGCGACGAACCGCCGACCGTTCGGCCCGCGCGCTTCACCGACCGAAAGGGCGATCGGGAACGTTTGGCCGTCCGAACGCAACGCGACGGCTTCCCGGCCGATGCCGATGATGCGCGGCTCTCCGGTCTCGATGTAGCGGCTCACGTAGCCATGATGCGCGGAGCGGTGAGGCTCCGGCATCAGCATCGCAACGCCCTGACCGACGACAGATTCTGCGGAATAGCCGAACAGCCGCTCCGCCGCGGGGTTGAACGTAGTGATGCGCTCCTGCTCGTCGATCATCACGATCGCATCGACCGCGGCGTCGAGTAGAGCGCGCAGCTCTGCTGAAACCATCAGCGTATTGGTGTTCCGTGATCCGCGTTGCCGCCATACGTATTTTCCGAGGGCGCGGTTGCGGCAAGCGCCACTGGGGGCCCACGCCGCCCGCCTGCGAGAATCGCTGGCATATCGTACCCAACCTCCGAGGACGCAAGAGACCATGGCGAAGCCGCAACGCATTCTAGTCGTGATCGACCCGACCGCCAGCGTGCAGCCCGCGCTCGAGCGCGGCTTTTCGCTCGCCAAGCGCGCGGATGCGCAAGTCGAGCTGTTGATTTGCGACTACAACGGCGACCTCAAGGAGTCCCGCGCACTCGGCCCGGAGGCTATCGCCCATGCGCGCGCGGCGCTCATCGAGTCGCGACTGCGCCGGCTGAACGAGCTCGCAGGGCCTCTACGCGCTGCGGGCATCGACACGACGGTCGATGCGCGCTGGGATTATCCCCTGTACCACGGGGTCGTCGCCAAGGCGGTCGAGTGGAAAGCAGACCTGGTGATCAAAGACACTCACTACCATTCGGCCCTCAAGCGCTCGATCCTCACCAACACCGATTGGAGCCTCATTCGCAATTGCCCGGCGGCGCTGATGCTGGTGAAGCCGCGCGCGCCGGCGATAAAGCCCTGCGTACTCGCCGCGATCGATCCGATGCACGAGCGGGACCCGGGCAAGTCGCTCGATAAGAAGATTCTTGCGACCGCTTCCGAACTGTGCGCGACCACCGGAGGCGAGCTGCACGTGTTTCACGCGTTCGACATCACGCCGGTGATCGCCGCTTCGACGGAGGCAATGATGATGCCGATGGCGTTGCCGATCGTCGAGATCACGGACGCGATGAACGCCGAGCACACGGCCGCGGTGCACGAGCTCACGGATGCAATGCGCTTGCCGCGCGAGCGCGTTCACATCGCACAAGGCGGCGCCCGCGAGCAGTTGCTTGCGTTGGCGGACCGGGTTCGCGCCGACGTCGTGGTGATGGGGGCCGTGTCGCGCAGCGGCCTCGAGCGGCTCTTCGTCGGTAGCACGGCTGAAGAGGTGCTCGATCGCGTGCCCTGCGACCTGCTGATCGTCAAGGCGGACGGTTTCAAGCCGGCGCTGTAACCAAACCGTCATCCCACGCCTT
>DATKMY010000113.1:0-15316 GCA_035541655.1 Casimicrobiaceae bacterium | reverse complement strand
GCCGCACGAGGACCGATCGACCGCTGTCGCGCGCTGCTCGGCGTCGCAGCGGGGCAGCGCCTCGTCGCAGGCATCGATGACGCGCTCGCTGCGCTCGCCGAAGCCGAGCCGCTCGCACGCGATGCCGGCCTCACGCGCGAGCTCGCCGAGCTCCATCACACGCGCGGCAACCTGCATTTCGCACGCGCCGATGTCGCCGGCTGTGCGGCCGAGCACGCGCACGCGCTGCGCCACGCGCGGGCGTTGGGCGACCCGGCGTGGGAGGCGCGCGCTCTGAGCGGTCTCGCCGACGCCGACTATGCGGTCGCGAAGATGCGTACGGCGTTCGAGCGCTTCAGGCAGTGCGTCGCGGTCTGCGATGCGCATGGCCTCACGCGGGTCGCGATTCCCAACCGTGCGATGGCCGGCCACTGCCGGATCTATCTGATGGAGTTCGACGAGGGTGCAGCCGACATGGAGCTCGCGCGCGTGCTCGCCTGCCAGGTCGGCGACCGGCACGGAGAGATGTTCGCGGTGGAATCGCTCGCGCTCTTGCTGACGTTCTGCGCGCGCTACGCGGATGCCGAACCGATGCTCGAGCGCGCGGCTGCCTTTGCCGAAATGTTGGGAGCACGCCGCTATCAGGCCGTTCTGCTTGCTGCGCTGGCCGAGACGCTGTTCGCCACCGGGCGACGCGAGGAGGCGCGAGCGCAGAACGCGCGCGCGCTCGCTCTCGCGACCGCGAGCGGAATCCACTTCTGCGGTCCGCTCGTGTTCGCGCTCGAGGCGAGGATGCACGACGCGGAGCGGGAGCGCGAACGCAGCTGGGCCAAGGCGGCGACGTTGATCGCCGAGCGGGGCATCGGCCACAGCCCGATCGCTTTTCACCGGCTCGCGATCGACGACGCGCTCGAGCGCGGCGAGTTTCCGCGTGCGCTCGCGCACGCCGACGCACTGGAGCGCTACACCGCCGCGGAGCCGCTGCCGTACACCGACTTCCTGATCGCCCGCAGCCGCGTTCTCGTCGGGCTGGCTGCGAATGGGGACGATCAGTCGCTCGCCGGCGAGCTCGAGCGTCTGCAACGCGAGGCCGAGCGCGTGCGCTGGCCGATCCGCTGGCCGGATTGGGTGCGACACGGGAGCCGACCCGTGGCGACGTAGGGGGAGGGGCGCTAGCCAATCCCCACCTTCCATGGGTACCCGTGCTCGGCCCATTGCTTGGCCTCGCGCGCGAGCAGGTAATCGGTGAGCGGATGCGCGGCCAGCCAGCGACGCGACATTGTGATCCGGATCCGCCGCGCCGTTTCGAGCCGGATACGCGGCACGGCGATCGTCGTGCGCGCGTGATTGAAGAGGACTGCGAGGCGCAGCGCGAGCAGCGCTGCACGACCCTCGGCGTCGTGGAGAGCGCCGGCGACTTTCTCGAGACGCCCGCGGCAGCCGTAGACGAGCAGCGCGAGCCGGCTCTGCTCGCCGGCGGAGAACCCGGGCATGTCGGCGTTCTGCAGGATGTACGCGCCGTGCCGGTGAAAGCCCGTGTGCGAGACGGACATGCCGAGCTCGTGCAGCCGCGCCGCCCATTCGAGCAGCCGCTCGGCGCGCGCGTCGCGCGTCTTCGCGGCGTCGCGATAGAGGCTGACCGCGAGCTGCGCGACGCGCCCTGCCTGCGCGCGATCGATGCCATAGCGCTCGGTGAAGCGCTCGACCGTCACCTCGCGCGAATCCTCGTCGAACGTCCGCCCGAGCAGATCGTAGAGGACTCCGAGGCGCAGCGCGCCGCCCACCGCGTCGATCCGCGCGATGCGAAGCTCGGCGACTGCGACGGACATGATCGCCAGTCCGCCGGCCAGCACCGGCGCTCGCTCGCCCTTGAGGGCGTTCAGCCGCAACCTCGATACGTCGCCCGCGGCGAGCATGCGGTTGCGCAGGCGCGCGAGACCCTCGGGCGTGATCCCGCCTGGCGAGAACGCGTTCTGCTCGAGGATGTCGGCGAGCGCCATCGCGGTTCCCGACGACGCGTAGGCCTCGCGCCAATGGCCCGGGCCGAAGTCGCGCGCAACGGCCTCGATCTCGACGCGGGCCACCGTTTCCGCCGCGCGCATCGCGGGCTCGGTAATGGTGCCGTCACCGAAGAAGCGCTGCGTCATCCCGACGCAGCCGATCGTCAGCGATTCGAGGCGCTCCGCCTGCAGTCCGCGGCCTATGATGAGCTCGGTCGAGCCGCCGCCGATGTCGATGACGAGCCGCGGTTCGAGCGAGCGCGGCAGCTCGTGCGCGACGCCGAAGTAGGTGAGACGCGCCTCTTCGTGACCGCTGATCACATCGATCGGAAAGCCGATCGTGCGCTCGGCTCTCGCGAGGAACTCGCGCGCGTTCGTCGCGACGCGAAACGTGTTCGTCGCGACGACGCGAACCGCCGAAGGGTGCAGGCCGGAGAGGCGCTCGCGAAAGCGCGCGAGACACTCGAGCGCCGTCTGCATCGCTCCCGGCTTGAGCCGACCCTTGGCGTCGATGCCCGCCCCCATGCGCAGCGTCTCGCGCCACGTGTCGAGCTGGTAGATCTGATCGCCTTCGACGCGACCGATCTGCAAGCGGAAGCTGTTCGAGCCCAGGTCGACGACGGCCAGTGTGGTCGGAGGCACCAAGAGCGAGCAGGCAAGCGGCGGAATGGTGGCAGCGCGGAGCGTAACAGAAAGAGAAAGGAACGGCCTTTTTCGCGTGCGCCGTCACTTCGCTGTAACATTCGATCCGCAGACTTTCCCGTCCCCCTGCCGTCGGCGACGCTGTAGCGGCCGACCGCCCGATGAATTCATCCAATTCACCGCTGATCAATCGCGAGCTGTCGCAGCTTGCTTTCAACCGGCGCGTGCTCTCGCTCGCCCAGGACTCCGCGGTCCCCGTGCTCGAGCGCCTGCGCTTCCTGTGCATCGTCGGATCGAACCTCGACGAGTTCTTCGAGATCCGGGTCGCCGGGCTGAAGCAGCAGCTTATCGCCCAGGTGCCGCCGCCGGGGATGGCGCTCGCCGGCCTGCGGGGGCTGCTCGCCGCCGTCGGCGAGGAGGCACACGTTCTCGTCGCCGAGCAGTACCGGGTGTGGAACGACGAGGTGCTGCCGGCGCTCGCCCAGGAGGGGGTGCGTCTGCTGCGCCGCGCCGCGCTGAATCCGCTGCAGCGCGAGTGGGTCGCCGACTACTTCCAGCGAGAGGTCAAGCCGCTGCTGTCGCCGATCGGGCTCGATCCCGCGCATCCGTTCCCGCTGGTCGTCAACAAGAGCCTGAATTTCGTGATCGAGCTCGCGGGGCGCGACGCGTTCGGACGCGAAGCGAGCGTCGCGATCCTCAAGGCGCCGCGGCTGCTACCGCGGGTGATCGCGCTACCGAACGAAATCGCCGGCGCAGCGAACACGTTCGTGCTGCTCTCCTCGGTCATTCACGAGCATGCGCACGAATTGTTCGAAGGGCGCAGCATCGTCGCCTATTCGCAGTTCAGGGTGACGCGCGACGCGGATCTCTGGTTCGACGAGGAGGAGGTGAAGAACCTGCGCCAGGCGCTCGAGGGCGAGCTCCCGCAGCGGCAGTTCGGCCTCGCCGTGAGGCTCGAGGTCGCCGAGAACTGCCCGCAGCATCTCGCGCATCTGCTGCTCAAGCAGTTCGAGCTCACCGAGGCCGATCTCTACGCGGTGGACGGCCCCGTCAACCTCACGCGGATGAGCGCGCTCGTCGACGCCGTCGACGTCGAATCGCTCAAGTATCGGCCGTTCCGCCCGGGCGTCCCCGAGCGGCTCCGCGATTCGCAGGACATCCTGGCGACGATCCGCCATCACGACGTGCTGCTCCACCACCCGTTCCAGTCATTCGAGCCCGTGATCGAATTCATCCGCCGCGCCGTCGACGATCCGGACGTCGTCGCGATCAAGCAGACGGTCTATCGTACCGGAGCGAACTCGGTGCTGATGGAGGCGCTGATCGACGCGGCGCACCAGGGCAAGGAAGTCACCGTTGTCGTCGAGCTTCTCGCGCGCTTCGACGAAGAGGCGAACATCAACTGGGCCGAGCGCCTCGAGCAGGCCGGCGCCCAGGTCGTCTACGGCGTGTTCGGCTTGAAGACGCACGCGAAGCTCGCGCTGCTGCTGCGGCGCGAGAAGGACTCCGACGGACGGACACGGCTGCAGGCCTACGCGCATCTCGGGACCGGCAACTATCACGGCCGGACCGCGCGCCTCTACACGGACTTCGGGCTGCTCACCTCGCGCGCCGATCTCTGCGCCGATGTCAACGAAGTGTTCCTGCACATCACG
Source organism: Casimicrobiaceae bacterium (assembly GCA_035541655.1). Lineage (GTDB taxonomy): Bacteria > Pseudomonadota > Gammaproteobacteria > Burkholderiales > Casimicrobiaceae > CAIWHR01. The sequence continues at coordinate 11,040 of DATKMY010000113.1, read as the reverse complement.
AGCCTCGCGCGGGCGACGAAGCTCCGGCGGCTGTCGCTCGCGCCGTTCACAATGCACGCGCGACTGATCGCCGCGATCCGGCGCGAGGCGCGGCACGCGCGCGAGGGCAAGCCGGCGCGCATCGTCGCGAAGATGAACGCGCTGCTCGAGGAGGGTGTGGTCCGCGCGCTCTACACGGCGTCGCAGGCGGGCGTAAGGATCGAGCTGATCGTCCGCGGCGCGTGCGCGCTGCGCCCCGGCATCAAGGGCCTTTCCGAGAACATCCGAGTGCGCTCGATTGTCGGCCACTTCCTCGAGCACAGCCGCATCTGGTATTTTCAGAACGACGGCCGCGAGTCGGTGTGGCTGACGAGCGCGGACTGGATGGGACGCAATCTCTTCCGCCGGATTGAAGTCGCGTTCCCCGTGCTCGATCCCGCGCTCAAGACGAGGGTGATCAAGGAAGGGCTGGAGCCGTACCTTGCCGACAACCAGAACGCGTGGGTGCTCGCTGCCGACGGCAGCTACGAGCGGGTCGCGGTGAAGGGCCGCGCGCGCCCGTTCTCCGCCCAACAGCATCTGCTCGACCGTCTGGCCGAGCACGTCGATTCGAACTCCTGACTCGGGAGCGCTCAAGCGATGGATCTCATTCTGTGGCGACACGCCGAGGCCGAGCCCGGCGAGCCCGACATGGGCCGACGTCTCACGGCCAAGGGCATTCAGCAGGCGGAGCGCATGGCGAAGTGGCTCGACCATCACCTTCCCGCGACGACGAGGATTCTCTCGAGCCCCGCCGATCGCGCGCAGCAGACGGCGCAAGCGCTCAAGCGCAAGTTCCGCGTGGTCGGGGAGCTCGCGCCCGGAGCATCGGTGTCCGCCGTGCTCGGCGCTGCCGGCTGGCCCGATGCACGCGAGCCGATTCTCGTCGTCGGTCATCAGCCCACGCTCGGTGAATTGGCGGCGCACCTGCTGACGAAGCAGGAGCTTTCGTGGAGCGTGCGCAAGGGGGCGGTCTGGTGGCTCTCGCATCGCGTTCGCGACGGCGTGGCGTCGACGGTGTTGAAGGTCGTCATCAGTCCCGACTTCGTCTAGGACGCGCGTTCGGGCCGCAGGCCCGCCTTCTTCGGCGGAACCGATCGCGTCACGCTCGCCTCGGCCGAGATGGTGGTGCGGCAGATTCACGCTTCGGGTTCATCACCTCGTCACATCGTGCGCGTACGCTTCCGAGCATGATGAACCGACGCGCCGAACGCCCCGTTGCAATCGTTCTGGGATCGAACGACGTCGGATCGGCCGTCGCATGCGCATTGAACGGTGCTGGGTGGTCGGTCGTGCTCGTCGACGACGCGGACCCGCCCTGGCACCGGCGCGGGATGGCGTTCACCAACGCGTGGTACGTCGGCAACGCGGAGCTCGACGGCGCGGGCGCGTGCTTCTGCGCGTCGCTCAAGAGCATTCCGAGCGTGCTCGCGCACGGGATGATCGCCGCGACGACGTGGTCGTGGGGAAGCGTCGCCGACACGTTGCGCGCGCAGGTCCTCGTCGACGCCGGGCGGTTACGCCGCCGCCCCGAGATGCTGCGCGGCCGGGTTCCGTTAACGATCGGCATCGGCCCGGACTTCGTCGCCGGTGAGGGCGTCGATGTCGCGCTCGAGGCGCCGGCCGAGGCTGTCGGGGCCGCGCGCCTGCCGACACTAGGTCGCGACGAAGCCGCGCCGCCCGCACGAACTAGATCCTACGTTGTCGCGTCGACGCGCTACGGACGCTTCATGACCGAGCGCCGTATCGGAGACCGCGTGCACGCCGGCGAGAAGATCGGGGCGGTGGGCAACGAAACCGTCGCGGCCCCGGCGAGCGGCGTGCTCCTCGGGCTCGCCGCGCGCGGCGCACGGATCGAGCCGGGCGACGAGCTCGTCGAAGTCGATCCGAACGGTGTTCCCTATCGCTGTCATGGTATCGGCGCCGGGCCGCGCACCGTTGCGGCAAACGTCCTTGCCGTCCTCGCGGGCCGCGCGGCCTCCGCCGATACCGCCATCCCCGCAACGATTGTGCCGGGTCACCCGATCCCCGCGGAGTCCGGCAGGGACCCCGCGCCCGGGTCGGGCACGGTTGGCACGCTCGTTCCGCCGCCCGCAGCCGGCGAGGGTTCAGGCCAGCCTGTCATCCGCGCGTAACATCGGTCGGCGAGAATTCGACCCTCTGTGATCTCGAGGAAAACCACAATGAATGCATTTCTGACGCGCGGATTCGTCGCGGCTGCTGCGGTCGCTTTCGGTCTCGGTTCGGCCGTGGCAGCCGACATCACCGGCGCGGGCGCCACGTTCCCGTATCCGATCTATGCGAAGTGGGCCGAGGCCTACAAGCAAAAGACGGGCATCGGCATGAACTATCAGTCGATCGGCTCGGGGGGCGGCATCGCGCAGATCAAGGCCAAGACCGTCGACTTCGGCGCATCGGACGCCCCGCTCAAGCCCGAAGACCTGCAAGCCGCGGGCCTCATGCAGTTTCCGGCGATCATCGGCGGCATCGTGCCGGTCGTGAATCTCGAGGGCGTCGGCCCCGGGGCGCTGCGCTTCACCGGTTCGGTGCTCGCCGACATCTATCTCGGCAAGATCAAGAAGTGGAACGACAAGGCCATCGCCGACCTGAATCCCGGCGTCAAGCTTCCCGACGAGCTGATCACCGTCGTGCGCAGGTCCGACGGCTCGGGCACGACGTTCAACTTCACCGACTACCTCTCGAAGGTGAGCCCGGAGTGGAAGAGCAAGGTGGGCTCGAGCACCGCGGTGTCGTGGCCCGAAGGCGTCGGCGGGAAGGGCAACGAGGGCGTGGCCGCCTACGTGCAGCGGATCAAGGGCTCCATCGGCTACGTCGAGTACGCGTACGCGAAGAAGAACAACATGGCGTACGCGCTGGTCCAGAACAAGGAGGGCCAGTATCCGAAGCCCGACAACGACACTTTCCAGGCCGCAGCCGCCTATGCGGACTGGAAGAATGCACCGGGGTATTACCAGATCATCACCGATTCGCCGGGCAAGACGTCGTGGCCCATCGCGGCGACGAGCTTCATCCTGCTCCACGTCAAGCAGGACAAGCCCCAGAACGCGGCGGAGGTCTTGAAGTTCTTCGACTGGTCGTTCAAGAACGGTCAGAAGATGGCGGACGACCTGGACTACGTCCCGCTGCCGCCGACGCTCATCGCGCAAATCGAGGACTCCTGGAAATCGCAGCTCAAGGACGGCTCGGGCAACCCGATCTGGAAATAACGGCGCGAACCTGTGGTGGCGGGCTTGCGCCGGGTCTCGGCACGACCTTTCTTCTTCCTCCTCCAGAAGAAAGCCTCGGGGCCGCGGGGTATCCCTCGCGGCCTCTTTTTTGAGGGCTTATGATGACGACTGCTACTGCCTCCATGCAGCCCACCATCACCGCTCCGGAAGAGTTGCGCGCCGAGCGCCAACCGACGCCGCCCTCGGAACGGCGCGGGGCTGCGCCCTGGCAGGACGCGCTGTTCGAGCGCACGACGATGTTCTTCGCCGTGTTCGTATTGCTCCTGCTGGTGGCGATCATCGGCGCACTCCTCTGGACGGCCGTGCCGGCGTTCCAGAAATTCGGCATCGCATTCTTCTTCACCGACGTCTGGGATCCCGTCAAGCTCGACTTCGGAGCGCTCGCGCCGATCTACGGAACGCTCGTCACCTCGGCGATCGCGTTGCTGATCGGCGTGCCGGTGAGCTTCGGCATCGCGCTGTTCCTGACCGAGATGTGCCCGGTGATCCTGAAGAGGCCGCTGGGCACGGCGGTCGAATTGCTCGCAGCCGTGCCCTCGATCATCTACGGGATGTGGGGGCTCTTCGTCTTCGCGCCCGTGTTCGGGGATTACGTTCAGCCGCTCCTCACCAGGACCTTCGGCAACCTGTGGATCCTCGGGCCGCTGTTCCAGGGCGCGCCCAACGGGATAGGCATGCTTTCGGCGGGCTTCATTCTGTCGATCATGGTCATTCCTTTCATCGCTTCGGTGATGCGCGACGTCTTCGAGATCGTGCCGCCGGTGCTCAAGGAGTCCGCCTACGGCATCGGCGCGACGACCTGGGAGGTCGTCTGGAACGTCGTGCTGCCCTACACCAAGGTCGGCGTGATCGGCGGCATCATGCTCGGCCTGGGCCGTGCGCTCGGCGAGACCATGGCGGTCACGTTCGTCATCGGCAATGCGTATCGCATCAGCGCTTCGCTGTTCAACCCCGGCAACTCGATCGCATCTGCGCTCGCGAACGAGTTCAACGAGGCGGCTGAGCCCATCCATCGCGCATCGCTGATCGCGCTCGGCCTGGTGCTGTTCCTGCTTACCGTCATCGTGCTCGCGTGCTCGCGGTTGCTGCTGGCGCAGCTCGCCAAAGGTGAGGGCCACAAGACATGAATCCCCTGTACCGCAGGCGGCTGTTCGTGAACCGGATGAACCTGGTGATGTCGTTGCTGACCATGGCATTCGGCATGGTATTCCTGCTCTGGATCCTCTGGGTACTGTTCGCGAAAGGGCTGGCGGCGCTGTCGCCGGCGCTCTTCACCGAGATGACGCCGCCGCCGGGCTCGGCAGGCGGGCTTGCCAACCCGATCTACGGCAGCATCGTCATCGTTTTCGTCGCGACCTTCATCAGCACCCCGATCGGCATTCTCGCCGGAATCTACCTCGCCGAATACGGCAAAGACGGCTGGATCGCGCGGCTCACCCGGTTCATCAACGACATCCTGCTCTCCGCGCCGTCGATCATCATGGGATTGTTCGTGTACACCGTGTACGTGGCGCAGGTCGGCCATTTCTCGGGATGGGCGGGCTCGTTCGCGCTCGGGCTCATTGCCATCCCGGTCGTGGTGCGCACGACGGAGAACATGCTTCGACTCGTCCCGGCCAGCCTGCGCGAGGCGGCGGTCGCGCTCGGCGCACCGATGTGGCAGGTGATCCTGCGGGTGACGCTCAAGGCCGTCCGCGGCGGCGTAATCACGGGGATTCTGCTCGCGGTCGCCCGCATGTCGGGAGAGACCGCGCCGCTGCTGTTCACCGCGCTCAACAATCAGTTCTGGAGCGTCGACATGAACGCGCCCATGGCGAATCTTCCCGTGGTGATCTTCCAGTTCGCGTTGAGCCCGTTCGACGACTGGAGGCTGCTCGCGTGGGGCGGTGCGCTGCTGATCACGCTGACGGTACTCGTCATCAACATCCTGGCGCGAAGCGTCTTCCGCCAAACCGCCGTTCGCTGACCGAATGGGAATTCCGAGGGAGACTGCAATGAACTTCGAAGCCGTCGCTGCACGTCCGGAGGCCGAAGCGACGGGTCCGGGCGAGACGCCGCCCAAGATCGCCTGCCGCCGGCTCGACTTCTACTACGGAAAGTTCCAGGGCCTCAAGAACATCAATCTCGATGTCGCCGACGGCCGGGTCACCGCGTTCATCGGTCCGTCGGGCTGCGGCAAGTCGACGCTCCTGCGCACGCTCAACCGGATGTACTCGCTCTACCCGGGGCAGCGCGCTACGGGCGAGATCATCTTCAACGGCAAGAACATCCTCGACCCCGGCACCGACCTCAACACATTGCGAGCCAAGGTCGGGATGGTGTTCCAGAAACCGACGCCTTTCCCGATGTCGATCTACGACAACATCGCGTTCGGCGTCGGCTTGTACGAGAATCTTTCCCAGCGGGACATGGGCGAGCGGGTCGAATGGGCGCTGACCAAGGCCGCGATGTGGAACGAGGCGAAGGACAAGCTCAAGCAGAGCGGGATGGCGCTCTCCGGCGGCCAGCAGCAGCGGCTGTGCATCGCCCGCGCGGTCGCGGTCAAGCCCGAGGTGCTGCTGCTCGACGAGCCGACTTCCGCACTCGACCCGATCTCGACCGCCAAGATCGAGGAGCTCATCTCCGAGCTGAAGCTCGACTACACGATCGCGATCGTCACGCACAACATGCAGCAGGCGGCGCGCGTGTCGGACTTCACCGCCTACATGTACCTGGGCGAGCTGGTCGAATTCGGTGCAACCGACGACATCTTCCTCAAGCCCAAGCGAAAGGAAACCGAGGACTACATCACCGGACGGTTCGGCTGAGCCGGATTGGCCGCAGGCCGCGCAGACTTCGGAGTGAAACGATGAACGAGCATACGCACAAGCAGTTCGACACCGAGATGGAAGCCGTCCGCAGCGGCGTCCTCGCGATGGGCGGCCTGGTCGAGAGTCAGCTGACGCGCGCGATCGCGGTGCTCGACGAGGACGAGGGCATCGACGCGATCGACCAGGTCGGCGCCGACGAAAAGACCATCAACCAGATGCAGGTCAATCTCGATCAGATGTGCAGCCAGATCATCGCCAAGCGGCAGCCTACCGCGATCGATCTCCGCTTCGTGCTGATGATCACCAAGATCGTCAACGAGCTCGAGCGCACGGGCGACGAGATCAAGAAGATCGCCTACAAGGCCGCCCAGATCCGCGGCGCCGACCGGCTTTCCCGCGTGCGCCACTACGAGGTCATACGCACCGCCGAGCGGGCGCGCGAGATGATGCAGATGGCGCTCGATACGTTCGCCCGCCTCGACGCCGCGGCGGCGGCCGAGGTGATCGACCTCGACGAGGAGATCGACGCGGCGTTCCACTCGATCATGCGGCAGTTGATCAGCTACATGATGGAGGACCCGCGGACGATCACCGCTGCGCTCGAGATCGTGTTCATCGCCAAGTCGCTCGAGCGCATCGGCGATCACGCGAAGAACATCGCCGAGGCGGTCGTCCAGGTCGTCAAGGGGATCGACGTGCGGCACGCGACTGCCGAGCAGATCCGCGCGGAAGTGGCCGAAGAGTGAGAGCGATTCCGCGATGCGACCGCGCGCGAGCACGGCGATGACACCCTCGGTGCTGGTCGTCGAGGACGAGCCGGCAATCCAGGAACTCCTGCGCGTGAACCTCGTCGACGCCGGCTACGAGGTAAGGGCGGCCCCCGACGCCGAATCGGCGCAGCGCGAGCTGTCCGACGCGCTGCCCTCGCTGCTGCTTCTCGACTGGATGCTTCCCGGGAAGTCGGGCCTCGCGCTCGCGAAGGAGCTGCGCGGCGACACGCGCACGCGCGAGCTTCCGATCATCATGCTGACCGCACGCACCGACGAAGCCGACAAGGTCGCGGGCCTCGAGGCGTGGGTCGACGACTACGTGACCAAGCCGTTCTCGCCGCGCGAGTTGAAGGCACGGATTCGGGCGGTGCTGCGGCGCCGTTCCCCGGAAGCGGCACAGGAGCCCTTGACGGCGGGCACGCTGCGCCTCGACCCGGCGACGCACCGGGTGAGCGTCGACGGCAAGGAGGTTCTCCTCGGCCCGACCGAGTTCCGGCTGCTGCGCTTCCTGCTGGCCCGGCCCGAGCGCGTCCACACGAGGACGCAGCTTCTCGACCAGGTGTGGGGCGATCACGTCTACATCGAGGAGCGCACGGTGGACGTCCACATCCGGCGCTTGCGCCTCGCGCTCGAGCCGTTCGGACAGGACGGTCTGATCGAAACCGTCCGCGGCAGCGGCTACCGCCTGAGCGTCCCGAGATCCTGAGGCCGCCTTCGTAGAGCTGCGATGAGCGCCCTGGTCGTCACCGGCATCGGGACACCGCTCGCCTTCCTCGCGGTCGCGGGCATCGTCTGGTTCGCCTTCGGGGCCGCGTGGGCGATCGGCCTGCTCGCCGTCGGTGTGTGCGCGCTTGCCGGCTTCCACCTGTGGCATCTCAGCCGCCTGGCGAAGTGGGCCGATTCCGAGTTCGACGCGCCGGTTCCCGAGGCCGAGGGCGCATGGGGTGTCGCGCTGTCCGCGCTCTACCGGCGCGTGCGGCTGCGCAACGAGCGCCAGCTCGACCTCGCGTCGAGGATCGAGCGCTTCCGCAGCGCGGTCGAGGCGCTGCCGGACGGGATGGTGATCCTCGACGACACGAACCGCATCCAATGGGCGAACGCGAGGGCGCAGGCCCACCTGGGCATCGACCTCGAAACGGACACGGGTCAGCCGCTGCAGAACTTCGTGCGCCAGCCGGAAGTCGTTCGCTACCTCGAGGCCGCCGATTTCAACGAGGGCGTGGTCTTCGACTCGCTGCGCGAGATCGGGACCACGCTCGCGATCCAGGTCGTTCCCTTCGGGATCGACGAGCGCCTGCTGATCAGCCGCAACATCACCCAGATCGAGGCCGTCGCACGGATGCGTCGCGATTTCATCGCCAACGTCTCCCACGAGCTGAAAACGCCGCTCACCGTCATCACGGGATTCCTCGAGACGCTGCAGGACCTCGAGCTCGAGGCGCGGCAACGCTCCCGCTACATCGCCTTGATGGCCGACCAGGCGGCGAGCATGCAGCGGCTCGTCGACGATCTCCTGACGCTTTCCACGCTCGAAAGCGACCAGAACGCACTGGCAGAGGCGGAGTTCGACGTCGTGCCCCTGCTCCTCGAGGTCTCCGCCGACGCGAAAGCGCTCTCGGCCGGGCGGCATGTCGTCGCGCTCGACATCACCGATCCGGCAATGGTTCTCGGAAGCCGCGACGAGCTCTCGAGCGCGTTCGGCAACCTGGTGAGCAATGCGATCCGGTATACGCCCGATGGCGGCAGGATCACGCTCGCCTGGCGGATCGACGACGACGGCCGCGGCGTGTTCAGCGTCGCGGACACCGGGATCGGGATCGCCCCCGAGCACGTCCCGCGCCTCACCGAGCGCTTTTATCGCGTCGATCGGAGCCGTTCGCGCGAGACGGGCGGAACGGGACTCGGCCTCGCGATCGTCAAGCATGTGCTGCTGCGCCATCAGGCCGAGCTCGATGTGATGAGCGAGCTCGGGCGGGGCAGCACGTTCTCGGTCGTTCTCCCCGGGCGGCGCGTCCGCCGCGCGGAATCGGCTGCACCCGGCGATGCGCCCGGCGCGGGGACGGCGGCGACCGTGGCTCCCCCGCCTGCGAACCCGGAAGTCTCCGCGCGCGCGCCCTCGGCTACCAGTAGCTGAGCGCCGCGCGGAACAGCGCGCGGAGCTCGTCGCGGCCGACGTCGATCGGCGCGTTGCGGATCACGCGATATTGCGGCTCGGCGCCCGCGGCGAGCGCATCGATGTCCGACTCGCCGAAGCCGAGGGCCGAAAGCCCGTTCGGCATCGCCGTCGCACGCATCAGCTCGACCACGCGCCGAGCGAGGATCTCGCCCGAGTCGTCGCCGCTCGCGCCGCGCGTCTCGGCTGCGAGGCACTTCGCGCCGTGCAGATGCCGATCGGGCGAGCAGCGCGCGGTCGCGCGCCACACCGACGGATTGTTGAGCACGACCGCCATCCCGTGCGGGACGAGCGTTCTGCCCTCCGGATAGCCCGCGACGTGCCAGTCCTTCGTCAGCCCGGAGACCGCGTACGACAGCCCGTGCGGCAGATGGCAGCCGGCAGCGTTGAAGGCGATCCCGGCGAGCATCGCGGCATACATCATTTCGGTGCGCGCTTCGCCGTCCGCGGGGTCGTTGACCGCGCGGACGAGGAACGCGCCGACGCTCTTCAGCGCCTCCGTCGCGAGCATGTCGGAGAACGGGTTCGCGCCCTGCGAGACGGGGCGATTGACGCCCTTCGCGGGGTTCAGCCGGCGCGGATAGGCGCGCGCGGTGATCGACTCGAGCGCGTGGCTCATGCAGTCGAACCCGGTGGCCGCGATCGCCGCCTTCGGCAGGGTCGCGGTGACGTTCGGATCGATCAGCGCGATGTCGGGGATCAGCCGCCGGGAGATGATGCCGGTCTTGGCGTTGAGCGAGCGAAGATTGAAGATCGCGATCCCCGTGGTCTCCGAGCCGGTTCCCGAGGTCGTCGGACACGCGATGTGCGGCTTGAGCGGCCCCGGGACCTTCTGGCCGCCGCCGATCGGGGCATTCACATAGGTCATGAACTCGGCGGGCCGCGACGCGTAGAGGTTCGCCGCCTTGCAGGTGTCCATCACCGATCCGCCGCCGACCGACACATAGCCGTCGAACCGCCCGTCGGCGGCGAAGCGCGCCGCCTCCTGGAACGATGCGTCGGTGGGCTCGATCGCGACGTCGCTGTAGACCGCCGTCTCGACGCCCGCGGACTTGAGCGACGCGCTCACCGTCCGCACATACTCGCCCGACGCGAGGCGGGGGTCAGTGAACAGCGCTACGCGCCGGAGACCGAGCTCGCGGGCGTGGTCGCCCGCCTCGCCGAGCACGCCGGCCCCGAAGGTGAAGGTCGGCATCCCCACGGTGAAGCCGCGATCGCTGCCTTCGACGGCGGCGAAGTCGGCGTGACAGCAGGCCATGGTCGGGCTCCTGGAAGGGCTGGAATTGCCCATTATCGCAAGTCGGGCGGTGCCGGTGCCGATCGCCGCCGCCGGCGGAGCGGCCCGGCGGCTGTCGGGCAGTCGCGAGCCCTGGGGAGCGCCCGAAAGAGACCCCGCGGCCGTTGACCCTGGGAACGGAAATTGCTATCCTTAGCGGTTTCGTCGGAGGGGTTCCCGAGCGGTCAAAGGGAGCAGACTGTAAATCTGCCGGCTCTGCCTTCGAAGGTTCGAATCCTTCCCCCTCCACCAAGGGGTTCGATCCGGGAAGCCAGGGACCCGCTACTCCGGCCGTGGCGCTCGAAGACGCGCTCCCGCGAACGCGATCGACGTCCCTCTGTCAACCGGATGCGCGGGTGTAGCTCAATGGTAGAGCAGAAGCCTTCCAAGCTTACGACGAGGGTTCGATTCCCTTCACCCGCTCCATGGGAAAGAAGAAATCTGCCCATGTAGCTCAGTGGTAGAGCACTCCCTTGGTAAGGGAGAGGTCGAGCGTTCAATCCGCTCCATGGGCACCAGGCATTCGATAGTGGCACCGAGCGTGGCAACAACAAGCGAGCCGCACCCGAGCAACGCAGTCTGAAGGAGTCAGAGCATGGCCAAGGGCAAATTCGAACGGACGAAGCCGCACGTGAACGTAGGGACGATTGGCCACGTGGATCACGGGAAGACGACGCTGACGGCGGCGATGACGCTGGTGCTATCGAAGAAGTATGGGGGGGAGGTGAAGGCGTACGACCAGATC
>DATKMY010000112.1:0-37619 GCA_035541655.1 Casimicrobiaceae bacterium | reverse complement strand
CGCCGCGAAGAGTCGATCAAGATCGTCCCGAAGTGGGCCGATCGCGGCGATCGCCTCGTTCTCAAGGACTCCTGGTGCAAGGGCGGCCGCGAGCGCGAGATCCCGGTCCGCACGCTGGAGCAGCGGCAGCTCCTCGACGAGGCGAAGGCGCTCGCCAAGGGCAAGAGTCTCGTTGGTCCCGGCTACGCGAAGTATTCCGACTACCTGAAGCACTTCCGGTACGAGTGCGAGCGGGTCGGGATCCATGGTGTCCACGGACACCGACACTTCTACGCGCAGGCACGCTATCAGGAGCTCGCCGGCTGGGCGTGCCCGGCTCGCGGCGGGGCGACGCGAAAGCAGCTCACCCCGAAGCAACGCGAACTGGATCGCGTGGTGCGCCTCACCGTCAGCCGCGAGTTGGGGCACGGCCGCACGCAAATCGTGGCCGTCTACTGCGGTCGTTAGCGGTTCACTTCGCGAATGCTTCCGGCCTCGGTCTCAGCATGAACACCCTCGATCTCCAAGCCGCCGCCGCGTTCCTGCACATCCATCCGGTCACGCTGCAGGAGAAGGCGCGCGCCGGCGAGATCCCGGGCGCCAAGATCGGCAAGTCCTGGGTCTTCGTCGACGTTGACCTCATTGAACACATCCGCTCACAATACCCGCGGCGTGTGTTGCAGAGTGAACGCAAGGAGTTGGAACCATGTCACTCTACAAACGCGGCGACTCACCGCATTGGTGGGTCAAGATCAGCCACAGCGGAACAACAATACAGCGCAGCACTGGGACTTCCGACAAGAGCCAAGCCCGGGAGTACCACGACAAGCTGAAGGCCTCGCTGTGGGAGCAACAACGACTGGGCATCAAGCCTCGTCGGTCATGGAAGGAAGCCGTCGTACGTTGGCTGGCGGAAACTTCGGACAAGGTCACGCACCAGGAAGACGTCCGGAAGCTTCGCTGGCTCGATGCCTATCTCGGTGATCTGATGCTCGACGGAATCACGCTGGACGTCATCGACCGGATCAAGGTCGAGAGGCTCAAGGGCGCCGGCAAGCCGACGGTAAACCGCTACCTGGCGCTCGTGCGCTCGATCCTGCTGCGCGCGCGTAACGACTGGGAATGGGTCGACCGGGTGCCGAAGGTAAAGTTGTACAACGAGGGTCCGGCGCGCGAGCGCTCGATCACCGTGGAGCAGGCCGAAGCGCTGCTGCGCGAGCTTCCGAAGCATCAGCGGGAAGTCGTGCTGTTCGCGCTCGCGACCGGCTTACGGCAGTCGAACGTGGTCGGCTTGGAATGGTCGCACGTCAACCTCGAGGCGGCGCATGCTTGGGTCGGCGCGAACCAGTCCAAGAACCGCAAGCCGATCGCGGTGCCGTTGAACGCGACGGCGCTGGCGGTGCTCCGCCGGCAGGTCGGCAAGCACCCGGAGAAGGTGTTCACGTACGCGGGAAAGCCGCTCGGCTGGGCGAACACACGAGCGTGGAGGAATGCCTTGAAGCGCGCCGACATCGAGAATTTCCGCTGGCACGACTTGAGGCATACCTGGGCTTCCTGGCATCGCCAGTCGGGAACGCCCACGCACGAGTTGCAGCGGCTCGGCGGCTGGCGGTCGTCGGTGATGGTCGAGCGCTACGCGCATCTCGCGCCCGATCATCTCGCGACGGCCGCGAACCGCATCGATTCGCTGCTCGGCGGTTACGATTTGGCTACGCCGGAAACCGCAGGAGCGCCAGCGAGTCAGCTAACGCATTGATCTCTTGGTAGGCCGTGCTGGACTCGAACCAGCGACCAACGGATTAAAAGTCCGCTGCTCTACCACCTGAGCTAACGGCCCGCCGAAAACCGCGCATTTTAGCCCGGCGCGCGCGATCCCCTCAACGCGCTTGTCAATGCTGGTCGCGCGTCAGGAACGGCGGCAAAGGCGTGAACTCGATCCCCTCTTCGCGCAGCGCGTCGGCTTCGTCCTTCGACGCCTGTCCGCGAATGGCGCGGCTCGGCACTTCCTCGTAGTGGATCTTGCGCGCCTCTTCCGGAAAGCGAGCGCCGACGTTCTCTGCGTTGCGGACGATGTCGCGGAGCTTGCGCACGAGCTCGTCGGGAATGCCGGCGAGCGTCGATGCGGATTCCGTCTCGGTGCCCTGATCGGGGGCCGGCGCGTCGATCGTCGCGCGCCCGACGTGCACTTTCGCCGACGGCAGCCGGACCACGCTCGCATCGTCGCAGACGGGACAACGAACCATCACCGCTTTCGACTGGCGCTCGAAATCGTCGACCGAAGCGAACCAGCCCTCGAAGCGATGACCGTGCCCGCAGGTGAGATCGAAGACGATCATCGCGCTGTCCGCGGATAGCAGCATGCAAAATGGGCGTCGGGGCTCATCCTGTCCGCTCGATTCGCCACATCTGATAGCGCAGCGCGGCCACGCAGCCGATGACGATTCCCGCGGTCGCGAGAAACGATCCGACCGCGAGCGTCGACAGGCCCGAGAGGCCCTGGCCGATCGTGCAGCCGAGCGCCGTGACGCCGCCGAACCCCATCAGGACGCCGCCGAGGACATGGTTGACCAGGTCCTCGGTCGTCGTGAAGCCCTCCCAGCGGAAAGTCTTCGTCGCGATCGACATCGCGGCAGAGCCCACGAGAATTCCGAGCACGCCGGCGATGCCGAAGGTCAGCACGCGCGACTGATCGGTCCAATAGACGAGGAGCTCCAGCAAATACGCAATGGGCGCGACGAAGCTGAAGGACTCGATGCGTCCGGAGTTGGTCGCGACGAACTTCTCTTCGAGCGTGGCGGGATCCTCTGCCAGATAGCCGAGATGGCCGGAGACATAGAATCCGCCGACGATCACCGCGCCGATCAGGATGCCGCCGACCACCATCTCGGTCGTCGCGCGAAAGTCGCGGCTCGCGAACGTCCATGCGGCGAGCGCCGCGGCAAGCGCGAACGGAAACCACAGCGCGGCGCCTCCTGCGCCGAGCGCCGTCAGAATCGAGGGCAGATCCGAGGCCTTCGCACCGATCGCCGTGATGTCGAAGCGCACTGGATCGAGCGCGGCGGTACGCCACAGCGCGAACAACCCCTTGAGCGTCATGTAGGCTGAGATCGCGACGAAGACGAGCACGATCAGCGATTTCAGATTGCCGCCGCCAATGCGGATCAGCGTCTTGCTGCCGCAGCCGGAGCCGAGGGTCATTCCGAACCCGAACAGGAATCCACCGACCGCGAGCGACAGCCACGCGACGCGCGCGCCCGTATACAAGGTCTTCGACAGGTCGACGAGGCCCGCGGCCTGCAACGCGCCGGCCCCGGCGATCGCCACGGCGACGGAGAGCAGCCACATCCGCAGCCGGCGCGAGTCGCCGAAGTTCACGACGTCGCTGATCGCGCCCATCGTGCAGTAGTTCACACGCGAGGCGACCGCGCCGAAGATCGCCGCGAGCACGAACGCGGAGCCGGTGACGATGGCAGCGAGGTGGTGAATGTCCTGCATCGACAAATTATGGCATGGGGTTGGATTCGACCGAGGTCGTCCGCGGATCGACCCGCCCACTCCGGCTGGAAGGGCGCTCCGGCGTTTTAACCCCGCTGCGGGCCACTCGCCGTTAATAGGCATGTCGGCGCCCCGAAGCGCCCAACCGTCCGTCTGCAAAGGGAGTGTCCACATGGCGACTTCGATCCGTACTATCAACCCTGCGTTCCCCGAGGCCGACGCCGCCGCTGCGAGGCGCCCGCTCGCGTGTGCGGTTGCAGCAATCACGGTCGCGGCCGCGCTCGTTGCCACGCCCGCCAGCGCGGGACAAGTCGGCAACGTCGACATCCTGACGCGCTTCGACAGCCGCGCGCTGCCCGTCTACGAAAAGGACGGCCGCCGCTGGATCGTCGGCACGCCGGGCCAGGAGTACGCGATTCGGGTGTGCAATACAACCGGTGCGCGCGTGCTCGCGGTGATGAGCGTGGACGGCGTCAACGTCGTCTCCGGCGAGACCGCGTCGCCTTCGCAGGCAGGTTACGTGCTCGACGCGTGGGAATGCACCGAGATCAACGGTTGGCGCAAGAGTCTGTCGTCGATCGCGGCCTTCTACTTCACGGAGCTCCCCGATTCGTACGCTGCGCGCACCGGGCGCCCCGACAACGTCGGGGTGATCGGCGTCGCGTTCTTCCGCGAGCGGCCGCAGCCGGTCGCGTGGAAGGACAGGCAGCGAATCGCGCCGCAATCGGCGCCCGAGTCCTCGACGCGGCAGGAGGCCGCGAGCGGAAGCGCCGCGGAGGCGGGCGGACGCATCGACGCCGAGCGCAAGAAGGCCTACAACTTGGCGGACGCCGCGGCACCGGCCCCGATGGCGAAGATCGGCACGGGGCACGGGCGCAACGAGCGCTCGGTCGTGCAGACGACGCGCTTCGATCGCGAGAGCGCGACGCCGAACGAAACGATCGCATTCCAGTACGATCGCCACGAAAACCTGATCGCGATGGGCATCCTGCCGCCGCCCGCGGTTGCGCGCTCGTCGAATCCGTTTCCGGCGTGGCCGCACGGGCCTTACTTCGTTCCGGATCCGCCGCAGCGCTGATGGGCAAGCGGGTGTTGTCACGTCAATGAGCGCTTCGAAACGAGGACGCCACGGTTGCGCGCGAGCACGACAAGAGTCGAATTCGACGCGGGCCGTGGTGCATACTGGCGGGCGATGCCCGCGCCCGCTTCCGCCGCCGACGCGCGCGACGAGGACCTGATGCTCGCCTACGCCGCGGGCGACGCGGCGGCGTTCGACACGCTCTATGCCCGTCATCGCGGCGGGCTCTATCGCTATCTGATGCGCCACTGCAGAGAGCGCGGCATCACCGACGAGCTCTTCCAGGAGATCTGGCTGAGCGCCGTGCGCGCGCGGACCAGCTACGCTCCCACTGCGAAGTTCACCACGTGGCTCTACCGGATCGCACACAACCGGCTGATCGATCACTGGCGCGCGACGGGACGGATCGAGCTCGTCGCCGCGGCATCGGGCGAGGAAGACGACGATCCCCTCGCAGCGATTCCCGGGGCACGCAACGACGAGCCCGAGGTGCGCGCGAGCGCCCGCGAGATTTCGCAGCGTCTCGCCTCCGCGCTCGCGGCGCTGCCACCGGCGCAGCGCGAAGCCTTCCTGCTGCACCAGGAGGGCGAGCTCGAGCTCTCCGAGATCGCGGCGCTCACGGGTGCGGGCGTCGAAACGGTGAAGAGCCGGCTCCGCTACGCCCTCGCGAAACTGCGCGCCGAGCTCGGAGATCTGCAATGACGACGCGCAGGGGCGGCGATTCACCGCTGCGCGATCCGCGCTTCGACGCGGCGTGGCGCACAGCGTCGAGCGAGGAGCCGTCGCCCACGCTCGACGCGGCGATTCTCGCCGCTGCGCACCGGGAAGTCGGCGCGAAACCGCAGGGCCTTTCGGCGCAAGCGATGCGCGCGCACCGGAGATGGTGGCCGCTCGCCGCCGCCGCGACGATCGCGGTGATTGCGATCGGCGTTGTCCAGCGCGCGGGACAGGACGATCTCGTCGCGCCCCCGATCGGCTCTACCGTCGTCAGCGACATGCCCGCGCAGTCGCCGAAGAGCGTCGCGGAATCGAAGGAGCGCCCAGCCGAAGCGCCGGTGCCGGGTGCACGCGCCGATGCCGCGGCGAGCGCGAGTGGCGCGCCCGTGGGACGGCGCGCGCAGCTCGACTCGCTCGCGCCGCGATCGACGTCGGGTGTGCACGCGGGCGGGCCCACGGACGCGGAGCGACTCGCAGCGCCAAAGGCGATGCTGCAGAAGACGGAACCGGCCGCGAGCCCGTCGGCCTCGGTGGAGGAGAAATCGGAGGCAGCGCGAGTGGCGCCAGCCTCGCGACCCGAGGCCTTCCCGGCGCACGATGCGGAGCAGCCTGCAGCTGCACCGCCGCAAGTCTCGGGTCAGCGCACGTCGGCGGGTCCGCCAATCGCCGACCGCGCGGCCGAAACCTCTGCGTTGCAACGAAGCGAAGGAGGAGCGACGTCCGGAAAGCTTGCGGCCCCGCCCGCGGCCCCACCCGCCCCGTTCCCTGCCGCACCCAGCACGCGCGCGGCGGGGCTCGTCCCGCCAGCCGCTTCGTTTTCGGACGGCGCGCATTTCGCCGTGCCGTCCGCAGCGCGTTCGCCGCCCGCCGGCGGTCCCGCGGCGGACGGAACTGCAGCCGAGACGCGCATGAAAGATCGTGCGCCGTTGCCGATTCCGGACTGGATCGCGCTGATCCGGCGCCTGCGCGACGAAGGCAACACCTTCGAGGCCGCGCGCGAGCTCACCGCCTTTCGGAGCGCGCACGCCGACCACGAAGAGCTGCTGCCGCCCGATCTTCGCGACTGGCATCCGACCCAGAAGTGACGGGCAGGCCCAGGCCCGCACGCTCGAGCGACGATCAGCGATCCGCAGGCGGTCCGCCGCTGCCCGCGGTGTGATTGTCAAGGACGTTTACAAATTGCCGCGAGGCTGCATCCCGCGGATCAACGCCTTGATCGGCGCCGGGAGCGCCGCAGCGAGCGCATCGTCGCGCGTGAGCCACACCAATCCCGGCGCCTCCGCGCGCGGCGGCCAATTGCGCACCGTGATCCTTTGGGGATGGATCGTCAGGTGGAAATGCGTGAAGCCGTGCTCAATCGGCGCGAGCGCTTCTCCGACGACGATATCGCTCGCGAAGCGCGCCTTGCACTGCCGCGCGATGTCGTCGTCGACGGCGATTTCAGGCAGGCTCCACAACCCCGCCCAGATCCCGGCAGCGGCACGCTTCTCGAAAAGGATCGCGCCCGCGCGCTCGACCAGGAGAACGCGCACGGCGCGCCGCGGCAGCGTCTTTCGCGGACGGGGCGAGGGCAGTTCGCCGATCCTGCCTTCGCGCAGCGCGACGCAGTCCGTCGCGACGGGGCACGCGCAGCAGAGCGGCGCCGCGCGCGTGCAGATCGTCGCACCGAGGTCCATCAGCGCCTGCGTGTAGGGCTCGATGTCGCGCTTTGGCAGCAGCGCTTCGGCGTGCGCCCAGAGCTCGCGCTCGACCTTGGTCTCCCCCGGGTATCCGCGGACACCGCGATGGCGCGCGAGAAGCCGGCGAACGTTCCCGTCGAGAATCGCGCCGCGCGTTCCGAACGCGAACGCCGCGATCGCGGCCGCCGTCGAGCGACCGATGCCGGGAAGCGCCGCGATCGCCCGGGGGTCGCGCGGGAACGCGCCGCGATGCCGCTCGACGATCTGCTTCGCCGCCGCATGGAGGTGATGCGCACGCCGGTAGTAGCCGAGACCGCTCCAGTGCTCGAGCACGCGATCGAGTGGCGCGGCGGCAAGCATCCGCACATCGGGAAACGCGGCAATGAAGCGCTCGTAGTAGGGAATGACGGTCGCGACCTGCGTCTGCTGCAGCATGATCTCGGAGAGCCAGATGCGGTAGGCGTCGCGCGTGCCCTGCCACGGAAGGTCGCGGCGCCCGTGGCTGCGCTGCCACGCGGTGAGGCGCGCGGCAAACGAACGCGGGGCAGGTGCGGGGCGCCCGGCGCGCGTCAACGGATCGCGAGGCGCTGGCGCGCTTTCGCCGCCGCCTCGGACAGCGGATACTTCTTGATCAGATCCTCGAGCGTACGGCGCGAAGCCGCGCTGTCGCCGAGCTCGAATTGGCTCGACGCGATCGTCAGCAACGCATCGGGCACCTTCGCGCTGTCCGGAAACGCGGATACCAGCTGCCGCTGCGAGCTGATCGCCGCGCGGTAGTCCTTCTGCGCGAACTGCGCATTGCCGAGCCAGTTCTGCGCGGAAGGCGCGAGCGGGCTCTTCGGGTACGTCTTCACGAACAAGCCGAAGCCCGCGACGGCGGCCGGATACTTTCCGGCCTTGAAGAGGTCGAGCGCCGCGTCGTAGTCGCGCTGCTCCGCTGCAACCGCCGCGGTCGGCGCCGGAGCCGCCGCAGGACCGGCCGCGGCCGGGGCTCCGGGGGAATTCGCCGGCGGCAGCGAACCCGATGGCGCCCCCGCCGCCGGGACCGCTCCGGGCGCGCTGCCTTCGAGCTTGCGCAGCCGCGTGTCCAGATCGACATAGAGGTCGCGCTGGCGCTTCTGCTGCTGCTCCTGCTCGTAGGTCAGCACCTCCACCTGACCGCGCAGCCGCGCGACGTCGGACTTGATCTGCTCCAGCTGGTTGAAGAGCTCGACCAGTCCCTGGCTCTTCAGCTGATTCTCGAGCGCCGTCATCCGCTCTTCGAGCGTGCGCTGGATCTGGTTGAGCCGCTGGTTCGTCGCGTCGATGCGCTTGCGCGCCTCGTCGTCGTCGAAGAGCGCGGCGCGCGCGGGCAGCGCGGCGAGGACCGCGGGCAACAACGCCCAGACGGCGAAGTGCTTCATCGCGCGTTCGCCCCGCGACCTCCGCGGCGGTGTCGATCGCTGCAACACGTTGCGTTGCTCGGCCGCGCTCAATCGCTCGGCGACGCGCGCTTCGGGTCCGAGCTCGCTGCGCTCATTCGGCTACTCTCCGGCGTGGACGATATCGACGCGCCGATTCTCGGCCCACGCCGTCTCGTCGTGCCCTTCGCGTCGCGGCTTCTCCTTGCCGAAGCTCACCGTCTCGATCTGAATCTCCTGCGCACCGAGCAGCACCATCATCTTCTTGACCGCGTCGGCGCGCCGCTGGCCGAGCGCGATGTTGTATTCGCGCGTGCCGCGCTCGTCGGTGTGGCCTTGCAGCGTGACGCGCGCGCTCTTGTTGACCTGCAGATACTTCGCGTGCGCCTCGATGATCGGGCGATACTGCTCCTTGATCGCCGCCTCGTCGTAGTCGAAGTAAATGCTGCGCTTCGACAGTATGTTGTTCGGGTCCTTGAGTGCCGCCGCGCTGTACGGGCCGCCCGCGGTTCCGGTGACCCCTGAGGTCGTGGCGCCCGAGGTCGTCGCCCCGGTGCTGCCCGCGGGCGTGGTCGCCGCCGGCGTGCCTTCTTCGACGGGCGCCTTTTCCTCGGTGCTCTGGCAGCCGGCAACGAGCGCCATGACGAACGCTACGATGATCCATTTGCGCATGCTTGGTCTCCTCGGGTGATCGGGTCAGCGCGGCAGCGGACCCCACGCGGGTTCGCGTACATCGGCGGCAGGCGAGACGAGCCGTTGCTTGACGCGACCGTCGGAGGATACGCCGGCCAATATACCACGCGACCCCTGCTGGGCCGCGTAGATGATGAGCTTCGAATTCGGTGCGATGCTCGGACTTTCGTCGAGCGGTCCCGGCGTGAGCGTCTGCACCTGGCGCGTCGCGTAATCCTGGATCGCGATCATGAAGCGGCCGCCGTCGCGGCGCACGAACACGAACCCCCTGCCGTCGGGCAGAGCGCGCGGCGAGACGTTCCAGTTGCCTTCGAACGTCATCCGCTCCACAGCGCGCGTGGCGAGCGTGAGCTTGTAGATCTGCGGCGTGCCGCCGCGGTCCGAGCTGAACAAAATCGCCTGCCCGTCGGGCGTGAACGACGCCTCGGTGTCGATGCCGGGCGAGGTGAGGAGCCGCGTCACGCCGCTGCCGTCCGCGTTGATCAGGTAGAGCTGCGATCCGCCGTCCTTGGTGAGCGTAACGACCAGGCGGCGGCCGTCGGGCGACCACGCCGGAGCGCTGTTGCTGCCGCGGAAATTGGCGACCACCTGTCGCGTGCCGCTCGCCATCGACTGCACGTAGACGACGGGCTTCCTGTTCTCCAGCGACACGTACGCGAGGCGCGTGCCGTCGGGCGACCACGTCGGGGAGAGAAGCGACTCGTTCGACGTCACGACCGCCTGTGGATTGCCGCCGTCGGCGTCGGCGACGATCAGCTCGAAGCGCGAGCCTTGCTTGGTGATGTAGGCGATGCGCGTCGAGAACACTCCGGCGTCGCCGGTCAGCTTCTCGTAGATCACGTCCGCGATCTTGTGCGCGGTCGCGCGAAACTGCGCCGGCGCGACGACATAGGACATCGACGCGAGCTGCGTCTGCTTGACGGCGTCGAGCAGCGCGAAGCGAACGTCGACGCGGCCGTCTGGAAGCGCGCGCATCGACCCCACGGTGACCGCGTCGGCGCCGCGCGCGCGGAAGTCGCCGAGCTTCACGTCGTCGGCACGGTAGGGTCGCGGGGCGATTCCCGAGTCGCTTACGAGCTTGAAGAGACCGCTCCGCTGCAGATCCGCGCCGACGATTCCCGTGATGCCGCCCAGCGGCCAGTTGCTCTCGTTCTCGAACGGGACGATTGCGATCGGCACCTCGGTGCCCGCGCCGCCGACGATTTCGATGGTGAGTTGCGCCCGCGCGGATGCGGCCGCCAGCATCGCGAAGGCGAGGAATGCAAAAAGCAGGCGGCGCAAATCGGTCCTTGTCGGTCGAGCGGGGATTGCGGGTGCCGCGGGGGAACTCTCGTTCACGCCAACAGACACGCCCGCGCGCCCGAGGTTCCATGGACGGCGTCGGACGCGCCCGCGCAATTATAACGAACGGTATCGGCGACCCGGGTTAACGCAGCTTCCCGAACCGCGCAATTTCTCGTAGGACATTTGGAGACGCCGGGCGGCTCGCTCAATGAACGACGATCGTCGACTCGAGCCCGAGCGCGTCGCGTAGCCGGTCCGCGGTTCGCTTCGCTTCGTCGCGCGACGCGTACGGTCCGACGAAGACGCGGAAGAGCCCGTTCACCTGGCGAATCCTGCCTTCGACCCCGACCTGCGCGATCGGACCGGCGAGACGGGCAAGGAAGCTTTCCGCGTTGGCGCTCACGGCGAACGCGCCGAGCTGAACGACAAACCCGCCGTCGGCCGCTGTGACCGGAACCGACGGCAACGTCTCGGGCGCCGGCGCGACGGCGGGCGCGGCGACGACCGGCGGCAGCGGCGCCGCCGCAGCGACCGCTGCGCCTTCGACGGGGATGATCGCCTCGACCTCGACTTCGCCGCTGCCCTTCTGTGCGATCCCGAGCTTCGTCGCCGCTGCGTACGAGAGATCGATCACGCGGTTGTTCAGGAACGGGCCGCGGTCGTTGACGCGCACGACCACGCTCTTGCCGGTCGCGACGCTGGTCACGCGCGCATACGAAGGCAACGGCAGCGTGGGGTGCGCGGCCGACATCGCATACATGTCGTAGACCTCGCCCGTCGACGTCTTCTCGCCGTGAAACTTGCGCCCGTACCACGAAGCGATGCCGCGCTCCTTGTACGGGCGCAGCGTCGTGGCCGGAACGTACTCGCGACCGAACACCGTGTAGGGCCGGTTGGCGAAGCGATTGAGCGCCTCGATGCGCGGGACGGCGTCCGGCAGCGACTCGAGTCCCGCGGGCGGGGCTTCGCCTGGACCGTCGTCCTTGTAGTACTTGCCGCCGGCAGGAGGTACTTGCGGCTCCTTCTTCGGCGCGGTGGTGCACGCGGCCAGCGCCACGAGGGCGACCGCGAGCACAAAGCGTCGGAGAGCCGGAAGGTTCATGGCGCGGTTCGGCGGACCGTATTATTCACGAACCGTCGCCGGTTCCGGACGCTCGCTGCGATTCCGCCGGCAATCGGAAGGCAGCACGCGGCGCATTCGGGCTACGATTGGCCGGATGGACGAACTCGTCAAGGCCACCGCCGCGCTGGTGCGAGCGCTCACCGAGCGCGACGGCAACACCTCCGCCCACAGCTGCCGCACCCGGACGCTCGCCCTCGAGCTCGGCAAGGTCTGCGGGCTGAGCGCCGCCGAGCTGGCGACGCTCGGCCTCGCCGCTCAGCTGCACGACATCGGGAAGATCGGCGTGCCCGATCGAATCCTGCTGAAGCCAGGACGCCTCGACAGCGAGGAGCTCGAGCTGATGCGGAGCCACCCCAGGCGCGGCTACGACATCCTGATGGCGGTTCCCGATCCCGAAGTCGCGGCGGTAGCCGACGTCGTCCTCCATCATCACGAGGGCTTCGACGGGATGGGCTACCCGAGCCGGCTCAAGGGCGAAGAGATTCCCGTGTCGTCCCGCATCGTTACGATCGTCGACAGCTACGACGCGCTCGCCGCGCAGCGGCCGTACAAGAAGCCGAAGACGCACGAGAGGATCATGCACATCCTGTTCGAGGAGGAAGGAGGGAAGTACGATCCCTTCCTGCGCACGAAGTTCGCCGCACTGATCGAGGCGAGCGCGCACAAGGCCGGCAGCTCGTGAGGGCCGCCAACCGAATCGGCTCCATTGCCAAAGGCAGAGGATCATGCCCGCGAACGCCGTGCGTCTCCATCGCGTCCTTCTCGCGCCGCCGGAGCGCGTCTATCGCGCGTTTCTCGACGCCGATGCGATGGCGAAGTGGCTGCCGCCCAACGGCTTCACCGGCAAGGTTCATCATCTGGACGCCAGGGTCGGCGGCACCTACAAGATGTCGTTCACGAACTTCGGCTCGGGCAGCGGCCACTCGTTCGGCGGCCAGTACCTCGAGCTGGTGCCGCACGAACGGCTCCGCTATACGAGCCGATTCGACGACCCCAGCCTTCCGGGAGAGATGAAGACCGAGGTCACGCTGAAAAAGGTGTCCTGCGGCACCGAATTGGGCGTCGTGCAGGAGGGGCTCCCCGACGCGATCCCGGCCGAGGCCTGCTACCTGGGCTGGCAGCAATCGCTCGCTCTGCTCGCGAAGCTCGTCGAAGCGGAGATACCGGGGTGAGGGACTCGCCCGGCGAAGGCATGCAAAGTCGACGCGTCTGAAACCCCCTGCCGAGGCGCTGGCCGCCCGCCGAAGTTCGCGTTAGGCTGCGGGCCATGCCATACAGTGAAGGCGTCGCGCCGTACTACGACCTCTTCGGCCCGCCCGCCAAGCCGCCCGACGAAGCGGCCGAATTTCTGCTGCCGCTGCTGCCCCGCGACGCGATGGTGCTCGACGTCGGCGCGGGCACGGGCACGACGGCGTTCGCGCTCGCGCAGCGCGGCGCGTTCGTCACCGCGCTCGAGCCCGACGCCGAGATGCACGCGGTGATGCTCGCGCGCCTCGGCGCGCGCTTCGACATCGTCGACCGGGTGAGCCCGGTTCCGCAGCCGGCGGGGTTTCCGCTCGACGGGCGCTTCGACGTCTGCACGTCCTTCGCGGTGCTTCACCTCCTCGCCGACGACGGCCAGGACGCCCTCGCCGGCTACGTCGCCGCGATGCTCAAGCCGGGCGGCCGGGCGGTACTCGAGATGCCCGTCGTTTCGCCGCAGCGCTCGCCGAAGCCGTGGTCGCTGGCGGCGACCCGCACCCTCGGCCGCGTGCACATCGAGCATCACACGCAGATGGAATGCACCGCGAGCGGCGAATGGATCACGCGCTGGCGATTCACGAGCAGCCTCGACGGCGCGTTTGTCAACCAAGTTGACAAACTGTTCCGCTGGAGGCCGTTGACGCACGAGCGCTCCGAGGCGTTGCTCGCGAAGAGCGGCCTCGCGATCGTCGAAGAGTTCGGCGGCTATGATCGCGGCCCGTACGTGCCGGGCGAGAGCCGGGTGCGGCTCGTCGTTGCGCGACCGTCCGGCGCGGCAACGCGGAAGTCCCGATGAGCAGCCGGCGCACGTTCATCGGCACGATGGCCGGCGGCCTGCTCGCCGCGCGGCTCGCCGCGCGGGCGCAGCAGCCGGCAAAGGTGTATCGCGTCGGCTACCTGAGCCAGCCCACGCGCGAGTCGGTCGCGGGAGCCGTGGAGGCGTTTCTGACGAAGCTGCGCGAGCTTGGCTGGATCGAGGGCCAGAATCTCGTCATCGAGTACCGCTGGGCCGAGGGGGACGCAGAGCGCCTGCCCGGCCTCGCCGCCGAGCTCGTTCGCGAAAGGGTCGACGTGATCGTCGCGCCGGCGGGCACCGCCGCGCTCGCCGCGAAGGCGGCGACGAGCACGATTCCGATCGTGATGATCTTCCCCAACGATCCGGTCGAGCTGGGCCTCGTAGCAAGCCTCCGCAAACCCGGCGGCAACGTCACCGGAACAACCTTCGCACCGAGTCCGGAGATCTACGGCAAGCAGCTGCAGCTGCTGAAGGAGGCTGTCCCCCGCGCCTTGCACGTGGCGATCCTCGAAAACCCCGCGGACCCGACTTGGTCGGTTCAATCGAGGTCGGTCGAACCCGCAGCCGCAGCCATGGGCGTCCGGCTGCAACGCGCGACCGCGCGCGGACCGGAGGAGTTCGATGCTGCCTTCGCGGCGATGACGCGGGAACGGGCGAACGCGCTGCTGGTGAGCGGCAGCTCGGCGTACATCGTCCACCGCAGGCGACTGGCCGAGCTCGCCCTGAAGCACCGGCTGCCTACGATGTTCAACTATCGGGAAATGGTCGAGGCGGGCGGGCTCATGGCCTATGCGGTGAACATGTCGGATTTCATCGGACGTGCGGCGGTGTACCTCGACAAGATCCTGAGGGGGGCCAATCCCGCCGACCTTCCGGTGGAGCAGCCGACCAAGTTCGAGCTCGTCATCAACCTCAAGACGGCGAGAGCGCTCGGGTTGACCGTTCCGCCCTCGTTGTTGCAACGCGCCGACGACGTGATCCGGTGAAACCGGGCGGGGGCGCCCCAACCCTCGGGCTCCGTTCGCGGCAAATCGGCGACGAGGCGCGATCGCCCTCATGAAGCACCTCGCTGCGAAGGCGTGGCTGTCGCTCGCCGCTCTCGCGATCGTCATGGCGCTGCTGCTGTTCGTGCCGGCGGGGACGATTCGCTTTTGGCAGGGATGGGTGTACCTGTCGATATTCACGGGCGCGTCGGCACTGACCACCCTCCACCTGCTGAAGCACGACCGGGCGCTGCTCGAGCGCCGGATGCGCGGAGGGCCCACCGCCGAAAAGCGGCCGGCCCAGCGGATCATCGTGACCGGCACGTCGATGGGCTTCATCGCCCTTCTCGTCGTGCCGGCGCTCGACCGCCGATTCGGCGGGTCCGCGTTGCCGCCGACAGTCGTCGTCGCTGGAGATGCGCTGGTCGCGATCGGGTTCTTGCTGATATTCCGTGTCTATCGCGAGAACACCTTCACGTCCGCGACGATCGAAGTGGCGGCGAACCAGAAAGTCGTCTCGACGGGCCCGTACGCAGTCGTGCGCCACCCGATGTACGCGAGCGCGATGCTGTACCTCGCCGGCTCGCCGCTTGCGCTGGGTTCGTATTGGGGGTTCGTCCCGATCGCGATCATGATCCCGTTTCTCGTCTGGCGGCTCTTGGACGAAGAACGACTGCTCGTCGACAGTCTGCCCGGCTACGTCGAATACCGGAAGCGAGTCCGGCACCGTCTAATTCCGTTTGTCTGGTAGCACGCGGGGCAACCATGGCGGGAGGTCAAGCCGAGGTCGTTCGAGGAGGAAAACGCGCGATCGGAGGACTCCGAAGAAATAGCCCGGCGGCTCAGCGCAATGCCAGATCGACTCGCGACGCAAGCGTGGAGCTCGCGGGGCTGCCACCCGTTGCCGTGCCTGCCGCGGTACTCGCTGCCGGCGCCCCTCCCGCGCCGCGCGCAGGCCCCGCCGCCGACGCCGCGCGCTCGCTCGACAGCCGCGGCACGGTCAGGAACAGGCGTTCACCCGCGATGTTCCTCGCGGTGAGATCGTCCTTGACCGCCTGGGCGCGGGAGTTCGCGAGCAGACGCAGCGCATCGTCGTCGACTTTGACGTTAGCGAGCAGGATCGCCTCCATCTCTTCCGGCGGAAGCTCTTTGAGCAAGCCGATCACGTTGCGCGGCCGATCCTTGATCGACGATTCGCGATAGGCGGCGGTCAGCCAGCGCACGCGCTCGTCGGTGCCGATCGTCACCTGGTTCACCGATGCGGGAGCGTTGCCCGAGGCCGCGAGCGATTTCATCTTTTCGCGCTTCATCGCCGATTCCACCCTCGCCCGCCGCAGCGCTTCGCGATCGGCGTCGGCATCCGCGCGGCCGCCGATGTCGAGCTTGAGCGCAGGCCGGTCGGCGAGCGCCTTGCCGAGCGTTTCGAGACGCTTCTGCGCCTCGGCGTCGAGCGCCGCGCTGCCTGGCGCGAACGGTATCGTCGAGAGCTCCTCGCCGTGCCCGAATACGGCGCCGATGAGGGCGAACGGCGCGGTCACGGCCTTGGTGAGCAGATTGACGATGACCTGGATGACGAGCCCGCCCACCGAGAACTGCGGATCGTCGAGCGATCCCGCGATCGGCAGCTGGATATCGATGACGCCGTTGACGTCCTTGAGCAGCGCAACGGCGAGGAGGACCGGCAGCTTGGTCGCCGTCGGACTGTCGATGCGCTGCGGGTTGAACGTGAGCTGATCGAGAACCAGCCGGTTCTCCGCCGTCAGCTTGCGATTCTCGACGCGGTAGTGGACGTCGAACGTGAGCTTGCCCTTCTCGATGCCGTAGCCCGCATATTTCACCGAGTACGGCGTGAGGGGCGGGAGGTCCACGTCGCGCGCCTTCGCCTTGATGTCGAGCGAGAGATCCCGCGCGAACGGATGGATGCGCCCCGACACTTCGACGGGCGCCGTGCGATCGACGCGCGCGGCAATCGCGATGTCGCCGGCCTGCTCCGCCGACATCGTCGTCACGGTGCCGGTGACGTCGGTCAGGTTCGCCGAGTAGTTCGGCCGCACGAAGAAGTCCGAGAAATTCACATTGCCCCGTGCGAGCTCGATCTTCCCGATCGTCACCGGCAGCGGCTCCCGCGTCGCGGGCGACGTCGGCGACGCTGGCGGGGCAGGCTTCGCATCGGGAACGGGCTCGGGCTCCTTGCCTGGGGTCAGCAAACGCGTGAGGTTCAACGTCCCGTCGCGATAGACGATCGCTCGGGCGAAATAGTCTTCGGCGCCGATGCGTCCGATCGCGAGGCGGAACGGCTCGATCGCGACGTCGACGCCCTCGATCGCCAGGCGCTTCCAGCGCAGCAGATCGGAGGCAGTCGGCTTGTCGAGCGCGGCGAAGTCGGTGACCACCACATCGCCCTTCCACGTCGCGGTGACCGGCGCGCGGTCGGGGATGTCGACGGCGACCGCCCCCTTCGCCGCGAGAGTGCCGGCCGTCAGCGAGACGTTGGCGCGCGACTCGACATAGGGGCGCACGGTCACGAGGTCGAGGCCCGAAACGTCGAGCTGCCCGGAGAACGATACGGGATTCGTCGCGAGGGCGCCGCTCCACGCAAGGCGTCCACGATCGCCGACCCGCGCACGCACGCTGGTCGTCGATTTCGCCCCTCGGGCGTTCGAATAGTCGGCCGCGCTGAGCACGACGTCGCGGATCGCGAGCTTCACCGTGGGCTCGGGGACGCGATCCTCGAGGTCGATCGACGCGCGCTCGAACATGAACTTGCCAAACGCGAGCGTCCACGTCCGCTCGTCCTTTTTGGTGCCGGTCGTCTCGGTGGTCTTCATCAGCCGCGCGACGTCGATCGAGCCGTTGCGCTCGCGCGCGAGCTTCATCACGGCGTCCCGACTCTGCATTTCGGCAATCTTCACGTTGCGCGAGCGCACGTCGACGTCGATACCGCTGCCGGTGATCGTCGGAAAGGTCCAGAACGGCTGGCGATTGCCCGGATAGGCGAGCGCGAGGCCGGCGATCGTCGCGGCACCCTGCGAGAGCTTCAAGTTGCCATCCGCGAGGAGCGCAAAGCGACCGGCGAGATCGAGCGATCCCTTCTGCACGTCGACGGCGAGCACGTCCTTGTAGAACGGAAACAGCAGCCCGAGCGAGAATTTCGTGAGCTCGAACGTCCCTTCGGCCGCGGGAACGAGCGCCTCGACGTCGGCCTGCCCTTTGAAGCTCGCGATACGATCGGCCGAGACGAACGAGAGCGCGACGTGCGCCTTCTCCCCACGCTTCGTCGTCAGATTCGTCGCCTCGGCGGCGACGTCGGCGAGCTCCGAGCGGAACGTCGAGGTCTCGTCGACGAGGGCAATCTTCCCTTGCGTGACGGCCGTCTTCGCCACGGTCGCCGCCCATGGTTTATCGCTCGCGCCGGCCGTCGCCGTCGCGGCCGCACCCGCAGGCGCTTGCGCCGCGCGCCGGCTCGCGCCACCGGGCGCGCTTTCGAACAGCGGCTGGGCGAGCTCGAACGCGCCGTCGCGCAGCCGCTTCACGTCGACCGCGGGCGCATCGACGGCGAGCGACGCAATGCGGACGTCACGGCCGAAGACATCGATGCGGTCGAGCACCACCGAGATGGCCTTCGCGCCGACGAGCGGCGAGCCATCGCGGCGTGCGAGCGCGAGCGCGTCGATGCGCGCGTCGCCGCGCAACTCGAGCTTCCGCTCGTCCTCCTTACCGCCGGCGAACACGACCTGGAGGCGTGTGGTCAGCGTTCCGCCGGCCACAACGATGCGCGGCCTGGCCGGGAGGTAGGCGACGTAGTCCTTGAGCGGCAGCGCGTCGATGTCGATGTCGATCGCCGCGTCGTGGCGCGCGGCGAACGGCATCGTGGTCCCGCCGAGCGCGAAATGCGATCCGTCGAAGGTCCCTTCGAGGTGCGGCGTGACGCGAATCTCGGACTGATACTTGAGGGAGGAGATGAACGGAACCCCGATCGCCAGCTTTTCGACGCGGTGCTTGCTGCCCGTGGCGCCATCGTCGAAAAGGATCGACCCGTCGTCGATCTCGATGTTGTTGAGCGAAAACCTGGGCGCCGGCCCTTCGGGCTCGGCGAGCGCCCGGTCGATCAGGTCCTGGACGCTGTAGCGCCCGTCGCGGTCGCGCCCGAACGCCACGGTCGGACGCACGAGCTTCAGCGCATCGAACACCGGCGCACGGTGCACGAGCGACGCCGACGACATGTCGGCGATGAGCTCGTCGACGGCGAACAACGGCGGCGCGGTTCCGCCGGCGGCGGCGACGGCGAGCTTCCGCAGCGTCAGGCGCAGGGTAAGCGGCTCGAACTCGACCTTCTCGACCGTCGTCTTGCGGCCGAGCGCCTCGCTGAGCCGCGACTCGATCTGGCTGCGGGCGATCAGCGGAACGGCGAGCCACGCGAGGACGACGATCCCGGCGAACACGCCCGCGGCGATCGCAAGGCGGGTGAGCCAGCGCGACAACGAGAACCGCGTGCGAGCGGAAGGATCGGCGGTCATGGCGCGAGCCGGCGGCGCACGCCCCCATCCCTCTTGCGTGCCGTGCTCCGTTGACCGATTCTACATCTCATGAATGTCGCCCGACTGAAGCGCCGCTGCCGGGAACTCCCCGGTTCGACGGAGACGCTCTACGGCGAGCCGTGGAATTTTCTGGTGTACACGGCCGGCGGCAGGAAATTCGCGTATTTCAAGACGAGCGAGCCGGAGCGCTGGCGCTTCAGCGTGAAGGTCGCCCCCGATCGCTTCGTCGAGTTGACGGATGCTGCGGGTGTGAAGCCCGCCCGCTACCGCGGAAGATACGGCTGGATCACGATCGTCAACGTGCCGGCGTTCCCCGGCGGCTATCTCGAGGAGCTGGTCGAATGGTCGTATCGCTCGGCGTTCGCGTCGCTCACGCGGCGCAAGCAGGCCGCGCTGCGCGCACTCGAGGACGCGTAGGTGCTGTTCGACCCTGCGCGACACGAGACGCTTCGCGCGCCCCGCTGGGACGAAGGCGAGGCTCGTGCGGCGATCGAGCGCATCGTTGCCGATGCGGAGGCCCATTTTTCGGAGGATCGGTATTGGCCGTTGCATCCGCTCGATTGGGACGGCCGAGGGAATCGCGATCGCGTCGAGACCTCCTTGTACGACGGCGCCTGCGGCGTGGTCTGGGGGTTGCACTATCTCGAGGCCGTCGGAGCCGTCGGTTTGTCGCGCAGCCATGGCGCGGGATTGAACCGGCTGCTCGAGCGCAACCGCGCCCGCCTCGGCACATCTGCGGAGCGCGAGCGCTCCTCGTTTCTCACGGGCGATACGCCGATCAGGATGATGTCATTCGGCGTGGAGCCGACCCCCGCTCTCGAGAACGAGCTCGCTGGCCTCATCGCGGGCAACGTCGAACACGCGGCGCGCGAGCTGATGTGGGGCGCCGCGGGGACGCTGCTCGCCGCGCTCTTCCTTTGGGAGCGCACGCTTAGCGAGAAATGGGCCGAGCTCTTTCGCTCGACCGCAAGCACGCTATGGAACCAGCTCGAGTGGTCGCCGCGTTACCGATGCTCGTATTGGACACAGCAATTCCTTGGCTCGCGGTTCACGTATCTCGACGCCGTGCATGGGTTCGTTGCGACGGCTTTGCCGCTCATCCGTGGCCGAAGTCTGTTGAGCACCGAACGATGGTCCGCGTGGGAACGCTGCATCGTGAATACCGTGGAGCGGACCGCGGATCGGGATGGCCGGCACGTCAACTGGCGCCCCGAGCTCGAGGACAGGGGAGACAGCCGAAAGAGGCTCGTGCAGTTCTGCCATGGTGCTCCGGGATTCGTCGTCTGTCTCGCCGGGCTGCCGAGTGCGGCGATCGATGACTTGCTGCTGGGCGCGGGGGAAACGATCTGGTCCGCGGGCCCGCTCGCCAAAGGCTCCAATCTGTGCCACGGCACCGGCGGCAACGGATACGCGCTTCTCGCGCTCTATCGGCGTACGCGCGATTCGCTGTGGCTCGACCGCGCGCGGGCCTTCGCGATGCACGGCATCGCACAAACGGATCGCCATGCCCAGTGCTACGGGCAATTGCGGTACTCTCTGTGGACCGGCGACATCGGATTCGCGATCTATCTCGCGGATTGCGTGCGAGCGCAAGCGCGGTTTCCGACGATGGACGTCTTCTTCGGGGCGAGCGCCGTCTGACATCGGGACGGGGAACGCCGGCATGCGACAGGAGAATGCGCGTGGAGTCTTCTTCGGAGAGCTGCGGCAGAGGCGATGACACGGAGGACGCTCGGCCGTGCCACGCCGCCGATGCAAGAATGATCCCGACAGCCGCCCCGACAATCCTGCAAGGGCAAGGACGATGACGCTCCGAGTTTGTGTGGCGGGCGCAACGGGCTGGGCGGGCTCGGAGCTCGCGCGTGCGATCGCGAAGGCGCCCGACCTCGCGCTCGTCGCCGCGATTGCCCGCAGGCACGCGGGACGGGTTCTCGGCGACGTCTTGGGCGAGCCGCAGCTCACCGCCCGCGTCCATGCGTCGGCCGCGGCGGCGCTCACCGAGCCCTGCGACGTCTTCGTCGAGTACACCAAGCCGGACGTCGCGAGGCGCAACATCGTCTGTGCGCTCGAGCGCGGCGCGCACGTCGTCGTCGGAACCTCCGGGTTGACCGAGGACGATTACGCGCAGATCGATGCGCTCGCTCGAGTGAAGGCGCGCGGCGTGCTTGCATGCGGCAACTTCGCGCTCACGGCAGTGCTGTTGCAGAAGCTCGCCGAAGCCGCAGCGCGCATGATCCCCCAATGGGAGATCATCGACTATGCGCACGACGACAAGGTCGACGCTCCGAGCGGAACCGTTCGCGAGCTCGCGCATCGGCTGTCCAGGATCCGCGCGCCCGAGCCCACGGTGCCGGTCGGGCAGACGGTCGGGCCCCGCGAGACCCGAGGGGCGACCGTGTCAGGCTCGCAGGTACATTCGATTCGACTGCCCGGTTACGTGATCGGCGCGGAGATCATCTTCGGGATGCCGGGCCAAAGACTTTCCATCCGGCACGACGCCGGAGGCAGTGCGCAGCCCTACGCCGAAGGCGCGCTCCTCGCAATCCGAAAGGTTGCCGGGCTCGTCGGCGTCCATCGAGGCCTCGATTCCGTCCTCGATCTCTGATCCGGGATGGAGACATCTTGAACATTTCGCTGCGTATGGCAATGATGATGAGCGCCGTCTTCGGCGCGCTGAGCCTCGGGTACGCCGTATACGGCCTCGTTTCGCTCGGCGAGATCGCCGACGCGACGCAGGCCTCCGACGCGCGGGGATTCATCGGTTTCTGGGCGTTTCTCGGATCGATCGCGATGGGCCTGGGCTTGCTCGCCTGGTGGATCGAGCGGGCACAGCGCAAGGCGGCGAGAGCCGAGCGAGTTTCCCCGGGCCCGAAATGACGGTTCGTCTCGATCACGCCATCGTGGCGCCGCGCCACTGATGCTCGGGGGGACTGGCAAACATGCTTACCGCGATCTGCCACTGCGGCGCCGTCGGCGTTCAGGTCCCGCGCAAACCGCGCCGGCTGACGAGCTGCAACTGCTCGATCTGCCGCCGTTATGGCACGCTCTGGGCGTACTACAAAGCGTCCGACGTGCGCATCGTCGGCGCACGCGGCGCTACCCAGGGCTACGCCTGGGGCGACAAATCGCTCCGCTTCGTCCGCTGCGGCAACTGCGGCTGCATCATGCATTGGGAGGCGACGAAGCCGACGTCGAACAGCCGGATGGGTGTCAACGCGCGCAACCTCGACCCCGCCGCGATCGCCGGCGTCCGCGTACGGCGCCTCGACGGAGCGTCGACGTGGAAGTTCCTCGACTGAATCGACGCCCCCCCGCCACCCTAGAGACCGTCCGGCAGCCCTCGAGCCCCCACTCGCGAACATGCCCGTTCCGACACTCGTTCACGGCCGATGCCATTGCGGCAACATCGATTTCGAGCTCGAGTGGCCCGGCAATTCCGCGGCGATCCCGGCGCGCGCCTGCGGGTGCTCGTTCTGCGTCAAGCACGGCGGCGTTTGGACGTCGAATCCGAAAGCACGGCTGTCCGTCACGATCCGCGACCGAACGCTCGTCTCGCCGTACGCGTTCGGCACGCGGAGCGCGACGTTCCACGTCTGCTCGCGCTGCGGCGCCGTGCCAGTGGTCACCAGCGAGATCGACGGCCGCCTCCATGCGGTCGTCAACGTCAGCGCGTTCGAGGACGTCGACCCGGCGTCGCTCATCCGCGCGGCCGCGGATTTCGAAGGCGAAGACCTCGCTTCGCGTCTCTCCCGCAGAAAGCGCAACTGGATCGCCGAGGTTCGGATCCGAGGCGCGGGCGGCCCGACCGCACAATGACGTCGATCGCCGATGCGCATTTGGAACAGGTAGCGCGACCCGGAACGGTCGTGGCCGACACTGCGACATCGGTGCGCGCGTACGCGGATCGCGACTTCGATCGCCTCGTTGCGCGCTGGCACGAGACCAATCGCGCAAGCTATCCTTACGTCGGGGCGCAGATGCGCCACACGGCCGAGGATGCGCGTTGGTTCTTCCGCGCCAAGATCCTGTCATCGTGCGCCGTCTGGGTTGCCGAGCGCTCGGAGGATCTCGTAGGGCTCATCGCGATCGAGGCGCCGTGGATCCGCCAGCTCGCCGTCTTCCCCGAGCATCAGCGACGCGGCGTCGGGACGGCGCTCCTCCACCAGGCGCGGGAGTGCTCGCCGGCGGAATTGCGTCTGTACACGTTCCAGCGCAACGGCAAGGCCCGGGCGTTCTACGAGAAGCACGGCTTCCGTCTCGCGGCTCTCGGCGTGAGCCCCGCACCGGAGCTCGAGCCCGACGTCGAGTATCGGTGGAGCGCCTAGCCTCGTGAAGGCGTCCCGGCCGAGCGCCGTCCTTCGCGGCCGATGTGCGACCCGCTTCGATCGTGCGATCGGCGTCAGGGAGACAGCTAAGCGCCGGCCCGGCCTCCAAGGCGAGCCCGCCGCCCACATACGACACTCCGAGCGAGCGCTGGCCAGGCACGGTGTGCGAAGGGATTAGAATCGGGTGATGCTCGAGCTCCGACCCACCTGCGAGAACTGCAACAAGCCGCTGCCTCCGGACTCGCTCGAAGCCCGGATCTGCAGCTACGAATGCACTTTTTGCGCAACCTGTGTCGACACCGTTCTGCAGAACGTTTGTCCGAACTGCGGCGGAGGCTTCACGCCGCGCCCCGTCCGGCCTGCGCGGAACTGGAAGGGCGACAATTTCCTGGGAAAGGACCCGGCAACCGCGAAGGTCAGGTACCGGCCGGTCGATCCCTCTGCGCATGGGCGCTTCGCCGCGGCAATCAGGACGATCGCTCCGCACGAGCGGTGAGAGGCCGCGATTTCTGCCTTCCCGCGCAAGCGCGGTCCCGGCCGCGTCGAGAACAGCGGATTGACGAACCTCCGAGAAGCTCCCAGAATCCGGAGCCCCAATCAGCGGGAGGCGATGCGATGACTTCTTTGGGCGCGCTGCTCGGTCCGATCGTGGTTTCGGCGGTGATCGTTTTCGTCGCGAGCTCGGTGATTCACATGGTGTTGCCGTGGCACAAGAGCGATTACCCGAAGGTACCGAACGAGGACCGCGTGCGCGACGCGCTGCGCCCGCTCGCGATACCGCCGGGCGACTACATGATCCCGCGCGCATCCGGCATGCAGGAGCTGAAATCGCCGGAATTCATGGCGAAGATGAGCGAAGGGCCGGTGATGATCGTCACGGTGTTGCCGACCGGCCCCTGGACGATGGGAAGGAACCTCGCGCAATGGTTCGTCTACAGCATCGTCGTCGGAGTGTTCGCCGCGTACGTCGCCGGCACCGCGCTTCCTCCCGGCGCATCGTATCCCCGCGTGTTCCAGGTCGTGGGAACGACCGCTTTCATCGGCTACGCGCTTGCGCTGTGGCAGCTCTCGATCTGGTATCGCCGCGACTGGATGACGACGATCAAATCGAACGTCGACGGGCTGATCTATGCCCTGCTCACCGCAGGTACGTTCGGGTGGCTGTGGCCCCACTGATGTCTCCGTCCACGAACCGCGCGCGGGCGTAGCCGGGCTGCACACGACGAAACATGGAGGACATGCTCGTCAGGCTCTATGCGATCCCGAGCGTCGAGGAAGCGCTCGCCGCCTGCTCGGCGCGGGGAGTGTCGATCCGCAGGGCGATCGTGCCCGAACGTCCCGCGGTCGTCGAGTGGGTGCGCGCGCGTTTCGCGAGCTCCGTAGTTGAGGTCGAGACCGCGTTCGCGCAGGTTCCGGTCACCTGCTTCATCGCACTGCGCAACGACGAGCTTCTGGGGTTTGCCTGCTACGACGTGACGTGTCTCAACTTCTTCGGGCCGGAAGGCGTCGCCGCTGCCGAGCGCGGCAACGGCATCGGCCGCGCACTTCTCCTTCGCGCGTTGCAAGCGCAGCGTGCACGCGGCTACGCCTACGCGATCATCGGCGGAGTCGGCCCGGCACAGTTCTACGAACGGGCGGCGGGTGCGATCCCGATTCCTGGGTCGACACCGGGCATCTACGCGGGATTCCTCAGGCGCTGATCTCCCAGCCGATCGCCTTCCGTGCGCCAAGGCGCGGATCACGCGACGTGCACGTCAACGCGACACGAGCGCTCCATGACGGTCCGACAACGCCCGCCCCTTTTTGTCGCCCGGCCGTTTCGCGCGGTCGAGCTCGGCTCCGAGGACGCCGCGGAGCTGCAGCGCTTCTTCGACGAGAACCCCGAGTATTTCGTCTCGGTGACCGGACAGCGCCCGCATCGGGCCGAGGCCCAGGACGAGATCGATCGCTTGCCCCCCGAGGACTTTACGTTCACGAGGAAATGGGCGATCGGCTTCGTCGACGAATCCGAATCCATGGTCGCAATGGCGGATGTCGTCTCCGACCTCATGGCAAAGGATGTCTGGCACATCGGCCTCTTCATCGTCGCGACGCGATTGCACGGTGCCGGCATCGCGGAGATTCTCTACGGCGCTCTCGAGCGCTGGGCGCGCGAGCACGGCGCGCGGTGGCTGCGGTTGGGCGTCGTCGACGGCAACACGCGAGCCGAGCGCTTCTGGCAGGGCCGCGGTTTCGTCGAGGTCCGCACGCGCGACGGCGTGCAAATGGGCGCGCGCACGCATACCATTCGCGTGATGGCGAAGCCGCTCGCCGGCGGCGGCCACGCGGAATACCTGGCTCTCGTCGCCCGCGACAGGCCGGGCGCCCCGTGATCCTGGGGGTCGAGAACGCAGGCATCGTCCCGACCGGCGACGCGTGACGCGAGGCTCCCGGAGGCCACACCCATGTGCAGAAACATCAGGCTGCTGTTCAATTTCGCGCCCCCGGTGACCGACGAGGAGATCCGCGCGGCGGCGCTTCAATTCGTGCGCAAGATCAGCGGCTTCAACAAGCCGTCGAAGGCGAACGAAGCCGCGTTCCTCGCAGCCGTCGACGGTGTCGCCGCGGTGTCGGCGACGCTCCTGCGCTCGCTCGAAACCAACGCTCCACCCAGAGACCGCGCAGCAGAGGCGGCCAAGGGACGGGCACGCGCAGTGGCGCGCTACGCTCCCGTGAACGGTTGATCCTGCGGCTTTCCCGCAACTACAATCGCGGCATGGCGCCTGCTTCGACCGATCCGAATCAAGCTCGCGCGCTGGTGGTGTCGCTGCGCGATTTCGTGGTGCGCGCGAAGAGCGCGCTCGACGACGAGATCCGGAGCTACCCGACGCCCATTCCGCGCTGCGATGCGCAGTTCAACCACGCTTACGAGCAGCGCTCGAGGCTCGCCGCGCTGCTGCACCGGATCGAGGCGGCGACCGCCGGCGAGGCCGCCGCGGACGGGATTTTGCGCGCGATGGCCGAGTTCGCGGCGCTACCACCGCTCGCCGAATCGGGCGAGGAGCGCACTCTGCGTGCGCGGATCGCGGACGCGCTCGAATGCGCGGGCGTCCAGGTGCTCGCGAGCACGGAGCGCGGCACAGTCGACGTCGCCGCCGGCGGCCACTAGGGTCTTAACGTCGCGATCGCGCGGGAACGCCGCTCGCGAACCCCGAAAGGGGCTCGGGCGGCAGCCTCGAGGCCAGTCGACGCGGCGCCGTACATACCCGCATACTGCGACGAAGATCTGCGTTGGGGACGACCGCAAGATGACGAAGCCGAACTTCGATATCACCGCCGCGCACAGGTATTTCGCCTCGCACTGCTTCAACGCCGCGTGGGATCTGATCGAGAAGAAGGAGCGCACGCCCGACGACGATCGGATGATGGTGGCGCTCAACCAGGCATCGCTCTACCACTGGCGGCAGCGCGACGACTGCAGCGACCAGCCGCTGTCGATCGGTTACTGGCAGGCGTCGCGGATCCAGGCGATTCTCGGCAACGCGCCAGAGGCGCTGCGCCACGCCGGGGTCTGCTTCGGTTACAGCGGCGCCCTGTCTCCGTTCTTCCTCGGTTATGCGCACGAGGCGCTCGCCCGCGCCCACCTGGTTGGGGGCGATGCGCGCGCGGCGCGCGAGCATCTCGACGCGGCGCTCGCGCTCGCGGCCGAGGTCGAAACGAAGGACGAGCGGGAATTGCTGCTCGCCGATCTCCGGGCGCTGTCGGGCGCACCCTAGGCGCTGCTCCGGATGCAGATCGACAGAATCGATCACCTCGTTCTGACGGTGCGCGACATCGACGCCACGTGCGCGTTCTATTCGCGCGTGCTCGGAATGAGCGTGGTCACCTTCGCCGGCGGCCGCAAAGCGCTCGAGTTCGGCGCACAGAAGTTCAACCTGCACCAATCGGGCGGGGAGTTCGACCCGAAGGCCGCGCACCCGACGCCGGGATCGATCGACGTCTGCCTGATCTCCGCCGTCCCGCTTTCCGACGTGATCGCGCATCTCGCTCGCTGCGACGTTGCCGTCGTCGAAGGCCCGGTCACGCGGACCGGTGCGAAGGGGCCGATTCGCTCGGTCTATTTCCGCGATCCAGACATGAACCTGATCGAAGTGTCGACCTATGAGCCTCGCTGACGGAACGTTCGGGCGCATGCGGAGCCACGGCGCCCGGGTTCTGCGACCGGGCGCGTACTCGCCGCTGCGACAAGCGCCGGGAAGGGTGCGCGCGCTCGCCGCGCTCGCGCTCGTCGCGGCCTCGACCGCGGCGCTCGGCTACAGCGAGGAGCGTGCGCGGGCGTACTTCGCACGGGAGCTCGCCGAGTGCAGCGCGTGGTACGAGCTGTTGGCCGAGGCGCCGGGGCTCGACGAGGTCACCCGGATACGCTTTCGCGCCGCGGGTATTTCGCTCCTCAGCGCGGCGGCGGACATTACCACGGAGCCCTGGGCGCTTACGCAGAAGAATCTCGCCGCAACTACGATCAGGCGCGAGATGCGTTACTCGTGGGCGAATTACGCAGTCGTCGACAAGGAATACGGAAAGCGCTGCCGCGAGACCGCGACCGATCCTGTCGCGCGGCGAAAATACTGGCTGGACAAGCACGATTGAGGTCTTGATGTCGACGATCGAAGCGAGACTGCAAGCCCTCGGGCTCGCTCTTCCCGCGCCGCTCCAGCTCCCGCCCGGGGTCGTGCTGCCCTTCCCGTGGGTGCGCGTCCGCGGCAAACGCGGCTACGTTTCGGGCCACGCAGCGCAGAACGCCGACGGCTCGCTCGCGGCGCCACTCGGCAAAGTCGGCCTCGGCGTCTCCCTCGAGCAGGCGCAATCGCTCGCGCGCCTCACGGCGCTTTCGATCCTCGGGAGCCTCAAGCGGGAGTTGGGCGATCTCGACCGCGTGTCGGCGTGGCTGCGCGTTTTCGGGATGGTCAACTCCGCGCCGGGCTTCAATCAACAGCCGCTTGTCATCAACGGATTCTCGAACCTGATTCTCGAGGTCTACGGCCCGGAGCGCGGCAGCCACGCGCGCTCCGCGGTCGGCATGGCCGAGTTGCCGCTCGGCATTCCCGTGGAGATCGAGGCCGAGGTCGAGATCGACGGCTGAGACGCCGGCGCGACGCCGTCGGCACCTTCAGCACCGTCCTGGCGGATCGCCGGTCCAATTCGTCAACATTATTGACAATCTTGCCGCAGAAGGGAGCTCCGAATGAGCGCATCGACGCAACCGCTACGCATCGGCATCCTCGGCGCGGCGAACATCGCCCGCTATCTGATCGACGGCGCCCGCGGCTCGCCGAAGATCCGCGTGGAGGCGATCGCGAGCCGGAACCTGGATCGCGGCAAGGCCTTCGCCGCGGAGATGGGCGTGCCGCGGGTTCTCGCGACGTACGAGGCCCTGCTGGCCGACCCCGCGATCGACGCGGTGTACAACCCCCTGCCCAACAACCTGCACGCCGAGTGGACGATCCGCGCGGCGGATGCCGGCAAGCACGTGCTGTGCGAGAAGCCGCTCTCGGCCACCGCCGCCGAGGCGAGAGCGATGTTCGACGCCGCTCGCCGGAACGGTGTCTACGTCGTCGAGGCCTACCCCTATCGGGCGCAGCCGCAGACGATCCGCCTGCGCGAGTTGCTGCGGGAAGGCGCAATCGGGCGCCCGCTGCTCGTGCATGCGTCGTTCGGATTCCCGATTGCGGATCCTTCGAACATCCGGTTGAAGCCCGAGCTTGCCGGAGGGTCGCTGATGGACGCGGGAAGCTATCCGGTCAGCCTCGTCCGGATGATCGCCGGCGAGCGACCGCTGCGCGTCCATGCGTTCGCGCACATGACGGAAACCGGCGTCGATCGCACCGTCGCCGGCTCGATCGAGTTCCCGAGCGGGCTGTTCGGGCAGATCTCGTCCAGCTTCGCGACCGCGCGGGAGCGCAAAGCGTACATCATCGGAGACGCAGGATTGATCGAGACCGGCTACTACAACGACACGTCCGCGATCATGCCGCCGACGATCGTCGTTCGGCGCGGCGCGACGTGGAATGCTCCCTACGAAACCATCGGATGCGCAGCGACCAGCGGCTTCCGCGCCGAAGCTGAAGCGTTCCACGACCTGGTGCGCGGGGGATGGGATCGGTGGCCGGGCGCGACGCCCGAAGAGTCGATCGACATCATGCTGACGATCGACGCGATTGCGGCCAGCATCCGCTCGGGGGCGCCCGTCGCCGTCGGCGGATAGCGGGCCTGCTAGCGCTTCAGCGCGCGGCAC
The DNA here is from genome assembly GCA_035541655.1 of Casimicrobiaceae bacterium. Taxonomy (GTDB): domain Bacteria; phylum Pseudomonadota; class Gammaproteobacteria; order Burkholderiales; family Casimicrobiaceae; genus CAIWHR01. The sequence goes on along the minus strand of DATKMY010000112.1, from coordinate 8,016 downwards.
TCGAGCGGCAGCAATCCGTCCTTTACGGTCGTGAGGTTCGCACCGTTCACCGTCATCTGGTCCGGCGCTTCGGCGCTGCCGCAGACCCACGCGACCGGCACGATCGGCGCGTCGGCGACCACCGCGGGTCGTAGCGAAAGGACTTTGCCGGAAATCGCCCCGCTCGCGCGATTGCCGAAAGTGATGTCAATGGCGCCGCCGCGCACGGTCAGCGAGCTCACGTAGTTGGCGACGATCTTCTCGGGGACCGGCAACCCGGCGGCCGCGTTGTCGGTGGGAAAGCTCTGCGTCGACGCCCACGCCGCGGCGATCGGCTGCTTCGCGATGTCGGCGAGCGGCAGCGATTCCCTGATCTGATCGCGGACGATGCGCTCGAGGTACGAAGGGACGGCGAGGGTGGCGAGGATGGCGATCACGGCAATTACAGCCATCATTTCCACCATCGTGAAGCCGCGATGCCGCCTGCTCGTCGACTGCCGCGCCATGCTCTCTCGCCCCGACGACTCATCATAATTCACTGGGGCTCTCCGATGTCGGCTACCATGTAACCGCCCGCCCGGGGCATTGGCGAAGTCTAAGCCCCAAAGCACTTCCCGCGACAGGGAGATCTCATGCCACTGGTCACCGTCACGCTGCGCAAGGGGAAGTCCACCGAGTTCAAGTCCGCGATTCTTGCGGCGGTGCATCACGCCCTCGTCGCCTCCGGCGTTCCCGAGGCCGATCGTTTCCAGCGCGTGCTGGAGCTCGGTCCCGACGATTTCCGGTACGACCCCGCGTATCCCGACGTGACCACGCCGCGGACCGACGACTTCGTCCTGATCGAAGTGCTGTTGTCGGTGGGGCGCAGCGTCAAGATCAAGCGCAAGATTCTCTCCGACATCATCGCCGGGGTGGAGGCCGCGCCGGGCCTCGGTCGCGACAACGTGATGGTCGTGTTCAAGGAAACCGGTTGGGAGAACTGGGCGTTCGCGGGCGGCCGGATCATCCACGCGTAGCAGGGATGCGCAAGCGTCGCGCAATCGAGCAACGGGGACGGTGCGCGTGACCGAATTCTGCGAGCACTTCCGCGATGTCGGGCCCGTGGCGCCGGCGAGCGATGGCTGCGAGGACTGCCTCGCGATCGGCGCCGCCTGGACGGAGCTTCGGGTCTGCCTGGTCTGCGGCCATGTCGGCTGCTGCGAGGATTCGGAGCACGCGCACGCGCTCCGGCACTTCAATGCGACGGGCCATCCGGTGATCGCGCCCCTGTCGCGCCGCGAGACATGGGCCTGGTGCTACGTCCATCGACGCTACTACGACCCGATGCCGGCGAATCGGTTCAAACGCCGCTCGGTGCTCGCCGCGCTGTTCGGTCGATCGGGCGGCGGCTGAAGGGAGATCCGCGGGCGTGTCCGAGTACGTCGTCACCATTCGCTGGGAGCGCGCAGGTCAGCGGTTCACCGACAACAAGTACACGCGCGCGCACACGTGGACATTCGACGGCGGCATCGAGGTTCCCGGTTCGTCGTCCCCGTCGGTCGTGCCGCTTCCGTATTCGGAACGGCGGGCGGTCGACCCCGAGGAGGCGTTCGTCGCATCGCTTTCGAGCTGTCACATGCTGTGGTTCCTCTCGATCGCCGCGCAGCGCAAGTTCTGCGTGGACAGCTATGTCGACGAGGCTCTCGGCGTCATGGCGAGGAACGCCGCCGGCAAGATGGCGATGACGCGGGTCACGCTGCGGCCGCGGGTCGCCTTCGTCGGCGAGCGGCAGCCGTCCGCCGACGAGATCGCGCAGATGCACCACGTGGCGCACGACGAGTGCTTCATCGCGAACTCCGTGACAACCGACGTTCGCTGCGAGCCGCAGCGTCCTCGCGGGTGAGCGAGTGCCGACGCCGCGCGCCGGCCCTGCACCGAGCGCCGCGGCGCGGCGGCCGATCGGCTACTGGCGGTCCTGGTGGGTTCGCGTCGGAGTCGGACTGCTGGTCGTCGGCTCGGGTCCGCTCCTCTTCATCGGAATCGCCGCGACGATCGGCCTTTGGCCCGATCCGAACCCCAACCCGATCGGCCCCGGTCTGCTGTTCTTCTTCACGTTCTGGCCGGCGATGGCTTGTGTCCTCGTGGGGGTCAGTCGCGTGCGACGCGCGCGCTCGGCGACCGCCCGGAGCGCTCGCCCGGCGGATGGAGCCCCCTCGTGATCGAGACCGACGATCTCGCCGCGTTGGCGCGACGGTTGCGCTCCGCGGGCGTACGCTTTCGTAGCGACGTGGTCGCCGCCCCCGGCGGCAAGCAGATGCTCGTCGAGGACGCGTCCGACAACCCGATAGAATTGTTCGAATCGGGCGGCACGTGACCGCAACCATCCGGAGACGGCGATGAACGAAGAAGCCTTCAACCTGAGCATCCGAAAGTACCTGAAGATGGTCGGCGTCAATTCGCAGCGCGAGATCGAACAGGCGGTCGCGAGGGCGATCTCGGCGGGCAGGATCAACGGGAACGAATCGTTCCCGGCGACCGTCAGCCTCCACGTCGCCGGCCTGAGCCTCGACGTGACGTTCGACGGCGAGATCAGGCTCGAATAATAGGAGGGGCCGCGAGGTCCGCGGATCCGATGGTCACGTTCAATTCGGAGCCCATTCGCCGGATCGGCCCCCGCGGCTTCCGCGCCGTCGTTCTCGACGGCGAAGGCCGCCGGATCGCGCCGCACTCCAGCGCCGACGCGTGACGCGCGACCATTCCGCCGGGCTGACGGCACGCCTGCGAATCGAGCCGCTGCGCGCGGGCCACGCGCCGCTCCTCTTCGACGCGCTCGCCGACCCGGCGATCTACACCTACATTCCCGACGAGCGCCATGCGAGCGTCGGCTCGCTTGCGCAGCGCTACGCGCTGCTCGAGGAGGGCGCGCCCGACGACGTGTTCGAAGTCTGGCTCAACTGGGCGCTGCAGCGCATCGACAGCGGCGCGTACATCGGCACGCTGCAGGCGACCGTCATGCCCGATTCGCGCGCCTACATCGGCTACGTGCTGACGCCTTCGGCGTGGGGCCGGGGGTTCGCGAGAGAGGCCTGTCGCTGGCTCGTTGGCGAGATGCAGGGCCGTCACGAGGTCGACGAGATCGTCGCGACGGTCGATACGCGCAACCTGCGCTCGGTGTCGCTGCTCGAGCATCTCGGCTTCGAGCGCATCGGATCCGAGCCCTCGGAGATCCGCGGCGTAGCCACGACGGACTTCCGCTACCGCCTCGCCCGCGGCACGGCGCGCTGACGCTTCGCGATCCCCGCGTGGCGGGGGCGTGCCACGGTGCCAGCGTTGACGGTATGATCGAACGGTATTGACGCATTCCAATCCCGCGAAAGGTCAGCGATGCTCGTCGTGTGGGGAAGGAACAACTCGGTAAACGTCCAAAAAGCGCTGTGGTGCTGCGAGGAACTGGGGCTCCCGTACCGACGCATCGACGCCGGCGGCGCCTTCGGCGTCGTGAACACGCCGGAATACCGCAAGCTCAACCCGAACGGGCTCGTTCCGACGATCGACGACGACGGGTTCGTGCTCTGGGAATCGAACGCGATCGTCCGCTATCTCGCGGGCAAGCACGGCCACGGCGGTCTCGCGCCGAGCGATCCGCGCGCGCGCGCGGCGGCCGACCAGTGGATGGACTGGCAGGTTTCGCTGTTCTGGCCGACGATCCGCGTGCTGTTCATGGGCCTCGTCCGCACACCGGAAAAGGATCGCGACCATCAGGCGATCGAGGGCTCGCGGGTGAAGACCGGCGAGGCTCTCGCCATCCTCGACGCGCAGCTCGCGACCCGGGCGTTTCTCGCCGGGGACTCTCTGACGATGGGGGACATCCCGATGGGATGCAGCATCTGGCGCTGGATGGCGCTGCCGATCGAGCGCCCGAAGCTCCCGAACGTCGAGCGCTGGTTCAACGCGCTGAGGGAGCGTCCCGCCTACCGCAAGATCGTGATGCTGCCGCTGACCTGAGGGCGGATCCGCGCGTCCGGAAGGCCGGCGCCCGACGCAACCGATCTCGCGTGCCTGGCCGTAAGCCCGCGAGCGAGCGGAGAATCCCGAATGCACAAGGCCCGACTGGAAGCGTTCAGCGACGGCGTGATCGCCGTCATCATCACGATCATGGTCCTCGAAATGAAGGTTCCGCACGGCGACGATCCGACCGCGCTCGCCCCGCTCGTTCCCGTGTTCGTGAGCTATGTGCTGAGCTACGTCTACGTCGGCGTCTACTGGAACAATCACCACCACATGCTTCACGCGACGCGGACGATCAACGGCTCGATCCTGTGGGCGAATCTCCACTTCCTCTTCTGGCTGTCGCTCGTTCCGTTCGTGACCGGCTGGATGGGCGAGAACCATTTCGCCGGGCTTCCCGTCGCGCTCTACGGCGCCGTCCTGCTGATGTCGGCGATCTCGTACACGCTGCTGAGCCGCTGTCTCATCGCTCACGAAGGCTCCGCTTCGCTGCTCGGCGCCGCAGTCGGCGCCGACTTCAAGAGCAAGATCTCGATCGCGATCTATGTCGCGGCGATCCTGCTCTGCTTCGTCAACCGCTGGATCGCCCTCGCCCTGTATTACGCCGTCGCCCTGCTGTGGTTCGTCCCCGATCGCCGAATCGAACGGATGCGCGAGCGCTAGAGGCCACGCCGATGAGCACGCGGACGCCCGATCTGGCCGAGCTCGAGCGCGTGCTCGCCGGCACCCCGTTCCTGCGGGCCTACGGCTTCCGCGTCGACAGCGCTGGCGCCGGCGAATGCACGCTGATCGTTCCGTTTCGCCCCGCGCTCGAGCGTCCTGGAGGGATCGTCAGCGGAATGGCGCTGATGGGGGCCGCCGATGTCGCGATGTGGCTCGCGATCATGACGCTGCGCGGCGTCGAGGAGCGCTGGGTCACTTCCGACATGAAGACCGCGTTCCTGAAGAGCGCGCGCAACGAGGACTTCTCGTGCTCGGCGCGGGTGCTCAAGACGGGCAGGCGGACGATCTACGGCACCGCGGAATGCCGCAGCCAGTCCGCCGGGCTGGTCGCGCACCACGTGCTCACGTATGCGCGCGTCGTCGCGTGACCCGGCCCGAAGCTCGCCCTGAAATCCGAAGCCCACGCTCGCGGGCAGCACGGCCATTGGCAAGCGGCGCACGCCGGCCTAATCTATCGGGCTCCGCAGCAAAGCGCGGGAAGGAAATCACGATGACCAGCGGAAGCTGCCTCTGTCGGGCGATTCGGTTCGACGCCGGGAGGGTCGCCGTGGTGGGATATCGACGATCTGCGCCGGCTCGACGAGTATCCGGCTTGAGCACGCGCGGCGAGCCCGCGAACCACATGACGCGCGGCGCATGACAGGGTACGCTCCGGGTGTCGGGCGCCGGTCTAGCACAGCGCTTGGCGCGGCTGCGGCGGCTTCCGTTCAGGTGGCCTTCACGGGATCCGCCCCAGGCGCCGCCCAGCGGGGGAGTTCCAGATGACGATTTGCCCGGTTGCGCTCGCCGTTGGCTGCCGGAAGTGTCCGATTTTCGCGATCTGCCCGGCGAAGGGCGTGATCGGCGACTACCGCAAGGAGGACGACGCGCCCGCGAAGGCCGCCCAGACGCGGCCCAAGGCAGGAGCGAAGCGCGGGGCGAAGGGGCGCCGCTAGGCGCGGCCGCCTCGCTACGACATGATCCACGCAGCCATCACCGGCTGGGGGAAGTGCATGCCCCCGACCGTACTCTCCAACGCCGACCTCGCGTCGCTGATGAACACCAGCGACGAGTGGATCACGTCGCGCACCGGCATCAGGGAGCGGCGCGTCTCCCATGTGACGGGAATCGAGCTGGCGCACGTCGCCGTGGCACGGGCGCTCGCGTGTGCCGGCCTCGCAGCGAGCGACATCGAGCTGATCGTCTACTGCAGCTGCTCGAACGACGAGACCGTGCCCAATTCCGCGTCGGGAGTCCAATATCGCCTCGGCGCGAAGCGCGCCGCGTCGATGGACGTCAACACCGCGTGCACGAGCTTCATGTACGGGCTGTCGAGCGCCACTGCGATGATTCGCACGGGTGTCGTGCGGAATGCGGTCGTGATCGGCGTCGAGCTGATCTCTCAGTTCATGGACTGGACGAACCGCGGAGTGGCAGTGCTCTTCGGCGACGGCGCGGCCGCCGTCGTGCTGCAGCCGACCGACAATGAAGAGGGCCTCCTCGCAGAGAAGCTCGGCTGCGACGCCGACGTCCGCGGCGTCCTGCGCGTCCGGGGTATGGGCACGACGTATGCGCACCGCGGCGTGATGCTCGGCGACACGTCCTGGGACTTCGACGGCCAGGAGATTTTCAAGCGCGCGGTGGTCGCGATGGCCAGCGCGTCCCAGGACGTGCTCGCGAAGACGCGGCGCACGGTCGCCGACGTGGGCCTGGTCATCCCGCACCAGGCGAACCTGCGCATCATCGAGTCCGTCGCCAAGCGCGTCGGCACACCGATGGAGCGCGTCTACCTCACCGTGCAGCGCTACGGAAACATGTCGTCGGCGACGATACCGGTGTCGCTGGTCGAAGCGCTGGAAGAGGGCCGCGTCGAGCCTGGCGAGCTGATTCTGATGCCCGCCTTCGGCGCCGGGCTCACGTGGAGCTCGCACCTCGTGCGCTGGGGCAAGCGCACGACGCCGCTGGGGACGGCCGACGTCGAGCTACGCGCGCCCACACAGACGGCGCTCGAACGCGTGCGCGAGCTGCTCGCGATCAAGCAGCCGCCCACGCGCTCCGATGCCGGCCTCGCCGCCGCGAGGCTCGCCGAGGACCCCTGACCTGTCCGGCTTTCGCCCGCCTCGCTGTTGTGCGCCGCCGCCGAGAGGCAGCGGTGATCGCAGGTAGGGTCATCGCGGCGCGGTCCCCGGCGGCCGCGTTCGTGCTATGTTCCCGCTTGCTCGCCGCGTGCATCGCCAACCGCGTCGCTCCTGACGCATCGACGCGGCGTCAGAGAGATTCGCGCATGGCGTGGCCGTTCGGCCGGTCGCGAAGGGAAGGAAGTCGAAATGAAAAGGCGTCAGTTCCTGAGGCTCGGGGCGGCGGGTGCGGCTGCCGCGCTGCCGCTCGGCGGAGCCCGAGCGCAGAAGGCGGAGTTCAGCTTCAAGTACGCGAACAACCTGCCGGTGACGCATCCGATGAATCTGCGCGCAAAGGAGATGGTCGACGCCATTCGTGCCGACACCCAGGGTCGCGTCGACATCCAGGTGTTTCCGAACAACCAGCTCGGCTCGGACACGGACATGCTGAGCCAGCTTCGCTCGGGCGCACTGGAATTTTTCACGCTCTCCGGCCTCATCCTTTCGACGCTGGTCCCCGCGACATCGATCACCGGCATCGGATTCGCGTTCGCCGACTACGACGCGGTATGGAAGGCCCTCGACGGTGACCTCGGCGCCTTCGTGCGCGCGCAGATCACGAGGGCGGGCATCGTTCCGATGGACAAGATCTGGGACAACGGCTTTCGCCAGATCACCTCGTCGAGCAGGCCCATCAATGCCGCCGACGATCTCAAGGGCTTCAAGATCCGCGTCCCGGTGTCGCCGCTGTGGACGTCGATGTTCAAAGCGCTCGAGGCCGCTCCCGCATCGATCAATTTCTCCGAGGTCTACTCGGCGCTGCAGACGAAGATCGTCGACGGGCAGGAGAATCCGCTGGCAATCATCGCGACCGCGAAGCTCTACGAAGTGCAGAAGTACTGCTCGATCACCAATCACATGTGGGACGGCTTCTGGTTTCTCGCGAACGGCAAGGCGTGGGAGAGCATGCCGCCCGACCTGCGCGCGATCGTCGCGGCGCATGTCAACGCCGCGGGCGTCAACGAACGCGCCGACGTCGCGAAGCTCAACGCGAGCCTGCAGAAAGATCTCGCCGACAAGGGCCTCGTCTTCAACCAGGCGAAGGCCGACACTTTTCGCGACAAGCTCCGCAAGGCGGGCTTTTACGAGGATTGGAAGGGCAAGTACGGCAACGAGGCCTGGGCGCTGCTGGAAAAGTACTCGGGCAAACTGACGTAGCGAAGTGGGCGGG
>DATKMY010000111.1:0-5871 GCA_035541655.1 Casimicrobiaceae bacterium | reverse complement strand
GGTGGTTTTCGGCTTCATGGCCGCATACGAGTACTGGTTCCCGAAGGCGTTCGGCTTCCGGCTCGACGAACGCTGGGGTAAAGCGACGTTCTGGTGCTGGTTCGTCGGCTTCTTTGTCGCTTTCATGCCTCTCTACGCGCTCGGCCTCATGGGCATGACGCGTCGACTGCAGCACTACGACGATCCGACCTGGCAACCGTGGCTGATCACAGCCGCAGTCGGGGCAGTGATCATCGGACTTGGTATCGCATGCCAGGCTGTGCAGTTGATCGTATCGATCAGGAATCGCGAGCGGCTACGCGTCGGCGGCGATCCGTGGAACGGCCGCACGCTCGAGTGGTCGACGCCGTCGCCAGCGCCCGCCTGGAATTTCACGGTGCTGCCCGAGGTGAACAGCCTCGACGCATTCTGGGCCGCCAAGCAGCAACCCGCGAAAACGGCGCGCGTGCACGGTGCAATCGAAATGCCCAAGAACAGCGCGCTCGGATTCGTTACGGCATTTTTCGCCGTCGTGATTGGCTTCGCGCTGATCTGGCACATCTGGTGGCTCGCGGCCGCCGGACTGCTCGGTGCATTCGCAGCGCTGATCGCGTTCGCTTTCCGCACGCACGACGAAGTTGAAATCCCAATCGCGAGGCTCATATGAACGCCGCTGTAGAGCTGTACCCGGTCCAATCCGAAGAACACGCGCCCGAAGAGTTCACGGGCCCGGCGCCGAAGCGAGTTGTGGCGGGCTACGGCTTCTGGATCTTTCTGCTGAGCGACATCGTAATGTTCGCGGCGCTCTTCGCCGCCTACAACGTGCTCGTTCACGCGACCGCCGGCGGACCGTCCGGCGCGCAGCTGTTCAGACAGTCGACGGTCGCGATCGAGACGGCCTGCCTGCTCGTGTCGAGCTTCACGTGCGGATTGATGCTGCTTGCCGCGAACCGCGGCCGGCGCGGCCTCTTCTATTTAGGCGCACTCGTCACGTTTGGGCTCGGCGCCGCGTTCCTCTTCCTCGAGCTCGGAGAGTTCTCCGAGATGATCGCGCGCGGCGCGACACCGCAAACGAGCGCATTTCTGTCTGCGTTCTTCAGCCTCGTCGGCTGCCACGGCGCGCACGTCGCTGCCGGCCTCGTCTGGCTCGTGGTGATGACGATCCAGGTCGCAGTGCGCGGATTTCGTCCGAACGTCGACCGCCGCCTTCTCTGTTTCTCTCTCTTCTGGCACGCGCTCGACATCATTTGGGTCTGGCTGTTCACGGCCGTCTACCTCACGGGAGCACATATATGACGCACGCACAACACGAGCACGCACCCGGCGACGGGTCGCTGCTGCGAGACACCGAAGGCGGTACGTCCAGCGGCGTGCTCGTGCACACGATCGGTTTCGTGCTTGCCGTGGGTCTGACGGCCGCCTCTTTCTGGGTGTCGAACACTTCCCTGCTCTGGGCGCACGGCATCCCTCTCGGTCTTGCCGTGCTCGCGATCGCGCAGATGGGTGTGCATCTCGTCTTCTTCCTGCACATCACGACTGCGCCGGACAACACGAACAACGTGTTGGCGCTCGCGTTCGGGACGTTCGTCGTGCTCGCGGTCGTCGTCGGATCGCTATGGATCATGACGGATCTACACGGGAGCGCAACGCCCGCAGCCGGCGCAAGCGCCCACATGCACCACCACTGAGACGCAGGCCATCAGCCCTAAGTATTCAATTGGATAACCAACAGACTTAAAGGAGTTTCTCGTGAGCTCACATGTCGAATTCGAACCTCGCCCAACGGTGCTCGCGGCACGAAGGTCGCGGAGCACTGATCGAGCCGCCACGTCGGACCGACGCGGCGTTTGGGCCGGCCGCCTCGTCGGCAGCCTGCTCGGTGGGATCGGTGTGATCATGACGGCCGGCGGCCTCTGGCTCGCGGTGCTCGGCGGGTCGCTCTACTATTTGCTGAGCGGCGTGGGCTATGTCGTGGCAGGCGTCCTGCTGGCCCGACGCCGGCCCGCGGGCGCGTTTCAGGCAGTGATGCTGTTCGTGACCACGCTGCCGTGGGCGGTCTGGGAAGCCGGCTCCGATTATTGGGGGCTGTTTCCGCGGCTGATGCTGCCGGCCGGGCTCGCGTTCGTCGCGCTAGTCGCCGCGCTGCGATTCCCCGCCAACCGATCGCGCCGTCTCACCGCGGGCACGGCGATTGCCCTAGCTCTCGCACTCGCCGGCGAGCTCGCGTACGCGTTCGTGCCGCATGGCGTCGTGCAGAATCCGCTGGCGGGCGGTTTCGCGCTCGCCGAGCGATCCGCACAACCATCCGACTGGTCGTCCTACGGGCGCACCGCCGCCGGCACTCGCTACTCTCCGTTCACCGAGATTGACCGCGAAAATGTCGCGAAGCTCGAGCCCGTGTGGACATTCCGCTCGGGAGACGCGGGACCCGGCGTGGATCAGAACACGCCGCTGCAAATCGGCGATTCTCTTTATACGTGCTCGCGCAATGCGCACATCACCGCACTCGACGCCGACACGGGCGCGGTGCGCTGGCGTTACGTTGCGGACGAGCAGCCTGAGGATTGGTCGCGTTGCCGCGGCCTCGGCTATTACGAGCTGCCGGCGAGCTCCACGAGCGACGGAGCCACGGCGACCGTGTGCGCTCGCCGAATCTTCGCTCCGACGATCGACGCGCGTCTGATCGCGCTCGACGCGGCGACCGGTCGTCCGTGCGCCGACTTCGGCGTTGGCGGCATCGTCGATCTGAAGCAAGGCCTGGGGCACGTCGAGCCGGGCTTCTATTTCCAGTCGTCCGCCCCCGTCGTCGCGCGCGGCCGGATCATCATCGGCGGGTTCGTGCCGGACAACCTTCAAGCCCATTCGCCATCGGGCGTGATTCGCGCGTTCGACGCGCGGACCGGCGAGCTCGTCTGGGCCTGGGACATGGGCAATCCGAGCGTGACGCGCGAGCCACCGGCCGGCGGCGAGTACACGCGGGGCACTCCGAACATGTGGTCCACGCCCGCGTACGACGATTCTCTCGGGCTCGTGTACGTCCCGCTCGGCAACGAGACGCCGGACTATTTCGGCGTCGGCCGCAATCCGGCTTCGGACCGCTACAACTCGTCGATCACGGCGCTCGACGTCGAGACGGGTCGTCCGCGCTGGTCCGTGCAGACCGTGCATCACGACATCTGGGACTACGACGTGCCGTCGCAGCCGGCGCTCGTCGACTTGCCCGACGCACACGGCGGCAGCGTGCCGGCGCTGATGCAGACGACCAAGCGCGGGCAAATCTTCCTGCTGAACCGCGCGACCGGCGAAGCGCTCTCGCGCATCGTCGAGCGGCCGGCGCCGCAGAATGGCGCGGTGGCCGAGGAGCGCCTGTCGCCCACGCAGCCCTACTCCGTGGACATGCCGGCGATCGGCGCGGAGCCACTCAGCGAGCAGCGCGCGTGGGGCATGACGACACTGGACCAGCTGTGGTGCCGGATCTCTTTCCGGCAGCATCGCTACGACGGCGAGTTCACGCCGGTCGGTCTCGATCGGTCGCTGCAGTACCCGGGTCCCTTGGGCGGCCTCAACTGGGGCAGCGTCTCGGTCGATCCGCTGAACCACATCGCGTACGTCAACGATCTGCGCATGGCGTCGAGCCGCACGCTCGTGCCGCGCAGTGAGTACGCGGCGTGGGCGGCTCGCTATCCGGAGCTCGGGCTACACGGCCACGGCGCCGGCCTTCAAGCGCAGGCCGGGACGCCGTATGGTGTGTTCGTGGAAGTCTGGCAATCGCCGCTCGGAGTCCCGTGCAACGAGCCACCGCTCGGGACGATCGCCGCGATCGATCTCGTGTCGCACAAGCTGCTCTGGCAAGTTCCCGCGGGAACGAGCGAAGACACCGGACCGCTCGGGATCGTCACGCATATGCCGATGCCTGTCGGCATGCCGACCTACGCCGGCACATCGGTCACCGCGGGCGGTGTCGTGTTCTTCGCGGGCACCCAAGACTTCTACCTGCGCGCCTACGACGCTGAGACCGGTAAGGAGCTGTGGAAGCATCGGCTGCCCGTCGGCGCGAGCGCGACGCCGATGAGCTACGTGTCGCCGAAGACCGGCCGTCAATACGTCGTGGTCTCGGTCGGCGGCGCCGCGCGCTCGCCAAAGACCGGCGATTACTTGATGGCCTTCGCGCTCCCTGAGCGGTAGACGAGCCGTGTCGCGAATTTTCATACTCGGTGCGACCGGCTCGCTCGGCGGGCACGTGCTCCGCATCGCGCTTGCTTCAGGGCACGAGGTCACGGCGTTCGTTCGAGATCCGTCTCGTCTCCTGGCCAACGCCGGGGACCGGATCACCGTGCACCGCGGCGACCTCGCGCACAGCGAACGTTCCGAGCTCGCGAGCTTGATCGCGGGCCACGACGCCCTGATCAATTGCGCGGGCAACGTCGCGGACGGACAGCAGTTCGTCGAGCTTTTCGATCGCGTTGTGACCGCCGCGGAATCCGTGCCTACGCCGGACGCGTTCGTTTGCTGGTTCCTGGCCGGCGCCGCCATGCTCGACATCGATGCATCCGGACGTCGTGGGGTGGATCTGCCCAAAGTCCGGGCGACCTACTGGCCGCATCGAGTAAATTTCGAACGCGTTCGGCGAACCGGATTGAACTGGCGCCTGCTGTGCCCGGGCCCGATGGTCGACGCACCGGTCCTCGGCGCCGAGAAGCTGCGTCTCTCGATAGACCGTTTGCCCGCCAAAGTGCCGGCGTTCGCAAGAGCGCTACCGGCGCCGTTCCTGCTGCCGGTGTTCGCGGCGTTGATTCCGCAGATGATCGTGGCGTACGCCGACGCCGCCGCCGTCATGCTCGCCCACCTCGACCCAGGCGATGCCGTGGCGAGGCACCGCGTCGGGCTCGCGCTGCCGGAAGGCATGCGCGGCAGCAAGCCGCGCTGGACGGCGACAACTCGTCAGGGAGAGCGGCCGCACGACTGAAACCTTTGCGAGGTGACGCGCTTGCGTGAGAACATCCCGACAGCAGCCTCATGGCGCAGTGGCAAACGACGCCCGCATGGCTAGCACGCAGCCGAACGCCTCGAGCCCCTTGCGCGTCCGTTTCGCCGAGTTCGATCTCGACGAAGCGAATGCGCGGTTGCGCCGCGACGGCGCCCCCATTCCGCTCTCTCCTACCCCGTTCGGATTGCTCTGCGCGCTCGTACGCCAGGCCGGCTCTTTGCTCACGAAGAACGCGCTGCTCGACGAGGTGTGGGGACATCGCTTCGTGAGCGACTCGGTTTTGAAGGGGGCCATCAGCGACATTCGCATGGCTCTTCGCGACGACCCGCGGGCACCGCGGTTCATAGAAACCGCCGCGCGCCGCGGCTATCGCTTCATTGCCGCGACGACCGCGTTGGACGCCGTGGACCCCCGTCCTGTTTCACGAGAAGCGACGCCGATCGACTGGAGCGTCAGTGTCTCGGCCGGCGGCAACGACGAAGCGTCGGCGCGCACGTTCATCGGCCGCGCCCCGATGCTCGAGCGACTCCGCCGGAGCTGGGAGCGCGCCGCCGGCGGGAGTCGCGCGATCGTCTGGATTGCAGGCGAACCCGGCATCGGCAAGACCGCGCTGATCGAGCGGTTCGCTTCCGCGCTTCCCGCCGCCGCGACGGTGCGCGGGCAGTGCGTGCAGCAATACGGGGCCGGCGAGCCTTATCACGCGGTCCTCGAAGCGATCGCCGAGCTCTGTCGGAGGGATCCGACGGTTCCCGCCATCTTGCGCACAGTCGCGCCGACCTTGCTGCTACAGCTGCCCTGGGTCAGCACCGCGGAAGAGCGCGACGCGCTGCGCCGAGAGCTTGCCGGAGCGAACCCGGAGCGAATGCTGCGCGAGATCGGCGAGTTCTTCGACCGCTATACGCAGG
>DATKMY010000110.1:0-4092 GCA_035541655.1 Casimicrobiaceae bacterium | reverse complement strand
CGCGTTCTTGGCGCCGGAGACGGTCGCACCCATCGCGACGAGGCAGTGAGCCAGATCGACGACCTCGGGCTCGCGCGCGGCGTTCTCGAGCGTGGTTGTGCCCTCGGCGAGGCAAGCCGCCATCATCAGGTTCTCGGTGCCGGTCACCGTGACCACATCGAAGACGAAGCTCGTGCCCGCAAGGCGCTTCGCGCGTGCGCTGATGTAGCCGTGCTCGAGATCGATCTCGGCGCCCATCGCGACGAGCCCCTTCACGTGCTGGTCGACGGGTCGCAGGCCGATCGCGCAGCCGCCGGGCAGCGACACGCGCGCCTCGCCGCAGCGCGCGAGGAGTGGGCCCAGCGCGAGGATGGATGCGCGCATCGTCTTCACGAGCTCGTAGGGCGCGAGCGGCCAGTCGATGTGCGACGCGTCGAGGGCGACGGTACCGGGCGCGGGTGCGTCGTGGCGGACGCCCATCTGCGCGAGCAGCGTCCGCATCGTCCGCACGTCGTTCAACCGCGGGACGTTCGTCAGAACCAGGGGCTCCGTCGTGAGCAGCGCCGCGCAGAGGAGCGGCAGCGCCGCGTTCTTGGCGCCGGAGACGCGCACTTCGCCGACCAGGGGCCGGCCGCCCTCGATCAGCAGCTTGTCCATCGGCGCCGTCGGTTCACGTCAACCTCCCCGCGTTGCCGCCCATTGCGCCGGCGTGAGGGTCGTCATCGACAGCGCGTGAATCTCCTCGCGCATCCGCTCGCCCAGCGCCGCATAGACGAGCTGATGCTGGCGGACCCGCGCGATGCCTGCGAAGGCGTTGCTGACGATCACGGCTTCCCAATGCTGGCCGTCGCCGCGCACCTCGAGATGCTCGCAGACGATGGCGGCGGCGATCGCCGACTTGATGGATTCAGGCGTGACCATGGGCGGTTTCGTGGAGAGTTCGCGAGCGGCATTGCGGAATCCGAACGCCGGCGACGGCGTCGCGCGCCCCTCGTCGCGATCTTTCAATGCCGAAGTTTCCAGCCGCTTTTCAGTATCGCGAGCGTGAGAGCCGACAACAGCAGCGCGCACGCGGCGACGATCGCGAGGCTGATCGAGGGCGCGACATCCGACAACCCGAAGAACCCGTAGCGGAACCCGTCAATCATATAGAAGAACGGATTCGCGTGCGACAGCCCCTGGAAGACGGGCGGCAGCGAGTGAATCGAATAGAAGACGCCCGACAGGAACGTGAGCGGCACGATGATGAAGTTCTGGAACGCCGCGATCTGATCGAACTTGTCGGCCCAGATCGCGGCGACGAGGCCGAGCGTCCCCAGGATCGCGCTGCCGAGCAGCGCGAAGCCGAGCGCCCAGACCGGATGAGGCAGCACGAGCAGCGACGGAACGAAGAAGAGCGTGACCGCGAACACACCGAGCCCGACGACGATTCCGCGCACCATCGCGCCGATCACGTACGCCGCGAAGAATTCGAGCGGCGAGAGCGGCGGGAGCAGTATGAAGATCAGGTTGCCGTTCATCTTCGACTGCATCAGCGACGACGACGTATTGGCGAACGCGTTCTGCAGCACGGACATCATCACGAGCCCCGGGATCAGGAACGCGGTGTACGAGACCCTTCCGCCGAACACGGAAACGTTCGACTCGAGTACATGCGAGAAGATCAGCAGATAGAGGAGCGCGGTCAGCACCGGCGCGAGCACCGTCTGGAAGGAGACCTTCTGGAAGCGGAGGAGCTCCTTGTAGAGGAGCGTCGGCCAGCCCGCGCCGGAGACCGGTTTCATCGCACGGGCTCCGGCGCGGCGGCCCCGGCGCCGCTCCCCGACATGATCCTGAGGAAGACCTGCTCGAGATCGGTCTCGGAGAGCGCGAGCTCGTCGATCGCGATACCGTCTTCGCGCAGCGCGGCGAGCAGCGACTCCAGGTCGGAATAGCGCTCGAGGCCGATGAAGAAGACGCCGGAATCCCGGCGCAGCACGCGCGCCTGCCACGCTGCGGGAACGCGCGCGGCGGCGAGACGGACGGTGAGCCCCGCGAAGCGCGACAGCAGGTTCTGCTTGGTGTCGAGAGCAACGACCGTACCGGCCTTGAGCATTGCGATGCGCGTGCACAGCGCCTCGGCTTCCTCGAGGTAATGCGTGGTCAGGATGATCGTGTGGCCGTCGCGATTCAGCTTGCGGATGAACATCCAGAGGCTCTGCCGGAGTTCGACGTCCACGCCCGCGGTCGGCTCGTCGAGCACGATCACCGGCGGCTTGTGGACAAGCGCCTGGCCCACGAGCACGCGGCGCTTCATCCCGCCCGAGAGCGAGCGCATGTTGGCGTTCGCTTTCGTCTCGAGGTCGAGGTGATGGAGGATTTCGTCGATCCAGAGCCCGTTGTCGCGAATGCCGAAATAGCCCGATTGAATCTCGAGCGTCTCGCGTACCGTGAAGAACGGGTCGAATACGAGCTCCTGCGGAACGACGCCGAGCGCGCGGCGCGACGCGCGATACGCGGTGACGACGTCGTGGCCGAGAATTCGCGCGGTGCCGCGGTCGGCGCGCGTGAGGCCCGCGAGGATCGAGATCAGCGTCGTCTTGCCGGCGCCGTTCGGCCCGAGCAATCCGAAGAACTCTCCCTCCTCGACGGCGAGGCTCACGCCGTCGAGCGCCTGCACGCGACCGAAGCGGCGAGCGACGTTGACGACTTCGACGGCGATGGGCACGTGAGGAAACCGAAGTGAAGACGCACGGACGGCACCGCCGGCCTCGCGTCGACGAAGTCAGGCGGCCAGCAGGTCCTCGACGCTGTAGAGGTCGGCGAGAGCCCGAAGCGCTGCGGGAACCCCGGTGAACGCGAGCGGCTTGCCTTCTTCCAGGGCGCGCCTCGACAGCGCGAGGAGCACCGCGACGGCCGACGAATCGACGGCGACCACGCCGGAGAGATCGACCTCGCCGGCGCTCGGCAGCGGAAGCGCCGCTGCCGCCTCGAAAACGCGCGCCGCGTTGGCGAAGCTGAGAGACCCGCTGTAGCTCCAACGCGCGCCCGCGCCGTCGGCGGAGAATCCCGCGAGCGACTCGCCCGGCGAGCTAGCGCGCGCGGTCATTTCGCCGCCACGCCCTTGTTGCGATCGGCGAGGGTCTTGATCAGGCCATCCACCCCGCCTTTCTCGACCTGCGCGTTGAACTCGTCGCGGTAGTTGGTGACGAGCGAGACGCCGGCCACAACGACGTCGTAGCACTTCCAGCCGTCCGACGATTTCTGCATGCCGTAGTCGATCGGAACCGGCGGACCGCTCGCTCGCACCACCGCCGTGCGCACGATGGCCTCGCTGTCGCCGGGATTCATCCGCAGCGGCTTGTAGTCGATCTTCTCGTCGCGGTACTGGGTGAGCGCGCCGGAATACGTGCGCACGAGTAGACTGCGGAATTCCTCGGTGAGGCGTTTCTGCTGCTCGGGCGTAGCCGTGCGCCAGTTCTTGCCCATCGCGAGCGCAGTGATACGCGCGAAGTCGAAGTACGGCGCCACCTTGCTTTCGACGACCTCGCGGATCCGCGCCTGATTCCCCGCCTGGACCTGCGGGTCGGACCTGACCGCGGCGAGCGTGTCCTCGGCAACGCGCTTCACCGTGGCGTCGGGCGACTCCTGGGCGAGCGCAGGGGCGCCGAAAAACACGGCTGCCGCGACGAGCGCCGCCAGCGCCGCCGCGCGCCGAAACATCCCGCCCGTTCTGCTCATTGCGTGTCCTCCGGCTCCGGCGGCGGCTTGCCGTCGTACTGCAGATAGCGCCGCCGCTGCAAATACGCGTTGCGGATGAAGATGTAGCGGTCGAGCGCTGCGGTGTCGACGATCTTCGTCGCTTCCGTCACTTGCGCGCGCAGGTCGACCGCGCCGATGCCGTAGAGCGAATTGCGCAGCGGCACCTCGGGGATGAAGCCGACCGGGCCGACGAAGAGCCGCGTGATCCAGCCCGCGCCGTCGCGAACCGTCGTCGGGCCGAAGAGCGGCACGAACAGGTACGGCCCCTGGTCGAACCCCCATTTCGCGAACGTGAGGCCGAAGTCCTGATTGCCGCGCTCGATGCCGATCATCGACGCAAGGTCGATCAGGCCGCCGAGCCCCATCCCCGTG
>DATKMY010000109.1:0-5726 GCA_035541655.1 Casimicrobiaceae bacterium | reverse complement strand
ACGTTGCCCTCGCCCCAGTTGTAGGCGGCAAGGGCGAGCTGCCAATCGTTGAAGTCGCCGTAGAGCTTCTGCAGGTACGTGAGCGCGCCTTCGGTCGCGGCGACGACGTCGCGACGGGAGTCGAACCACCAGTTCTGCTGCAGCCCGTAGTGAGTCCCGGTCGACGGCGTGAACTGCCAGATTCCGGAGGCGCGGGCCACCGACAGCGCGTTCGGGTTATACGCGCTCTCGATCATCGGCAGCAGCGCGATCTCGAGCGGCATGTGCCGCTCCTCGACCTCGACGACGATGTAGTAGAGGTAGCGGCGGCTCCGGTCGATCATCCGCGCGACATAGTCGGGACGCGTCGAATACCACTCCTCCCACTTCGCGACCAGCGGATCGTCGATGTCGGGGATCGCGTAGCCGCGGCGGATTCGCACCCATAGATCTTCGGCCGGCGCGGGGA
Organism: Casimicrobiaceae bacterium; assembly: GCA_035541655.1. Classification (GTDB taxonomy): domain Bacteria; phylum Pseudomonadota; class Gammaproteobacteria; order Burkholderiales; family Casimicrobiaceae; genus CAIWHR01. The sequence goes on along the minus strand of DATKMY010000109.1, from coordinate 5,278 downwards.
GCGATTCGAGCTCGTTCTCGGGCGGGAAAGGAAACGGAATCGCTTCGGCCGTCGCCGCCTCGGGCGCCGGGGTGAGGGGTGGCGAAGGCTCCGGCGGGCCGCTGTGCTCGGCGGCGGAATCGTCGGAGGGTGAACGAGGAGTCGCGCATGCGGCGAGCAGCGCGGCGACGAATACAAAAAGGACGAGCGATTTAACGCGCAATTCGAGCGGGCCTGGGCGGCTTGGAGTGCGGCGATGGTAGGCGCCGGCCAACACAGCGTCAACCGGAAGCGGGCGCCCGTCCGACGCGCGGCGCATGGATCGGTCTGGGCGTCCTCTCGCGGGCGGCAGCGAGCGCACGACCTTCGTCGCACGCGATCGTGCGGTGCGGCAAACAATCCTCGTCGGCGAAGCGCACCGCCGCGGTGCAAGAGTTGTCGGGAGCGACGGGCTTGCGGATAATCGCCGGCATGGACGCTCCTGGCGGCGATCGGATCGAGCTTTCGGGAACGCTCGCGGATTGGCTGACGACGCCTCTCGGGCAGTATCTGCACGAGCGCGAGCAAGCCTGGTTCGACCGCACGGTGGCCGACATCTTCGGCTTCCAGGCCATCCAGGTCGGCCTTCCCGAGTATTCGTTCCTGGCGCAAAGCCGGATCGCCGCGTGCTGGACGGTTGGCCCGCAACCGCCCGCGCAGATTCTCGCCGACCCGCACTGGCTGCCGTTCGCGGAAAATTCGCTCGACCTGATCGTGCTGCCGCATGCGCTCGAATTCACGAGCGATCCGCACCAGTTGTTGCGCGAGGTGTATCGCGCGATGCGGCCCGAAGGACAGATCGTCATCTCCGGATTCAATCCTTTCAGTCTCTTCGGTGCGCGCCGCTATTTCGGACGCGGCGAAACCGCGCCGTGGAACGGAAGCTTCATTGCGCTCTACCGCCTCAAGGATTGGCTCGCGCTCCTCGGATTCGAGGTGACCGGCGGCGCGCTCGACTGCTACGTCCCTCCGTTCACGAGCGAGCGCTGGCGCGCGCGGTTCGGTTTCTTCGAAGCGGCCGGCGACCGGTGGTGGCCGATCGCAGGCGGGGTCTACTACCTCCGCGCAACCAAGCGAGTGCTTGGCATGCGCATCATCACGCCCGCATGGGAGCACCGCAAGAACGGGCTCGCCACAGCCCCGCGGCAGGCGCGGCAGTGCATCGAACGCGTCGAGTAAGACGTTTGGTGCGACCCCGCTGCGTCGAGGCGACCGAAGCCGCCCGCGCCGACTTCCGCCGTCTCGCGCCGAGGCCGCGATGACGGGGACGGTGACGATCTACACCGATGGCGCGTGCAAGGGAAATCCGGGGTCGGGCGGTTGGGGCGCTTTGCTGGTCTGGGGCGATCACGAGAAGGAGCTCTTCGGCGGCGAGCCGGCGACGACGAACAACCGGATGGAGCTGACCGCGGTCATCCGTGCGCTCGATTCGCTCAAGCGTCACTGCGATGTCGAGCTCTACACCGATTCGCAGTACGTGAAGAACGGCATCGAGACGTGGATTCACGGCTGGAAGCGCAACGGCTGGAAGACCGCGGACAAAAAGGCTGTCAAGAACGCCGATCTGTGGCGCGAACTCGACGCGGCCGCCGCGCGCCATCGCATCCGCTGGCATTGGGTGAAAGGCCACAACGATCACCCGCTCAACGACCGTGCCGACGCGCTTGCGAATCGCGGCGCGGCGTCGGCAGCGACGCGGCCCCGGTCCGACCGTTGATGCGGAAACGGGCGCGGCGCGCGGCTAGCGGTTGATGAACTCGCCCGTCTCGCAGCTGATCCGGCGCATCGGGTAGGTCACCTCCTTGTCGCCGCCTTTGACCTTGCCGACGACCGAGATGTACAGCCAGCCCTCGCGCGCGCGCCTGTAGACGATCCTGCTCGGGAACTCGAGCGTCGCATTCGTGAAGACGAATTCGTCGTCGGTGCGGTCTCCCATCGTCACGACGGTCTTTCCTTCGAACTTGAAACTCGTCGCATTCTGCCCCGACGTGAGCACGACGTAGTAGACGCCGTCGGAGCGCGATTCCATTCGCAGGTATTCATAGTCCTGCGTCCTGCCCTGCACGATGGTCTGGCTCATGCCGAGCATGAGGTTCCCCCGCAGCGGGAGCCAATGCTCGCGGGTTTCGCGCTTGTTCACGTCGCTCGCCCAGCATCCTTCGAGCCAGGCGAGCGGATAGATCGGGCTCTCCTCGCGCGGCACAAGCGCCGGTGCCGGCTCGGCAGGGGCCTGGGCACGCCGCGCTCGGCGCCCGCTCTTGTCTTCGGGCGCCACCGCCTTCGCGTCCGGCGCAGCGGGTTTCGTCCCCGACGGCGCGGCGGGAGCCGGAACGTAGCCGGAGTTTTGTGCGCGCGCGGGCGACACGCCGGCGAGCGCGATCGAGAGGGCGACCAGGAGCGGCGTCATCGGCCGTAGCGAGATCGATGTCGTGAAAGGAGGCGTCGTCATTGGGTCCGTGCGAGCGGCAGATTGAGAAGGAGATTCTGCGGCTTCAGCCTGAGCCGCGCGTTGGCGTCCATCGCCATCGCGAGGTAGACCGGGCGCCCGGCGATCTGCGGGCGCATGTCGCCCGGATTCGCGAACCGCAGCTCGAACAGGCAGAGCAGCCGCCGCATCCGGTCGTCGTCGACCTCGGCGTGATTGTACAGGTCGTTCAGCAGCGAACTGGCCTCGGCATCGAGCCCGACGTGCCAGACCCACCGGCGGTCGTCGATCTCGCTCTGCGGGCGGATCGTCACGACCACGCCGAGGAAGTGCGCGATCCACTTCTCGAGCACGCGACAGAGGCCGGCGAGCGCCGGCTGCCCGCGGTTCAGGCTGATCGCGAGATCGCGGCGCTCGTCGCGCTCCCAATAGCTCACAGCGTTGGTTGCGTCGAGCGTGTCGAGGTCGACCGTGCGCAGCGGCGTGCGGTTCTTCTGCAGGAGCTCGCCGAGGCTTCCGAAGCCGCCCGTCGACGCGAGCAGCTCGACCGTCTCCTCGTCCGCGGCCATCACCGCGCCTTCGCCGGTCAGCGCGATCTTCTGCGATCGGAACAGCATCTCGCCGGCCCTCGCCTCGATGGGATCGGCGCCTGCCCCGAGCACGTGGCGAACGAGGATCTCGGTGAGCTGGCCGACCAGGACCGGCGGCACGTCCACGCCCCCGCGAAAGAGCGCGAGATACGCCCCCTCGAGGGTGGCGGCACTCGTGAGGCGATCCCGGAACCGCAGCCAGACGCCGAAGTTCGTCCGCGCGTCCTCGTCGTCGATCGCCGCGATCTCGGTATCGGCAACGGCCGCGCGCGGCGCGGCGATCAGTTTCTCGTGCAATGCGAGCTCCGATCCGCACGATTCGGGGATCGGCGCGAGCTCGGGCCGGAGCAGTGACGCGCGCAGGAAATCGTCGGTGACGGCGAGCCGCCCGTCGGCGCCGGCGCTCAGCAGCCTGTACCCGCAGGAGGCCCAGAAATCCGGCACGCCCGGAGTCAGCCGCCGAGCAGCGCTTTCTTGAGGTCGGCCTGCACCGGCTTGTCGCCGAGCCAGACCTTCGTGAGCGCCGCGTTGAAGGCGTCGCCGGGGACCGTCCCACGCGCGGCGCCGTTCAGGCCGACCGCGGTCGCGCCATCGGCGAAGTCGAGCGTCACGACGCTTCCCTCCTTGATCTCGCCCAGCGAGCGCATGATCGCCGTCAGCTGGTCGGTCTGCGTTTTGACCGCAGCGAGCTCCGCATCGGAGTTGTTCTCCTTCATCCCGTCGTTCAGCGCGTCGACGAGCTGGTCGGGGGCGAGCGTACGCAGCAGGTTCATCTGGATTCGGCGCGGCTCCTTCGCGAGCACCGCGGCGGCGTCGTTCGTCCTGGCCGGAAGATACAGGCTGGCAACGTAGACCTTGAACATCACTCGCGTGCGAACGCCCGCGCCGTTCAAGACGAGCTGCTGGCCACCCACATTTGCCCGGTCGTCGAGCTTGACTCCGCCGATGTCCAGCGCGAACGCGGGCGCCGCGAGCAGCAGCGCGAGCGCGACGACCGGAACCCCGCGCACGGCCGCATCCTGGCTAGAACGAATACGTGAGCTGCACCCCGTAAATCTGCACGTCGGCCGAATAGTTCCCCTTGATCAGGCCGTTCTGCGCCGTGCTGCCGGCGTTCTGGTTGATCTGGGGATCGCTGATCCAGATGTAAGCGAACCCGAAATCAAGCGCGAGGTCATTCGTCCATTTGTATTGCGCGCCGATCGTCAACCAGTTGCGATTGTTGTCGGGAAGCCGCGGCGTGAGGTCCGTGCTGTTCACCGGCGTCTGGTCGTACGCGTAGCCGGCGCGGAGCGTCCACTTGTCGTCGTAGTGATAGTTGGTGCCTACCGCGAAGCGCCAGGTGTTGCGGAAGTTCTCGGGAGTGCTCTGGAGCACCGCGCCGGTCGTGCGGACGAACGTGAGATTCTGGAGCACGCTCCAGTGGGTGTACTGAAGGTCGCCCATCAGGTCCCATTTGTCGTCGAGCCGGTAGAAGACGGACGCGTTGCTGATCGACGGAAACTTGATGTCGGCGGTGACGCCGCCGTTGAAGAGCGCCGCGTTCACCTGTGCGGCCAGCCCGGCGACGACCGGCGCGAGCGGCGGCGGAAGATTCGACGGCAGCGCCGGGTTCTGGAAGCTCACGTTGCCCGAGATGTTGTAGCTGAAGCCCGAGCGGTACTGCGCGCCGATGCGCATGTTCTTGTCGACATCCCACAGGAGCCCGATGTTCCAGCCCCACGCGTAGTCGTCGCCGTTGATGTTGACGTACGAGTCGAGACCGGGTGTCGCCGCGACGATCGTCGGCACCAGCGAGGGGGGGATCAACCCTCCGGCAGCCGCCGCCGTCGCCGCCTGCGCGAGACCTGCCGAATAGTTGAAGTTGCTGCTGAACGTCGCCTTGACGTGCTGATAGTCGGCGCCGACGCCGATCGCGAGGTTGTCCGTGATCTTGAACGAGACCGCGGGGTTCACATTGATCGTCTTCACGTCGGACTTGAGCGCCTGGTAGCGCCCGACCCAGCCGCTGTCGTAGTCGGTGACGAGGCCGAACGGCGCGTTGACGCCGATCCCGAACGTCCATTGCGGATTGATCGGGAAGACCGCGTAAACGTTCGGCACCGCGTTCAGGCTGCCGGCGTCGCCGCCGTTGTTGCCGGCCGGAGTGCTGAGAGGTTGGTTGAGGGCGGGCAGTGAGCCGTTGTTGTTGAACTTGGCCGAGAAATTGACCAGGTCGACCCCGCCCGAGAGCTGGCTCTTGGTC
>DATKMY010000108.1:0-4877 GCA_035541655.1 Casimicrobiaceae bacterium | reverse complement strand
GGATCGCCGGGTGCTCGAGGTACTGCGCGAGCCTCTCGAGTCCGGCGTGATCCATATCTCACGCGCCGCGCGCCAAAGCACCTTTCCCGCCGAGTTCCAGCTCGTCTCTGCAATGAATCCCTGCCCTTGCGGCTGGCTCGGTCATGCGAGCGGGCGTTGCAGGTGCGCGCTCGACAAGATCGCACGCTATCGCGGCCGCGTCTCGGGATCCCTGCTCGATCGGATCGATCTCGGCGTCGAAGTACCCGCGCTCGCCTCCGAGGCCGTGGCTCTCGGGGCCATCGCAGGCGACGGTTCGCCGGAGCGGGCGCCGACGAGCGCCGCGGTGCGGACCGAAGTCACCGCCGCCCGGAATCGACAGCTCGCGCGCCAGGGAAAGCCCAACGCACGGTTGCTGCCGCGCGAGATCGAAGCGAACTGTCGACCGGATTCGGCGGGCGCAGCGCTGCTCGGGAGCGCCATGGCTCGCCTGTCGCTGTCGGCGCGCGCGTATCACCGCATTCTGAAAGTCGCGCGAACGATCGCGGACTTGGCGGGCGAAGATGCGATCGCCGCGCCGTTTGTTGCCGAGGCCGTGGGCTATCGGAGGTTCGAGAGAATGTGAGGGCAGAATCCGGGTCGCGCCGCCGTGCAGCGCGCGCCAAAGCAGGGCTACCGACCAACGCCCGCGGAGCCGCCGCTTGCCTCCTGGGGAAATCGCGCGGTTCCCGCTGGCGCGTCCGCCGAACTCATCGCACCGGGCACGACGTCGCCGCGTAGGCTTCGTTGAGAAAGCCGGCCAGCCGAACTCCGGCGCGACCGAGTTGCTGCAGCGCGATCGGCAGCGCCATTCGATAGTATTGGTCGTCGATCACACTGTTGGCCGGCGTCGCGGCCCACACCGACTGCGCGACGCGATGAGTCTCGAGCGCCCAGTCCTTCGGCTCGCGAGAGGTCGAAGCACCCCGAATGTATTGGGGCAGATTCCCTTCGACGTCCTCGACGAGGGCGCCCCAATCCCAGGCGGCTTTGTACAGAATCGTCGTGTCCCATACCGCGTGAAGGTTGGTCGCAGTCGGCGTCGGTGTGCAGCGGCCCGTGCACGTCGCTCCGGCGATGTAGGTCGCTACGAGCACCTGGTTGCCGCCTTGCTTCTCGCGGATCGTGTGCAACGGTTGATGTATGTCCGCCACCAAATGGACCGCGAAGCGCAGCGCGTCGCTCCTCGCGGCGTCGGTAGGTGCGCACCGCAGCTCATTTCGCAGCCGCTCGAGCTCTGCGACGATGCAGTCGCCCTTCTTCGGGGACGGCGCGCAATGGAGCGCGGGATCGTAGCTCGAATCCTCGAGCGGGATATTGACGAAATGCCAGTTGTAGGTATCGGGCCGGCTCGCCCGAACGTCGTCGGCCCACATCGAAATCGATGCGAGCGACACGCCCAGACCGAGCATCCGGGTCACGGCACTGGCGGCCGCGGGAGTCAATCGGCGCTGTGCGATCTCGGCGACGACCGAGTGGCCTTCGGGACCCCACGCGTGCGCTCGCCCCGGCAGGAACAGCAGCGTCGCGACGCACGCCATCGCCGCGGCACGAGCGTGCGCCGGCGTCATCGAATTGCGTCGGTCCATCCTCCACATACTACGCGAGGCGCGGCGTCGACGGTCTCGGCAAAAGGGCTATGCAGATCGAGTCGACTTGGCCTTCCTGCGCGGCACGCGCTTAGCCGCGGCCGGCCCATCGTCGAGGAGCTTCCTCCTCAATTCCTTGCGGAGCCGCTCGTACTCGTCGGGTCTCCTGCCCTTGAGCGCGTTGATGCCCTCGATCAGCCGGTCGACGTTCCCCTGCGTGGGAGCGAGGTATCGCGCCTTGACAGCGGTGATGTTCGCATTCATCGCTTCGAACGCATCGACGGCCTTCTTCGCATCCCCCCGCCGCTTTCTGGCTTGGAGATCGGTCAGAATGGCGTTCAGCACGGCGGAGATGCGGCCGAGCTGGTGGCCGTACGTCGCGACATTTTCGATGATGTCGGCTTCGACTTCCGGCTTGGACGACGCGGCGCCGCTGATGTTGATGAAGCCGATCTGACCCGTTCCGCTCGGAAGCCAGAAGAGCGGATCGATCATCTGCGAAAGATACTTCGGAGCGAGCAAGACCCGGCCGGCCGGCCTCTTGTCGCCATGGTGTTTCTCCTGGTCCTGGTGCGCGTGCCGTGGTGCGCACGCGTCCTGACGAGGAAAGGCGCTGCGCGACTGCCCCCGGCGGGAGGTCGGGACGCGCGCGCCCTAGCAGCAGCGCGGGCCGCTCTTGCAGTACTTTCTGTCGATCGCCTGTGCGAAGAACTCCCGCTTCGATAGGACCGGCTCGCCGGGATGATGCTCGGCGCAATGCGCGACGTAGCGTTCGTAGTCCGGGATGCCGAAGATCTGCCGCGCGCCTTGGCGCATCGAGCGCAGGATGCCCTCCAGGCGGGCGCCCTGATCGGCGCCCGCGCTGTCGGCGGAAGGTCGGGGGAGCGCGCCGGCGCGCGCCGCGTCTGCTTTGCTCATCTAGTCGGCCGCCATCGATGCCGGAGCCATCGGCGGAATCTCCTGCGCCGTCGGCTGCGCCTGCCGCAGCGCCTGGCGGCAGATCACGAACGTGTACCAGCACATCGCCAGCACGAGGACGACGAAGATGCTGCAGACGATCGCGTCGAGATAGTTGTTGAATGCGACCCGCTGCATCTCGGCGACGGACTTCGCCGGCGCGAGGACGGCTCCCTGCGCGGCCGCCGAGCTGAACTTGTTCGCGAGCGCGATGAAGCCGATCTTCGGGTCGCTGCTGAAGATCTTCTGCACCCCCGCGGTCAGCGTCGTCACGAGCAGCCAGCACGTCGGCACGAGCGTCACCCAGACGTGGCGCTCGCGCTTCATCTTCACGAGCATGCTCGTGCAGAGGAGCAGCGCGATGCCGGCGAGCATCTGGTTGCCTACGCCGAAGAGCTGCCACAGCGTGTTGATGCCGCCGAGCGGGTCGACCACACCCTGATAGAGGAAGTAGCCCCACGCGCCGACGCAGAGCGCGGTGGCGAGCACGTTGGCCGGAAGGAGCTCGGTGTTGCCGAGCGGCTTGTACACGTGGCCCAGCATGTCCTGGATCATGAAGCGGCCTACGCGCGTGCCCGCGTCGACTGCGGTCAGGATGAAGAGCGCCTCGAACAAGATCGCGAAGTGATACCAGAAGGCCTCCATCGCCTTGCCGCCGGCGGCTTTCGCGAGGATCTGCGCCATGCCGACGGCGAGCGTCGGCGCGCCGCCGGCGCGCGAGAGGATGCTGTTCTCGCCGATGTCCTTCGCGGTCTGCTCGATCATTTCGGGCGTAATCGTGAAGCCCCAGTTCGAGATCACCTGCGCGGCGTTCGTCGCGGTCGTTCCGATCGCCGCCCCCGGCGAGTTCATCGCGAAGTAGATGCCCGGATCGAGAACGCATGCCGCCGAGAGCGCCATGATGGCGACGAACGACTCGGCGAGCATTCCGCCGAAGCCGATGAAGCGCATGTGCGACTCCTTCTCGATCATCTTGGGCGTCGTGCCGGACGATATCAGCGAATGGAACCCGGACACGGCCCCGCAGGCGATGGTGATGAAGAGGAACGGGAACAGCGAGCCGGCGAACACCGGACCCGACCCGTCGATGAAGCGCGTCGTCTGCGGCATCGCGAGCGGCGGAGCGACGACGTAAATGCCGATTGCGAGTGCCGCGACCGTGCCGATCTTCAGGAACGTCGACAGGTAGTCGCGCGGCGCGAGCATCAGCCACACGGGGAGGCTCGCCGCGACTGCGCCATAGACGATCAGCGCCCAGGCAAGCTGCGTTCCCGTTAGGGTGAACAGCGGGGCGAGCGTCGCGCTTTCAGCAACGTTCCTCCCGAAGATGATCGATGCGAGGAGCAGGACGACGCCGAACACCGACGCTTCGCCGACCTTGCCCGGCCGGATCACGCGCATGTAGACCCCCATCGCCAGCGCGATCGGAATCGTCGCCGCGATCGTGAAAAGTCCCCACGGGCTCCCCGTTAGCGCCTTTACGACGATCAGCGCCAGCACCGCGAGAATGATGATCATGATCGCGAGCACGCCGACCAGAGCGAGCGAGCCGGGGATCGGCCCGAGTTCCATCTTGATCATCTCGCCCAGCGACTTGCCGTCGCGCCGCACCGACGCGAACAGCACGATGAAGTCCTGGACCGCACCCGCGACGACGACACCGGCGAGAATCCACAGGGTTCCCGGCAGGAAGCCCATCTGCGCGGCGAGCACGGGTCCCACGAGCGGCCCTGCGCCGGCGATCGCCGCGAAGTGGTGGCCGTAGAGCACCCACTTGTTCGTCGGCACGTAGTCCATGCCGTCGTCGTGCCGGACTGCAGGCGTGGGCCGGCTGTCGTCGAGTTGCAGCACTTTCTCGGCGATGTACTTGCCGTAGAAGCGGTACGCGATGAAGTACACCGAGAGCGCAGCGGTGACGAGCCAGGCAGCGTTCACCGATTCGCCGCGCCCGAGCGCCAGCGCGGCAAAGGCGAACGCGCCCGCTACGGCGACCGCCACCCAGAGGACGATCGAGGTGATCTTGTTCATCGCTTCTCCTGCTTCGTTGACGAGGAGGCAGCGAGACGTCGCCCGCGGGATGGGACAGAGGATCCCGACAGCCGTGGCGGGTCAGCGCAGCGTCCCTCAGGATCGAGGGGCGTCTACGTTACCGCCGGGAAGGGCGGCTGACAAGGCACCGCGCGCCTCTGTGGCCCGGCTCACACTGAGACTGAGGGCGCCGCTCCCCGTTCGAGTCGCGAACGCCCGCGCGACGAACGCTCGATCGCGGGACGAAGCACCGGCCGCGGCTGTCACCGACGATTCGACCGGGCC
>DATKMY010000107.1:0-6771 GCA_035541655.1 Casimicrobiaceae bacterium | reverse complement strand
GCATGCGCATCGCGCTGCGCTGGACCGGCGACTGGACGGGTGCAGCGGCACTCGCCGCGCTCGGCGGGCTTTCCGCCGTGTTCGTGGAGCGCCTCGAGGCGACTTACCGCGAGATCGCTCGCCTGCACGTGCTGATCGAGGCGCGCGATCGGGAGCTCGAGGCCCGGGAAGCCGAACTCGGGAAGGCAAAGGCGGAACTCGAAGAGGAGCATCGTGTCGGCCGCCGCCGCGAGACACTCCGCGGCTGGCTCTCCGTGCCTTTCTCGCGCGTCAAAGGGCTCTTCGCACGCAGCGGTTCGCGGTGAGGGTTTCGGGGCCGCAGCGCGCCTCGACGCGTCGCGGCCGGGGCGAAGCCTAGCGACCCTTCAGCCGGCGTGCGAGCGGGTGCCGCCATGCGGCGATCCGCGCGAGCCACGGTCGGGCGACGACGAAGTTGCGCACGTCGCTGCGACTGACCATCACGATCGACTGGGAGCGCGCATAGTTTTCCGCCATCTGCGAAATGTCGCGCGGCGACAGCGTCACCCGGAGCGCCCGCTGCCGATCGACCGCATCCTGGTACGCGCGGTCGAGGCGCTGCTGGCGGCCGGCGGCATCGCGGGCGCCCGCGGGCACGCGGTACTTCGACGTCGTCTTCTCGACGAACAGGAAATCATCCTCGAGCGTGTAGCGTGTCCAGAGGTTCCAGTCCTCGAGCTGATCCATGTCTTCGGCGAACCCGCCGTAGCGCGCGTAGAGATCGCGATGGAACAAGACCGCCTGAATCGGCATGAAATTGTGATGCCACAGCGTAAGGCGATTGAACGCCTGGCGAAATCGAGTGAGGTGCGCGATCTCGACATACTCGGCGCGCTCGTTGTCCTTGATCTCGGTGAGCGTCTCCCAGGCGAGCGCGTACGCGCCACGCGCGTGTGCGGCTTCGACGGCGTCCATCAGGACTTCGACGTGATCGGCGAAGAGCACATCGTCGTCGTCGAGGAAGTTGAGCCACTCCCCTCGTGCGTCGGCGAGCGCGAGGTTGCCCGCGCGCGCGCGCCCGACCTTCTCGCCGGTCGCGCGATAGCGAACGACGAGCCGCTTGCGGAATTCGTCGACGATCGCCTGCGACGTCCGCGGGCCGTCCTCGATCACGATCGCCTCGACGTTGGGCCAAGTCTGCTGCGCGACCGATTCGAGCGCCTGGCGCAGCCATGCGCCCCGCCCGACGGTGCGCACGAGGATCGAGACGAGCGGCGGATCGCGCCGCGGGCTCTCGCGTCGCGAGCGGAACGACACGAACGCTCCGTCGCGTCGCACCTCGTATCCCCATCCCGAGAACTCCGGCCGGAACCGCGGGGTCGCATACACGCGCGTCATCGCGAAGTGGGGCCATCGGCGCAGGAAGCGCCCGAACGTTCTGACGAGGCCGCGGCGCCGTCCGGGGAAGTCCTGCGGGGCGAGAATCTCGGCGGCAAGCATCGACAGGCCTTGCAACGTGCGCGCGAGACCTCCATAGCGCGCCCGCAGGCACAGGTTGGTCAGCACGCCGCCCAGCACCTGCAGCGGCTTCACCTCGCCGGCGACTGCATAGGTTCGATGAACGACGGCGAACTTCGGCAGGTAGCGGAGGCGAAAGCCTCTCGCACGCAGGCGCCAGGAGAGATCGACGTCCTCGCCGTACATGAAGAGTGCCGGATCGAAGCCGCCGACGGCGTCCCAGGTGCTGCGCCGGAAGAGCGTCGCTGCGCCGCTCACCCAGGGCACGTCGAGGGTCACGGGGTCGTAAGCCTTCGGATGCTCGTAGGGAATCTGGCGCAGCTCCCACGCGGCGACACGCCGCTCGTCGTTACGTGCGACCTCGAGCAGCGGCGCGATCACGCCGGGCTCCAGGATGCAGTCCGGATTGATGACGAGCAGGAACGGCGCGGTGCAGCGCGCGGCGTTCGCGTTGTGGCCACGCCCGAAGCCGACGTTCGTCGGCGAATGGCGGACGTCGACGCGCAGGAACGCACTGCCCGGCTGCAACGGGGCCAGCGCGGCGATGCGCGCCGTCGCCTCCTCGTCGGGCGAGTTGTCGAGGATCAGGACGGCAGCGTTCTGGCCCGTGACCTGCTCGGCGAGGCTCGCGATGAGCTTTTCAAGTAGCGGCAGGTCGGGGCGGAACGTGACGATGCTGACGTCAAGGCCGCGCACGAATCGCTCGCCTCAGCAGGTACCGCTGGATGCTCTGCGGCAGAAGGTCGAACGCGGCCTTGCGCTCGGCCAGCACCCGATTGTCCGCGCCGAGCCGTTCGATTTCGCGCTTGAGCTCCGCGATGTCGCTTTCGAGCTTGGCGGCCCAGGCGGCGCCGTCGCGCTCGAGCTTCTCGCCCCATGCTCTGGATTCGGCGAGCTGCCTCGTCGCGTCGCCGAGCTCACCGGTCAGCTTCACGAGTTCCTTGCGGAACGCGAAGCCGTCCAGATTCGCCGCGAGGAGCGGCGCGAGGGCTTCGTTCGCCGCGGCGGCATCCGCTGCAGCGGGTGGCGGTAGGCCGAACCGTGCGTAGAGGACGTCGATGTCGCGGGACATGGCTTCGAGGGTCGGGACGCGCCGGGGGTCGTTCGGCACGATCGGTGATTTTACGCGGGCGCGCTCGGCGGCGCCCTCGGCCGAGGAGAGCCAGACGAGAAGCGCCGCGGCATCGTCGCCGTCGAATCCTGCCGGCAGCAGCCAACCGCCGCCTTCGCGCTCGACGCGCTCGCCAAGCGCTCCCTGGTCGGGGACCACGACCGGGACGCCGGCGGCCCAGACCTCGGAGAGCGTGTAGCTGAAGCTCTCCGGCAAGCGGTTCGGAAACAGCACTGCGTCGACGCGGTAGGCGCTGAGCCAGGCGGGCAGCGTGCCGTCCTCGTACGCGCCGTGCACGTAGAGCACGCCCGGGACGACCCAGCCCGGCACGATGCGCGTATCGGTGTATCCGATGACGACGATCCCGATGTCGCTGTTCTCGAGCGCTGTCGCGAGCCCGGTGAGCACGCTGCTGCCCTTGTGCGGTCCGACGGCGCCGACGACGGCGATGACCCGCTTCGGCGTGCGGGCCGCGAAGTCCGCCGGGGTCTGCAGCGTCGCCCGCATGGAAGGCAGGCGTACGCCCGGAGGGATCACCGTCGCGCGAATTCCGGGCGAGCACACGATCGCGATGTTCAGAATGAACTCCGAGGGAGCGATCACCGTCGCCGCGCGCTCGAGCAGCGGCCCAATGGCGACGATCCAGTCGGCGTCGGGCTCCGGCATTCCGTCCGTTTCGAATGCGCGCGGATTGACGAACTGCAAATCGTGCAGCGTGACGAGGTACGGGAGCAGTCGTGCGCGCAGCAGCGTGTCGAGATGCGCGCGGCATCCCTCGTCGACGCCGTGCACGTGCACGATGCCGATGCCCGCGAGCTCGAGCCAGCGCGAGAGCGCTTCGCGATCTCCGCCGGCTGCGCCGAGGTTCGCGATGGGCGCGAAGCGGCGGGCGCTGATGTCCTCGGCTACTGTCGGACCCGCGCCGACGTGCCACGCGTAGTGGCGGTGCGGCGTGCTCGCCGCGAGGTCGCGAATATAGCGGTCCGCGCCGCCTCCAGCGGCGGCGGTGATGTGCAGAACCGCACCAAGGCCTGAGCTCTCTGCGGCTGTCGAGTTCATCACCGGCGCCGGAAACGGATATCCCAGACGCGGTGACCGAGCGCGAGGCCGCGCGACTCGAATTTGGTGAGCGGACGGTACTCCTGGCGCGGCGCGAAGCCCGCGGCCGTGTTCTCGAGCAGATTCTCCGCCGTCAGTGTGTCGAGAATCTCCTGCGCGTACGTTTCCCAGTCGGTCGCGACGTGAAGATATCCGCCCACGGCGAGCCGCAGCGCGAGCGCGCGGACGAAATCCGCCTTGAGCAGCCGCCGCTTGTGATGGCGCTTCTTCGGCCACGGATCCGGGAAGAACACGTGCACGCCGGCGAGCGAAGCTTCGGGGATCATCGCGGCGATCAGCTCGACGGCGTCGTGCTGGACGACGCGGACGTTGGTGAGCCCGAGCTCGCGGATTCGCCGCAGCAGCGCGCCCACGCCCGGCGCATGCACTTCGATCGCGAGAAAGTCGTCTTCGGGCCGCGCGCTCGCGATCGCCGCCGTCGTCTCGCCCATACCGGATCCGATTTCGAGGACGCGCGGCGCCCTGCGGCCGAACGCCCGGTCGAAATCGAGCGGATGATCGGCGAACGGGATGCCGTACTCCGGCATCAGCATTGTGAGCGCGCGCTGCTGCGCCGACGAGATGCGACCCTGGCGCAACACGAAGCTCCTGACCGGCCGATGGCCCCGATCGGCTGCGGCGGCCTGTACCCTCGAGCTCATCGCCCCTCCCGCGCACCGGCGGTTCATGGCGCCGACGCGCGCACCCAGCTCGGGTCGTCGAGACGCCGCTCGATCACCGAGCGCTTGTCGCCGCCCGCGGCGGTGTATTCGACGGCGACGGTCCGCGGTGTCTTCCAGCTCGCGACGGCGTCGGCCCACGCCTCGCGCGGCTTCCACGTCCACGCCTTGCGGATGTCGTCGCGCGTCACGCTCCACACCGCGAGCTCGTTGACACAGTGCTTCTCGCAAAAGTCCGCGGTGACGATGTAGGCGCGGTCGGGCGAAACCTTCGGATCGGACGGCAGCTCGGTCTTGCGCCCGGTCGCGCGTTGCAGAACGGTGAAGCTCACGTCGTCGCCGTCGGTCGTGTACAGCACCACGGCGTTCAGCTCGCTGATGAAGTCCCAGAGGCTGTAGGAGCGTCCGCCGTTGAGCGCTTCGGTGTCGACGAGCGCGGCCGTTCCCGACGGATACAGCGATACCCGAAGCGTTCGCCCGTCGCGCACCGCGAGATTGGGAAGGCGTTTCAGCTGCACTTCCTCGACGAGGCGACCGCAGTGCGAGGTGTCTTCGGCGTTGGCGCAGATCTGCGCGAGCTCCTCGGGCGAGGGCGGGACGGCGGAAACCCGCGCCGCAGCGAGCGCGACGGCGGCGAGCGCGCCGCGCACCGTCGGCCGGGCGGACACGAACCACGCCACGGGATTCAGCCGATGAGGCCGGTGGTCGGCGAGCTCGGGCTCGCCGCGTAGAACTTTCGAGGCATCCGCCCGGCGAGGAACGCCTCGCGCCCGGCTTCGACAGCGAGCCTCATCGCGCGTGCCATCCTGACAGGGTCGCGCGCCGCCGCAAGCGCCGTGTTCATCAGCACCCCCGAGCAGCCGAGCTCCATCGCGATCGCGGCGTCCGACGCGGTGCCCACGCCGGCGTCGACCAGCACGGGAACCTTGGCCGCCTCGATGATCAGCTTCAGGTTCCACGGATTGAGGATTCCCATCCCCGAGCCGATCAAAGACGCGAGCGGCATGATCGCGACACAGCCGATTGCCTCGAGCTCCCGCGCGACGATCGGATCGTCGGACGTATAGACCATCACCTGGAAGCCTTCCTTCACGAGCGTCTCGGCGGCGGTCAACGTCTCCCGGACGTTGGGGAACAACGTGTGCGGGTCGCCGAGCACTTCGAGCTTCACCAGCGTGTGCCCATCGAGCAGCTCCCGCGCAAGCCGCAGCGTGCGCACCGCGTCGTCCGCCGTATAGCAGCCCGCCGTGTTGGGCAGGTAGGCGAACTCGGAAGGCGAAAGCGCGTCGACGAGCGACGGTGCGTTCGCATCCTGGCCGACGTTTGTGCGCCGGATGGCGACGGTGACGATCTCGGCCCCCGACGCCACGACCGCTGCGCGCGTCTCCGCGAAGTCCTTGTACTTACCGGTGCCCACGAGCAGCCGCGATCGATAGGCGCGGCCGGCGATGATCAGCGGATCGGTGACGGCCGGCGACGGGGCTTGCGGGGCGTTCATCGGGCGGATTTTACCTCGCAGACAACCGCTTCGGCCCGATCTCGAGAGGCGGGCGGTGGCGGCCGGCGTCAACCCCCGCCGACCGCCCCGACAATCTCGAGGTGGTCGGCGTCGCCGACCGCGGTGTCCGCGTATCGGCTGCGCGGAACGATCTCGCCGTTTCGCTCGACCGCGATCCGCTTGCCTTCGAGGGCGAGCGCGCGCACGACGTCGGCCACGGTGGCGACCGGACGATCGAACGTGCGGGCTTTGCCGTTGATGGTGAGCTCCATCGGCGCTCATCATACCGTGGCGGAAATTCGGAGCGATGGCCTCCTCGACGACTGCGAGGCCCGCGCGGCGATCGTCGTCTCGAGCCCGGTACAATGCCGCAACCCTCGCGGCGGCCGACGCGAAGCGTCCCCGACGGGGGCATCGAGAGGCGCTGCGGACTCCATGCCACGCGCGTCGCCTGCAATCTCCCGGGACCGAGCCCCGTAATGGAGCGCCCCCGATTTCCCCTCGGCTATTCGGCGTCCCTCGATGGCGCCCGTGGCCTGATGACGATCACCGTCATTGCAGCGCATCTCGATCCGGACTGGTATCCAGGCGCGATCATCTTCATGGATACGTTCTTCATCATCAGCGGCTACTTGATCACGTCGCTGCTGCTGAAGGACTGGTTCGAGCTGGGGCGCATCCGCTTCGCCCGCTTCTACCTGCGTCGCATCTACCGCCTGTACCCGGCGCTCGTGCTGATGCTCGCCGCCTATCTGATCGTCGCGGCGCTGTTTCTGCGACCGTTCGAGCCCGCGCTGCGCGCAGTCGGCGCGGCGCTCTTCTACATGATGAACTGGGCGCGGGCCTTCGACTGGGACATCTCGACGCACCTCGGCCACGCGTGGTCCTTGTCGATCGAGGAACAGTTC
>DATKMY010000106.1:0-22845 GCA_035541655.1 Casimicrobiaceae bacterium | reverse complement strand
CGTGCTTGCGCTCAAGCTGCAGCTTCCCATCTGGCCGCAATTCGACTGACGCGCAAGCGCGAATGGAGCTCCTCAGCCATCTGGCACTCGGATTCGGCGTCGCGATGACGCCGATCAATCTGCTCTATGCGCTGATCGGATCGCTGGTCGGAACGCTGATCGGCGTGCTGCCGGGAATCGGCCCCGTCGCAACGATCGCGATGCTGCTGCCGACCACCTACGGGCTGCAACCCGTCTTCGCACTCATCATGCTCGCCGGCATCTACTACGGCGCGCAACACAGGGGCTCGACGACGTCGATCCTGCTGAACATGCCGGGCGAGACGTCGCCGGCGGTCACCTGCCTCGACGGCTACAAGATGGCACGCAAGGGACAGGCCGGCGCGGCGCTCGCGACTGCGGCTCTCGGCTCGTTCTTCGCGACCGTCGCGACGCCGCTCTCCGAGCTCGCGCTCAAGTTCGGGCCGGCCGAGTACTTCTCGCTGGTGGTGCTCGGGCTGATCGGCGCCGTCGTGCTCGCGCACGGCTCGGTGCTGAAGGCGATCGCGATGATCGTGCTCGGGCTGCTGCTCGGCATCGTCGGCACCGACGTCAACTCCGGCGCGCTGCTCCTTTCGCGGGGTGATCCCGCGGTGTTCGTCACGCGCCCGCTGTCGCTGCTGATGCTCGCGGTCGGGCTGATCGTCCTCATCGTCCTGCCGAACTTCCGCAAGACGCGCGAGGCGGCCTTCCAGGAGGACAGTTGACAGTGCGCGAATTCGACTGGAAGCTTCCGTACGCGTCACGCCGCGAGCCGATCCTCGCGCGCAACGTCGTCGCAACGTCGCAGCCTCTCGCCGTGCAGGCCGGCATGGCGATGCTCCAGCGCGGGGGAAACGCGGTCGACGCTGCGCTCGCCGCCGCGATCACGCTCACCGTCGTCGAGCCCTGCAGCAATGGCATCGGCAGCGATCTCTTTGCGATCCTCTGGGACGGCGGGGAGCTGGTCGGGCTCAACGCTTCCGGACGCGCTCCTGCGGCGGTGACCCCCGCGCGCTATGCGGGGATGAAGCGCATCCCGGAGCGGACCTGGGAGGCCGTGACGATTCCCGGCGCGGTCGCCGGCTGGTCCGCCCTGTCACAGCGCTTTGGGTCCTTGCCCTTCTCCGATCTGTTCGGCCCGGCGATCCGCTATGCGGCCGACGGTTACGCGGTGTCGCCAGTCGTCGCGACCAAATGGGCGGCCGCCGTCGACGCGCTTCCACACGATCTCGGCTTCGGCGACCATTTCATGCCCAAAGGGCGCGCTCCGCGCCCGGGCGAGATCTTCGGCAGCCCGGCAATGGCGCGCACGCTGGAGCGCATCGCCGCCACGCATGGGCACGCGTTCTATCACGGCGAGCTTGCCGAGGCGATGGTCGCGCACGCCAAAGCCAACGGCGCGCTGCACACGATGGAGGATTTCGCCCGCCATACGCTCGACTGGGTGACGCCGCTCGCCCTCGACTACGGCGGCGCAACGGTCCACGAGATTCCACCGAACGGCCAGGGCATCGCCGCGCTGATCGCGCTCGGCATCCTGCGCGCGTTCGACCTCCAGTCGCTGCCTCCCGATTCGGTCGAGAGCCAGCATCTGCAAATCGAGGCGATGAAGCTCGCGTTCGCCGACGCCTATCGCTACGTCAGCGATCCGGCGACGATGGAGTTCCCGCCGGAAGCCCTCCTCGACCCCGGCTACCTCGCCGCCCGCGCGAAGAGAATCGACCGCGAGCGCGCACAGCACTTCGGTCCCGGTGAGCCGCCACGGGGAGGCACCGTATACCTGTGTGCCGCCGACGAGCGCGGGATGATGGTGTCGCTCATCCAGTCGAACTATCAGGGATTCGGATCGAGCGTCGTCGTGCCTGGGACCGGCATCAGCCTCCAGAACCGCGGCGCCGGGTTCTCGCTCGTCAAAGGGCACCCGAACGAGGTCGGCGGCGGCAAACGGCCGTTCCACACCATCATTCCGGGATTCCTGACGCAGGGTGGCGCACCGCTCGCGGCCTTCGGCGTAATGGGGGGCGCGATCCAGCCGCCGGGACACGTGCAGACGATCGTGCGCCTGCTCACCTACGGGATGAATCCGCAGGCGGCGCTCGACGCGCCGCGCTGGAAGCTCGAAGGCGGCCTCTCGGTCGACGTCGAGGACGCCGCCTCCAGCAAGTTGCGCGACGGATTGATCGCGCGCGGCCACGAGCTCAAAGCCGTCGCGGATTCGTACATGGACTACGGCGCCGGACAGATGATCGTGCGCTCCGAGGGCGGTTACACGGCGGGGTCCGATCCGCGGCGCGACGGGCAGGCAGCGGGATTCTAGGGCGTGGCTACACGATCGGTGTCGCCTAAGGCGAAGGGAGCCCGATTCCCGTGACGCCCGGGCGCCTTTGCGGCCAGCATCACGCCTCTGCGAGTACGGAGAATCAGGCGCCTGGAAGCTCGCAGCAGCGCTCGGCGGTCGGAGACGCCGAGAGCACCGCACCCGTCACCGTGTTGGGCCGGTACACGGTGCAACCCTTCAAACCCAGCGCGTAGGCATCGCGATACGTCGCCGCGAACTCCGCGAACGGAATGTCGCTCGGTACGTTGACGGTTTTCGCGATCGCGTTGTCGACGTGCGCCTGCAGCACCGATTGCATCTGCAGCTGAGCCTCGGGTCGGACGTCGGCCATCGTGACGAACGCGTCGGTCAGCGGCGCATCCTCCCCTTTGATGCGAACGTACTCGGCGAGCGCGTAGCATTCGACCGGAACGTGCACGATCGATCCGTCGTGTTCGCGCACGCCCCGATCGTACTGCAGCGCATAGACAGGCTCGAGCCCGCTCGACACGTTGCCTGCGAGCAGGCTGATCGTGCCGGCGGGCGCGATCGCGGTCAGGTGGCTGTTGCGTATGCCGTCGCGCTCGATCGCCGCGATCAGCTCCGAGGGCAGTCCGGAAACGAACGGCGCGGCGAGATAGCGCTCGCTGTCGTAAAGCGGAAAGCTTCCCTTCTCGCGCGCATTCTGGACCGACGCCCAGTACGCAGCCTCGGTCACGGCCCGCATCGCATCCGCTGCCACGCGACGGGCATGTTGATCGTCGTACGCAAGACCAAGCATGATCAGCGCATCGGCAAGGCCGGTGATCCCGAGGCCGATCCGGCGCGATGCGCGCGCCGCATGCCCCTGCTCCGCCAGCGGGAAACCCGAGACATCGTAGACGTTGTCGAGCATCCGCACGGCGACGTGCGCCGTCTCGCCGAGCGCGGAGATGTCGAGCTTCGCCTGCGGCGTGAACGGATTCGACACGAATCGCGTCAGGTTGAGCGAGCCCAGGTCGCAGGCGCCGTACGGTGGCAGCGGGATCTCGCCGCAGGGATTCGTCGCGCCGATCCGCTCGGCGTAGCCCAGGTTGTCGAGCGCCCGGACGCGGTCGATGAAGATGACGCCGGGCTCCGCGCAATCGTACGCGGTCTGGACAATGCTCTCCCACAACTCGCGCGCGCGCACCGCGCGCAGCATGTGCCTAGCCGCGCCGTCGGCTGGAAATACGAGCGGCCATTCGGTGTCCGCGTCGATCGCGTGCAGGAAGGCGTCGGTGACGAGCACCGAGAGGTTGAAGCGCGTCAGCGCCCCCGACTGGCGCTTCGCTGCGATGAAGGTTTCGATGTCCGGGTGATCGCAGCGCAGCGTCGCCATCATCGCCCCTCTGCGCGCGCCGGCCGACTGCACAGTCGCACACATCGCATCCCAGACGTGCATGAACGACACGGGCCCCGACGCGCTGCCGCCTGCGTTGTCCGCTGGCTGGCCCGCAGGGCGCAGCGGCGAGAAGTCGTACCCGACGCCCCCTCCCTGCTGTAGCGTTAGCGCCCCCTCGCGCAGCGCCTGGAAGATCCCATCCATCGAATCGTCGATCTGCCCCATGACGAAGCAGTTGAACAGCGTCACGCGGCGATGCGTGCCCGCGCCCGCCAGAATGCGGCCCCCCGGCAGGAAGCGGAAATCCGCGAGCGCATCGCCGAAGCGGCGCTCCCAGATCGAGCGGTCCACACCTTCCACGGCGGCAAGCGCGCGCGCGACGCGCGCCCACGACGCCTCGATCGACGATTCGGGCGACTCGCCCGGCGCCTGAAAGCGATAGCGGGTTCGCCAGACCTCCTCGGCAAGCGGGTTGACGAACGTCGTCATCGCGGCACGCCGGCGGATCGATGGGCTGTCGCTTCAGCCGCCGCGAGCCTTGCGCTCGGACAGCGGCCGGATCTCCGGAAGCTCGATCGGCTTGCGATCGGGCTCGGGGGCCGCGAGCGGCGAAGTCGCGCGCATCGTCGCGAGGCTCCGCCGCGTGAGGTCCTGGTAGCTCTGCGTGCCTTCGACCTTCCACGCGACCTCGTCGTCCGTCAATTCGCGGACAATCCGCGCAGGAACGCCGGCGACCAGCGTGCGCGGAGGAACGATCATTCCCGCCTTGACGAAAGCGAGCGCGGCAACGACGGCCGATTCACCGACGACCGCGTTGTCGTTGACGACGGCGTTCATCCCGACGAGCGCATTGCGCCTGACGATGCAGCCGTGGAGGATCGCGCCGTGCCCGATGTGGCCGTCCTCCTCGACGATCGTCCCGACGCCCGGATAGGCGTGCAGGATGCATGAGTCCTGGACGTTCGACCCCGCGCGCATCTCGAGACGACCGAAGTCGCCGCGCAGGCAGGCGGTCGGGCCGACATAGCATCCGGCACCGACGATCACGTCGCCGATCAGCACCGCGGACGGATGCACGAAGGCCGTCGGGTCGACGACCGGCGTCACGTCGTTGATCGAATAAACGGTTAGATTCATCGAATGCGGATCCGTCGCGGCGCTCGGCGATGCGAGCGCGCCGGCTAGCCTTTCGTCTCCTGCGCTGCCGCGGCCGCGAGCGCGGCCGCCCCCGCGGCCGCCGCCATCGCTTCGTCGTTGCCTTGCGGCAGCGCCGGCACATTGACGGTCACCTGCTTGTGCGCGAACTTGATCCCCGCTTCGCGGAACGCCTTGAGGATCTTCGCGTAGGCTGCCTTCTGGATCATGTACGGCTCGCCTTCGGGTCGAGCCGTGAACTTCGCACGAACCACGATCGCGCTGTCCTCGGTCGCCGTCACGCCGCCCATCTTCAGCGGCTGGATGAGATCGGGAGCAAGCTCGGGATCCGCAGCGATCTCTTCGCCGATCTTCTTCAGGATCTTCTTTACGTTCATCAGATTCGTGTCGTAGGTCAGCCGGAAGTCCATCACCATGATCGTCCAGTCGCGGCTGGTGTTGCGAAGCTGCTTGATCTCGCCATAGGGAAGGATGTTTATCGCACCGCGGTGGTGGCGCAGGAAGAGCGAGCGCACGTTGATCTTCTCGACGCGCCCCTTGGCGCTGCCGATCTCGAGGTATTCGCCGAGGCGGAACGCGTCGTCCATCAGGAAGAACGCGCCCGAGACGATGTCGCGGACCAGAGCTTGCGAGCCGAAGCCGATCGCGACGCCGACGACGCTGGCGCCGGCCAGGAGCGGCAGGATGTCGACGCCGAGCGCCGCGAGGACCGACATCGCCGCCATCACGAAGACGGTGACGGCGATCAGCCCGCGCAGCAGCGGCAACACCGTGCGCAGGCGCGACGCGGGCGCTTCGGGATCGAGATCGCCTTCGGCCGCAAGGCGGCGGTCGATCGCCGTCTTCGCGGCCTCCCACAGCATGTAGGCCAGCAGGAGCACGATGCAGACCCCGAGCAGCGCGCTCGAGACCTTGCCGCCCATGCCCTGCTGCGCGTACGCGAAGAGGTCGATGCCCCAAAGCCGCGCGAAGAGCACCAGCCCGACGACGATGACGACGATGTGAACGGCGCGCCGGAACGTGTGCTCGTAGCCGGCGACGAGGCTGCGGACGCGAGCGACACGGCCTTGCGCGGCGTCGCCTCCACCCGTCGCAGCGGCGAGCGCATGGCACAGCGCCATGTCAACGATCGGCATCGCTGCGACGAGGATAATGCTGAAGACGCCTTGACCGGACAGCACGGTCTCGCCGGCGAGGACGTCGAATACGCGGGCAAACAGCACGCCGACGAAATAGAGCGTCGCGAGCACCGGCCAAAGCTCCGCGAGCCAGCCCCGGATCGTGCCTCGTCCGTCTTTGCCGCGTATCAGGTCGGCGATCGGCACGCGGACTCGCCATGTCGTCCACACCGCCACGGCGATCCCCACGAACGGCACGGGCATCGAGACCAGATCGAGCGTCGCCTGGTCCGCGCCGCCGCCTCGAAACAGCGTGAACAGCACGAGCTCGAGCGCGAACAACGCCCCCACGATCACCGCGAAGCCGTAAAGCGCTCGCGCCGGCGAATCCGCGAACGGCAGCAGCCGCTTCGAGGGGTCGCGCGGCGAAAGAAGAAAGCGGGCGAGGAGCATCGTCGTGCGCACGATCACGAACGCGAATACGACGTCGAGAATCAGGGCGCGCCGCAGCTCGTGCTCGTGCCACAACAGGAAGAACGTCGAGATTGCCGTAATCGTCCACACCAGAATCGCGCCGAGATCGATCGACAATCCGGCGCCGTATCTGAACACCTGCGCCGAATAGCCAGCGACGGCCGTGCCGTCGAGCCTCGTTCGGAAGCCGCGCAGCGCGCGGCGGTAGAGGCCTTCGACGGCGAACCCGGCGGCGATCATCGCGAGCACGAGCAAGGCCGCTCGCCCCTCGGTGCCGTCGGGCTCCGTCACTTTCGCGCGAACCTGCTGCAGCGTCTCGGGAAGCGCGTTATAGGCAGCCTCGAGGCCACCCAGCGTCGTACGCATCGCCCCGGCGTGCTCGTTGACCATTCCCGACATGCCCATCCCTGCCTTGGCGCTCGCCGGGGTCGCCGCGGCGCGGTCGAGCTGGTCGAGTAGGAGCCTGCGCACTTCGTCGTCGGAAAGCCGCGCGACCAGCTCGCGTATCGATTCCTTCGTGAGCGGTTGCGGCAGCGCGGGCACGTTTCCGCCGGCGGGCGGATTCTTCGCCCATCCGGGCAGCGCCGTGACCAGCCCCAGCGCAACAACCGCGAGGAACGCGATACCTCGGCGGAGCACACGCCCGATCTGCGACATCGCTACCTCCTCCCTTGCCGCATCATCGACGGAGGCGCTCGCCGGGTCAACTGGCGCGCGCTCCCATGCGGGTCCGGCGTTGCGCACGATCGCCTGCGTCCGGCGTGCTCCGCGCTCAGCCCAACCACGCCCGCGCGTTGCGGAACATCCGCATCCATGGAGAGTCCTCGCCCCAGCCCTGCGGGTGCCACGACATCTGCACGCTGCGAAAGACGCGCTCCGGATGCGGCATCAGGATCGTGCAGCGGCCGTCCGCGGTGGTGAGTCCGGTGATCCCTCCCGGAGAGCCGTTCACGTTGTAGGGGTAGCTCTCTGCCGGCTCGCCTTTGTTGTCGACGTAGCGCAGTGCGACATGCGACTGCGCAGAAGCGAGCTGCGCGGCATCGCGAAACTCCGCGAACCCTTCGCCGTGCGCGGTTGCGATCGGGATGCGGCTTCCTTCCATCCCCGCGAAGAAGAGCGATGCCGAGCGCTCCACCTCCAGCAGCACGAAGCGGCCTTCGAACTGCTCCGAGCGATTACGAACGAAGTGCGGCCAATGCTCGGCACCGGGAATCAGCTCCGAAAGGTTGCTCATCATCTGGCAGCCGTTGCAGACGCCGAGCGCGAACGTGCCGTGCCTTGCGAAGAACGCGGTGAAGTCATCACGAGCCCGCGCATTGAACAGGATCGACTTCGCCCAGCCTTCGCCGGCACCGAGCACGTCGCCGTACGAAAATCCGCCGCAGGCGACGAAGCCGCGGAACGCGGCGAGCGAGCGTCGACCCGAGATGATGTCCGTCATGTGGACGTCGATCGCGTCGAAGCCCGCGCGGTCGAACGCGGCCGCCATCTCGACCTGGCCGTTGACGCCCTGCTCGCGCAGCACTGCGATCGTGGGACGCACACCGGTCGCGATGAACGGCGCGGCGATGTCCGCAGCGGGATCGAACGTGACCCTCGGCGAGAGACCCGGGTCGGCGGTGTCGAGGATGCGAGCGTATTCCTGCTCGACGACGTCCGCATCATCGCGCATCCGCTGCAGCTCGCGCGTGGTTGCCGACCAGGCACGGTGCAGATCGACGCGCGCTTCGTCGACGACGGCCGCCCCGTTCATCCAGATCCGAATCCGGCCGTCGGTCGTCGGCGAGCCGATCGCGCGATGCGTGAGCCCTGCGCGGTCGAGCTCCCCCCGGACCGCTTCGCCATCGCGGACGCCGACCTGAATCACTGCGCCGAGCTCTTCGGCAAAGAGGATGCCTAGGGCATCGTCGCCCGCTCGGTCGACCGCGACGTCGAGGCCGCAGCGCGACGCGAACGCCATCTCGGCAAGCGTCACGAACAGCCCGCCGTCGCCGATGTCGTGGTAGGCGAGGATCGTCCCCGACGCCGCCAGCGCCTGAATCGTCGCGAAGAACGCCTTGAGCCTCGCAGGATCGTCGAGGTCCGGCGCGGCGTCACCGAGCTGACCATACGCCTGCGCGAGCGCCGACCCGCCGAGGCGGCGAAGTCCTGCGCCGAGATCGATCCAGATGAGAGCCGTGTCGCCACGGTCGCGCGCCAGCAGCGGCGTCAGAACGCGACGCGCGTCCGGCACCGGCGCGAACGCGCTCACGATCAGCGACAGCGGCGCCGTGACGGCATGTTCGCCGGAGGCGTCTCGCCACGTCGTGCGCATCGACATCGAATCCTTTCCGACCGGGATGCTGATTCCGAGTGCCGGGCAGAGCTCCATCGCGACCGCGCGCACCGTGGCGTAGAGCGCCGCGTCCTCGCCGCGGTGCCCGGCAGGCGCCATCCAGTTGGCCGAGAGCTTCACGTTGGCGAGATTCGCGATGCCCGCTGCAGCGAGATTGGTGATCGCTTCGCCGACTGCCATCCTTCCCGACGCAGGCGCGTCGATCAGCGCGAGAGGCGTCCGCTCGCCGATCGCCATCGCCTCGCCCGCATAACCGTCGAAGTCCATCAGCGTCGCCGCGACGTCGGCGACGGGAACCTGCCACGGCCCGACCATCGGATCACGCGCACATAGCCCGCCGACGGTGCGGTCCCCGATCGTGACGAGGAACGTCTTGTCGGCGACGGCCGGAAACTGCAGCACTCGATAGACGGCGTCGCTGACGGTGATGCCAGCGAGATCGAGCGGCCGCAGTGCAGGACGCACGTGCACGGCTTCGCGAACCATCTTCGGCGGCTTGCCGAGCAACACGTCGAGATTCATGTCGACGGGCGCGTTATGGAAGTACGGATCGCGGACGACGAGACGCGCCCCGGCGGTCGCACTTCCAACAACGGCGAACGGGCAGCGCTCGCGCTCGCAGATCGCTCGGAACCGATCGCGGTCCGCCGGAGCGATCGCGAGCACGTATCGCTCCTGGGCTTCGTTGCACCAGATTTCGCGCGGCGTCATCCCCGGTTCGAGCGAAGGGAGCTCGCGCAACTCGAAGCGGCCTCCGACATGCGCGCCGTGCACGAGCTCGGGGAACGCGTTCGACAGTCCGCCGGCGCCGACGTCGTGAATCGACAGGATCGGGTTCGCGGCGCCGAGTTGCCAGCAACGGTCGATCACTTCCTGGGCTCGGCGCTGAATCTCCGCGTTCGCACGCTGAACCGAATCGAAGTCGAGCTCGGCGGTATTCGCGCCGGTCGCCATCGACGATGCGGCGCCGCCCCCCATCCCGATCAGCATTCCCGGCCCGCCGAGATGGACGAGGAGCGTTCCGTCCTCCAGCGCCCGCTTCGCCGCGTGGTCGGCGCGAATGTTGCCGAGCCCGCCGGCGATCATGATCGGCTTGTGATAGCCGCGCACCTCGCCGTTGACCTCCTGCTCAAACGTGCGGAAGTATCCGAGGAGGTTCGGCCGGCCGAACTCGTTGTTGAACGACGCGGCGCCGATCGGCCCCTGCAACATGATGTCGAGCGCCGAGGCGATGCGCTCTGGCTTGGCTTGCGGAGACTCCCAAGGCTGCGGCAATCCCGGCAGCCGCAAGTGCGACGTCGTGAAACCGCTCAGGCCGGCTTTCGGTTTCGCCCCGCGCCCGGTGGCGCCTTCGTCGCGGATTTCGCCGCCGGAGCCGGTGGCGGCGCCCGGGAACGGCGCGATCGCAGTCGGATGGTTGTGCGTCTCGACCTTCATCAAGATATGCGTCTGTTCCGGACGCGCTCCGTAGCGCCCCGCGGCATCCGGATAGAAGCGGCGCACCGTCACCCCTTCCATTACCGCGGCGTTGTCGGCGTACGCAACGATCGTGCGCTGCGGGCTCGCAGCGTGCGTGTGACGGATCATTGCGAAAAGGCTCTGCGCCTGCTTCGCGCCGTCGATCCACCACTCGGCGTTGAAGATCTTGTGCCGGCAATGCTCGGAATTCGCTTGCGCGAACATCGTGAGCTCGACGTCGGTCGGATCGCGGCCGATTCGGCGGAAGTTCGCTTCGAGATAGTCGATCTCGTCCGGCGCGAGCGCGAGGCCGAGTGCAGCGTTCGCTTCGACGATCGCCGCGCGTCCCCGCGCGAGGAGCGGGATCGTCGCCATCGGCCGCGGCGCGACATGGGCGAAGAGCGAGTGCGCGTCCTCGAGTCGGGGGAGCACGGCCTCGGTCATTCGGTCGTGGATCAGCGGCAGCAGCACCGCGCGATCGTCGGCAGCGAGCGGATCGCCGTCGCGCGTCTGCACGCGGAAGCCGATCCCTCGCTCGATGCGCGCGATCGCGTCGAGGCCGCAGTTGCGCGCGATGTCGGTCGCCTTCGACGACCAGGGCGAGACGGTTCCGGGACGCGGCACGACGACAAACACCTCGCCTCCGCCTGCGCTCTCGGTGTCGTGCGCCCCGTAGGTCAGCAATCGCTCGAGCGTTCCGAGCTCGAGCGGTCTCAGGCTCCGTGCCGTCTCGACGAAATGCCAGTACGTCGACGAAATCCGGGAGACGGCGTGATCGGGACGGGAGGCGGCGAGCGCTGCTTCGAGCTTCGCTACGCGGAACGGCGACAGCGCGTGGCGCCCGCGCAGCGTGAGGAGTTGCGGCATGTCCGGCGCAGGGGACGTAAAGGCGAATTATAAGCGCCCCCACGCCGAGCCGCCGCTTTGCGACGTCCGGCGACGGGGCGTTGCCGAATCCGCATCACCAGCTTCCCGATGCACCCCCGCCGCCCGAGCTCCCGCCTCCGCCCGAAAAGCCGCCGCTGCTGCCGCCACCCGATGACGACGATGCGCCTCCCGACGTGATGACCATGCCGCCGATCGTCGCCCGTCCCTTCGTCCTGAGATCCGCCGCCGCCTTCGCGTACCACGGCTGGCGCGAAAACCGGAGCTTCGCGATCGGGTAGCCGATCACGTAGAGCGCGAGCAGGCCGACCGTCGCCTTGGGGCCGATGACGATGATCGGGAACATCGCCCAGAACGGAATCAGGAAGACGTAGAGGAACCACCCCATGCCCGGCGTCATGACGCCGACGACGGTGAAGAGGCCGATGATGCCGAAGATGAAGCAGCCGAGAAGGATCCGCATGTACCACGGGATATCCGGCCCCTCGATCTTGAACGCGGATTTTCCGGAACTGTTCGCGGCGGCGTCGACAAACGACGCCGTCGTTCCCGCCGTCGCCGGCTGTCCTTCGAGTTGTGCGATGATCGCGGCAACTCCGCCTTCGATCCCGCGGTCGAAGTCGCCGTCCTTGAACGCCGGCGTGATGACGTTGCGGATGATCCGGCTCGCGGCCACGTCGGTCAGCGCCCCCTCGAGGCCGTAGCCGACCTCGATGCGCATCTTGCGATCCTGCGGCGCGACGACGACGAGGACGCCGTTGTCCTTTCCTTTCTGCCCGAGCTTCCACGCGTCGAACACGCGGGTCGCGTATTCCTCGACGCTCTCACCGCCGAGCGTGGCGATTGTGAGCACGGCGATCTGGTCCGTTGTCTTCTCCTCGTGCGCCTTTGCAAGCGCCGCGATCCGCTCGCGCGTGGTCTGCTTGAGGATCTCTGCGTTGTCGACGACCCTGCCCGTGAGGTACGGAACGTCGACGGCAGCCGCCGCGATGCCGGGGTAAGGCAGCGTCGCGAACGCGACGATGGCAGCAGCCCCGGCCAATCCGGAGAAGCGCGTCACCGGCGCTCCTCGTCCGGTTCGAGCGGACGATCGGGCAGGATATTGCGCGTCGCGCCATCGCCGCGGCGAAACCCCTTCGCGACGAGCAGTTCGGCGAGGGCGTCAAGGCCTGCGGTGAATGCCGTCGCCGCATTCCCGTGTCGGAAGCGCGCGGACATCGCCTTGACGATGTCCTGCCACTCCGCCGCCGAGACCCGCCCGTCGTAGCCGCGGTCGCCGATGACGACGGCGACGCGCTCGTAGCGGCTTGCGAACAAAAGCACCCCGGTCCGGTCCGGCGTCGCGAAGAGCTCCCGCTCGAGGAACAGCACTGTCGCTCGCTGGCGCGCCTCGGCTTCTGCCCGCTCGCGCTGCAGGAACAGCCGCTCGAAGGCGCGCGAGAACGTCGCGAGCAGCGCGCATGCGAGCCCCGCCGCCAGAATCGTGACGGCCGTCACGAGCGACACGTGCGCGGCGGTCCAGTCGGGGCGCAACAAGTCGGCGACGACGGCGACCAGCGCAGCCACCGAAGCGCCCGCGGCAAACGCGCGCCAGCGCAGGCCGTGATAGCGATCCGAGCGCTCGACGACGGCCGCGACCGCCTCGATGCCGGTCCGTGCCTCGACAGCGCGGATCCGGGCCTCGACGGCGGCGAGATCGGCGGGCGTCATCGGCGAGCGCCCAAGTCGGTTAGAAAAGCGGCTAGTGCGACAGGATCTTCGCGAGGAACTGCTGCGCACGCTCCGAGCGCGGCTTGCCGAAGAAGTCGTTCTTCGTCGCGTCCTCGACGATCGCGCCCTTGTCCATGAAGATCACGCGGTGCGCGACCTTGCGCGCGAATCCCATCTCGTGGGTGACGACCATCATCGTCATCCCTTCCTTCGCGAGCTCGACCATCACGTCGAGGACCTCGTTGATCATCTCCGGGTCGAGCGCCGACGTGGGCTCGTCGAACAGCATGCAGATCGGATCCATCGAGAGCGCCCGCGCGATCGCCACGCGCTGCTGCTGACCGCCGGAGAGCTGCCC
Source organism: Casimicrobiaceae bacterium (assembly GCA_035541655.1). Taxonomy (GTDB): domain Bacteria; phylum Pseudomonadota; class Gammaproteobacteria; order Burkholderiales; family Casimicrobiaceae; genus CAIWHR01. Next base: position 9,651 of record DATKMY010000106.1, on the reverse strand, counting down.
GGGGAATTTGTCCTTGTGGGCGATCAGGCCCACGCGGTCCAGGAGCTTCAGGCCGCGCTGTACGGCTTCGTCGCGGCCGCGGTTCAGCACCTTGACCTGCGCGAGCGCGAGATTGGCGGTGATCGACAGATGCGGGAAGAGCTCGAAGTGCTGGAACACCATGCCGACGCGAGCGCGAAGCTTCGGAAGGTTGGTCTTCGGGTCGTGAACCGGCGTGCCGTCGACGGTGATCTGGCCCTTCTGAAAGGGCTCGAGTGCGTTGACGCATTTGATGAGCGTCGACTTGCCCGATCCCGACGGCCCGCAGACGACGATGACTTCGCCCTTCTCGACCTTGGTCGTGCAATCGGTGAGGACCTGGAACTGCCCGTACCACTTGGAGACGTTGTCGATCGTGATCATCGGCATGGGAGTTCCTCAGCGAATGACGGCGATTTTGTTTTGCAGACGCTTCACGCCGAACGACAGCGTATAGCAAAGTACGAAGTAGACGACGGCGACGAACAGGTACATCTCGATCAAGCGACCGTCGCGCTGCGCGATCTTGGACGCCGCTCCGGTGAAGTCGGTCGCCGAGATCACGTAGACGAGGGACGTGTCCTGGAACAGGATGATCGTCTGCGTGAGGATCAGCGGGATCATGTTGCGAAACGCCTGCGGCAGGATCACGAGGCGCATCGCCTGGCCGTAGGTGAGTCCGAGCGCGTACGCCGAGTACACCTGGCCCTTCGCAATCGACTGGATGCCGGCGCGCATGATCTCGCAGAAATACGCGGCCTCGAACATGATGAACGTGATGATCGCGGTGCGCTCGGCGCCGATCTGCGGTGGACGATCGCCGCCCAGCACGAGCTGGAGCACCTGCGGCATCAGGAAGAAGAACCAGAACAGCACGAGAACCAGGGGGATCGACCGCATCAGGTTCACGTAGCCCGCGGCGAGCAGCGATAGCGGCTTGATCGGCGAGAGGCGGGCGAGCGCGAGCAGCGTGCCGAAGAAGAGCCCGCCCACCGACGCGATCGCCGTCAGCTGGACCGTGTACAGGAAGCCCTTCCACAGGAAGGGCAGCGAACGGCTGATGACGTCGAAGTCGAGATGCATGGCCGCGGCGATCCTATTTGCCGCCGGCGATGAAGCCGGGGACCGCGACCCTGCGCTCGACGACAGCCATCACGCGGTTCGCTGTCATCGCGATGACGACGTACACGAGCGTCGCCGCCGAAAATGCCTCGAAGAAATGGAACGTGTATTCGCCCATCTCGCGCGAGCGGAACGTAAGCTCGGCCAGGCCGATCGTGAGAGCGATCGACGAGTTCTTGATGAGGTTCATCGTCTCGCTGGTCAGCGGCGGAATCACGATGCGAAACGCCATCGGCAGGAGCACGTAGCGATAGACTTGTGTCGTGGTCAGCCCGAGCGCCATCCCCGCGTTGCGCTGGCCCCGCGGCAGCGCCTGGATGCCGGCGCGCACCTGCTCCGCAACCCGCGCGGAGGTGAAGAGCCCGAGGCAGATCACCGCGGAGACGAACTGTGCCTGCGCGGGGTCGGCCTTGACGATCCACGCCTTGAGCGGCGGTACAAACTCCGGAATGACGAAATACCAGAGGAACATCTGGACGAGCAGCGGGACGTTGCGGAAGAGCTCGACCCACGCGTTGCCCGCGCGGACGAGCCCCGGCGACTGCGTGGTCCGGATCGTCCCGACCAGCGAACCGACGGCGATGGCGATTACCCACGAAGCTGCAGACACGCCGAGCGTCCACCACAGCCCCGAGATCAGCAGGTCGATATAGCGATCACCGCCGCCGGGGATCTCCTGAAAGAAAATGCCCCAGTCGAGGTCGAACTTCATCCGTCACTCCCCCTCGTCCGCTGCCCCTGCGAGCAGCGGCCCCCGCCCCCGCGTCAGGCGCGCCGGGCGCCGCCGCCCGGCCGCATCGTCCGGCTGCCGGCAGTGCCGGCTACTCCACGCCCTTGTCGTTCGGGTTCTTGAACGCTTCCTTGATCGCCGGCGTCTCGGCGAAATTCAAGTTGACGTTCTTCGGCGGAATCGGGCTCGTGAACCACTTCGCGTAGATCTTGTCGATCTCGCCGGACTTCATCACGCCGCCGATCGTCTTGTCGACGAGTGCCTTGAACTGCGGATCGTCCTTGCGGATCATCATGCTGTAAGGCTCTTGGCGCAGCGACTCCTGGATGATCATGTAGTCGCCCGGCTTGTCGTTGTTCGCGATCTGGCCGGCGAGCAGGATGTCGTCCATCACGAACGCCGACGTGCGATCCTGCACCAGAAGAAGGAATGACTCTGCGTGATCCTTGCCGTAGATTTCCTTGATGTCGGCGGACTTCGTCTTTTCGTACTTCTTGAGCAGCGGCACTGCAGTCGTCCCCGAGGTCGTCGAGATCGTCTTGCCGTTCAGGTCGGCTAGGCTCTTGATCCCCGAATTCTTCTTGACGGCCGCGGTAACGTTGATCACGAAATAGGTCGGCCCGAACGCGACCTGCTTCTGCCGCTCGACGCTGTTCGTCGTCGAGCCGCATTCCATGTCGATGTTGCCTGCCTGCAGCTGCGGAATGCGGTTGCCCGACGTGACCGGCTGCAGGTTGAGCTTCAGGTTCGGCATCTTGAGCTCGGCCTTTACCGCGTCGACGATCTTCATGCAGAGGTCCATCGCGTAGCCGATCGGTTGCTGCTTGTCGTCGAGGTAGCTGAACGGAATCGACGATTCTCGGTAGCCGATCGTGATCGCTCCGGTTTCCTTGACCTTCTTCAACGTGCCCGTGAGGTCTTGCGCCTGCACGGAGAATGCGAGGGCGGCGAGCGCGAGCGCCAAGCCTGCCTTGTTGATCGAACGCATCGGGAACCTCCTCTGGATGGGCCGCGTTGGCCGCAATGAAATCGGGTTGCGCGACACCGGCGGCCAGCCCCCCAAGAGCCCCGCCTGACGCATCGGCTAGTGTACCGGCCAGGGCGAGAGTTTGTCCATGCGGCGGAGGCCGCGGCCCCCACGACGCTCCGCGAGATTCCCGCCGCTGCGTTGTCGGCCTCTGCGGGCGAGTCGCGTTTGCTCGTGCCCTCCGGGCCTCGCCGCTCGCGCCGGCGCCCTATAATCGCCGCATGGCGAACTCGTCCGCGCTGGCTCCGATCTACCGCGTCGGCGAGTTGCGCGAGATCGAGGCCGCTAGCGCGAGCCTGCCGCTGATGGAGCGGGCCGGAGCAGCGGCGGCCGGCGTCGCCAGGGCCTGGGCGCGGCAGCGCGGGGGAGCGGTGCTCGTGCTCGCGGGCCCGGGTAACAACGGCGGCGATGCGCTCGTCGTCGCGCGGCTTCTCCGCGACGCGTTCTTCGACGTCGCCGTCGTTTTCCGCGGCGATGCTGCGAAGTTGCCTCCAGACGCCGCGGCAGCGCACCGTGCGTTCGTTGATAGCGGCGGTTCGACCGTAGCGGACTATCCGGAGCGTTTCACCGGATCGCTCATCGTCGACGGGCTCTTCGGAATCGGTCTCGCGCGACCCCTGGCATCCGCCGACGCCGCGCTCGTCGAGCGCGCCAACGCCTCCGGGATCCCTATCCTCGCGCTCGACATTCCGTCCGGCCTCGACGCCGAGACCGGTGTCGCGATGGGAGCGGCGATCCGCGCGCGCGCGACCGCGACGTTCATCGCGCTGAAGCCGGGGTTGCTGACCGCGGATGCGGTCGACCTCGCCGGCGAAATCTCCGTGCATTCGCTCGGTCTCGACCCGGAAGCAGCGTCTCCCGCGCACGGGCATCGTCTCGATTGGAAATCGCTCGCCGCGGCGCTTCCGCCGGCGCTCACGCGGCGCGAGCGCAACGTGCACAAGGGAACCTACGGCACGCTCGGCATCGTGGGCGGCACGGAAGGGATGATCGGTGCGCCGCTGCTCGCGGGCCGGGCCGCGCTGCACGCGGGTGCGGGCAAGGTTCTGGTCGGGTTCGCCGGTGACGCCCATCCGGCGATCGATTGGGGTCAGCCGGAGCTCATGCTGCGCCACGCCTCCGCAGTGCTCGACGCTGCGCCCGACGCGCTGGTTTGCGGTCCCGGCCTCGGCACCGCGGCAGCCGCGAGATCGATCGTCGCGCGAGCGATCGCGACCACGGTCCCGCTGGTGCTCGATGCCGATGCGCTCAACATTATCGCCTCCGACTCGGCGCTCGCCGCCGCCGTGGCTGCGCGAGGCGCGCCCACGATCGCGACACCGCATCCCGCAGAGGCGGCGCGCCTGCTTCGCGCCACTTCGGCTGACGTGCAGAAGGATCGACTCGCCGCCGCGCAAACGCTCGCCACCGAGCTCAACGTTGCGGTCGTCGTCAAAGGCGCGGGAAGCGTGCTCGCCTACCCCGACGGCAAGTGGGACATCAACACTACCGGCAATCCGGGCCTTGCGAGCGGCGGCACCGGCGACGTGCTTGCCGGGTTCGTCGGCGCGATGCTCGCACAGCGGATCGAAGCCGTCGCAGCGCTGCGCATCGCGGTGTGCGTGCACGGCGCTGCCGCCGACGCATGCATCGCGGCGGGCACAGGCCCGCTCGGGCTCACGGCGAGCGAGCTGATGCCGATGGCTCGCTCGCTGCTGAACGCCCGCTGAGTCGTCAAGGCAGCAGGATCGTCGCGCCGGTCGTTCCACGCGACTGCAGCGCGCGATGCGCGTCGGCCGCGTCCTTCAGCGCGAATTGCTGGCGCGGCTCGTTGACGATCTTGCCCGCGCGCACGAGATCGAGGAGCTCGGTGGCCATCGCGACCAGGTCCTCGCGCTTCGCCGAGTACGTCGCGAGCGTCGGCCGCGTCGCGTAGAGCGATCCCTTCTGCGAGAGCAGCATGATGTCGAACGGCGGAATGGCGCCCGACGAGGCACCGAAGCACACCCAGGTGCCGCGCTGCGAAAGGCAGTCGAGGGAAGCGGGAAACGTGTCCTTGCCGACGCTGTCGTAGACCACCGGCACGCCCTTGCCGCCGGTGAGCGCCTTGACGCGCTCGACGAAGTTCTCGCGGGTGTAGACGATCGTGTGCGTGCATCCGTTCGCTTTGGCGAGCGCCGCCTTCTCGTCGGAGCTCACCGTTCCGATCATCGTGACACCCAGTGCGCGTGCCCATTGGCACGCGATGAGCCCAACTCCACCCGCCGCGGCGTGGAACAGAATCGTGTCTCCCGCCTCGAGACGGTACGTCTGGCGGAACAGATATTGGACGGTGAGTCCCTTCAGCATCAGCGTCGCCGCAACACGATCGGCAACGCCGTGGGGAAGCTTCACCAGCCGATCAGCCGGCATCACCCGCGCCTCGCTGTACGCGCCGAGCGGGCCGCTGCAATACGCGACGCGATCGCCCGGGGCGAGCGTGTCGACGCCCGAACCGATAGCTTCGACGACACCGGCAGCCTCCATTCCGATTCCGCTCGGCATGGCCAGCTTGTATTGGCCGCTCCGGTGGTAGGTGTCGATGTAGTTGACGCCGATCGCCGTGTGGCGAATGCGCGCCTCGCCGGGGCCCGGCGCCCCAACGTCGACCGCCTCATAGCGGAGGACTTCCGGCCCGCCTTGCTCGTGAATGCGAATTGCGTGAGTCATGTTGTCCCTTGTCGCCGATCAAGCGGCGAGAACGCGAAACGTTGCGATGCCCGCGACGGTCAGCGCGAGCGAGCTGCCGATATGCGCGAGCGCGAGGACGCCGCCGGCTCCGTATTCGCCATCGAGCAGCAGTTGAGTGACTTCGGCGGAGAACGTCGAGAACGTCGTGAGGCCGCCCAGGAAACCGGTGATCGCGAAGAGGCGCACCTCGGGAGCGAGATCCTGGCGCGCGGCGAAGAATGCCACCGCGAATCCGACGAGATAGCCGCCGATCAGATTCGCCGCGAGCGTGCCCAGCGGAAATTGCGGTGCACGCGGATTGAGCCAGGCCGAGAGGCCCCAGCGCATCCATGCGCCGAGCGCCGCGCCGACTCCGACGGCGATGAAACCCCTCACCATCGCCGGATTATACGGGTCGGTATCGCGGACCGGCGTGCACTACGTGCCGTCGGGGAGCGACGCCTTGAGCGCGGCGATCTCGGCGCTCGCTGTGTTGCCGTGGGGAAGCGGACGATGCGCGCGTCGATACCAGTACTTCGCATTGTCGAGGTCGCCCTCGATCAGGTGCACGATGCCATGGGCCCAGCAGCCGAGCGACGACGCGTCCTTCTGGACGAGCAGATGGGCCGCCTTCCATTCCCCCGCCTCGAGATGCTGCACTGCCTTGACGATCGGAGCTGCGGGCATTGCCCCTCCCTCATCCGACAACCGCGTTTCGACGGCGTTGGCGCGGATTCTATCCGCTGCGCCGCCAATTGCCAGTGATTTCTCGGCGGCCTAGCCGAGCAGGTGCGCGCGTTTCGCGATGCGAAAGATGCCCGTTGCGGCGGCGTCCGTGGGGCCGAGATGCGCGTCGATCCCGGCCTGCGCAAGCGCGCTTGCGTAGCGGAGCGCGAGCGCTTCGCCGCCGATCACTTTAACCGCTTCCACTGCTATTCGCCGCTCGTCCGCCCATGTGCGCGCCGCCTCGATCTCCTGCCCGATCAGTGCGCCTGAGAGCCAGTCGGCGACGTCCTGCGGCGCGAGCGCGCCCGTGAGCGCAAGCGTGCGCGCGCCGAAGATCACGTGCGAGAAGCCGGAGTCGACGAGACCCGCGGCGACGCCGCGCGCGAATGCGTCGCCGCTGTCGCTGGCGGGCGCGGTGCGATCCGCCATCCGCCCGAGAATGCTGTGCGAGAGCAGAACCGCGAAGAGCTCGCCCGTCATGAAGGTCACGAACGCGGTGAGATGCCCGCGCTCCACGATCGCCCACTTGCTGTGCGTGCCCGGCAGCACGGCGAGCATCCGGTCCCGGCCGGCTTCGGTCGCACCGGCGACCTGCGTTTCCTCGCCCCGCATGACGTCCGGAATGCCCGAGGCATCGCGGCAAAGCGCGCCCGGAACGATCGCGAGCTCGCCGTCGGGCGTGCGCGCGAGACTGCGTCCGAGGCCCGACAGATCGACGGGGCAGTCGACGTACGGAGCCTCGATCCAGCCCTGACGGCTGCCGATCATTCCGCATGCGATCCGGGGCACGGCTTCGGAGCGCCATTCCCCCAGCAGCGTGTCGAGTGCCGAAGCGAACTGCCGATCGGCAACGGCCTGGATCCCGAGCGGCGCGCTCTTCGTCGCGAGGATCGAACCGGTCGCGTCGAGGCGATACGCGCGCGCCGACGTGGTTCCCCAGTCGATCGCAAGCAAAGCGCAGCGGCGGGCCTCGGTCACGGCGGGCGGACGGTAGCCGACGCCTGCTGCAGGGTCAAGCCGTCAGCTCGCCGGCTCGCTCGACGACGTCCAGCGCGCCGCGGCCTCGTCGTCCGCCGCGCGTGCTTCCACCCAGCGCGCGCCGGAGGGCGTTTGCTCCTTCTTCCAGAACGGCGCCCGCGTCTTCAGGTAGTCGACGATGAACTCGCACGCGGCGAATGCTTCGCCGCGATGCGCACTCGTCACGCCGACCAGCACGATCTGATCGGACGGGGCAAGCGCCCCGACGCGATGGATCACCAGCGCATCGATGATGCTCCAGCGCGATCTTGCGTCGTCGACGATTCCCGCGAGCGCTTTCTCGGTCATGCCGGGATAGTGCTCGAGCGTCATCGAAGCGACGCGCGCATCGTCGTTCACGTCGCGAACCGTTCCGATGAACGCCGCGACTGCGCCGACGGCGCGATTGCCGTCGCGGAGCTCCCTGAGCTCGCGCGCCACATCGAAATCCTCTGCCTGGATGCGTACGGGCACGATGAAGTCCGTCAGCCGCCTGTCACCGGCGGGAAGAGCGCCACTTCGTCCCCCGCGCGCACGGGGGTGTCGGGCCGCGCGAGCGCGTGGTTGACAGCGATTCGCACTGCCCTGCCCGGCGCCAGCTCGGCAGCCCATACGCCGCCGCGCTGGGCGAGCCAGTCGCGCAACGCCGAGACAGACGTGACCTCGGGCGGGATTTCGACGCGCTCGGCTGCCTGTCCGAATGCTTCGCGCAGGCGCGCGAGATAAACGAGCGAAACGGTGGGGGCGTCGGAGTCGCGCATGGGCAGAAATGAGCCCGCTAGCAGGCAAGCAGCCCGGGCTGCTGAGTTTACCGCCGATCCGCGAGCGTTCTCGCTGGCGGGTCAGAACCGGAACTGGACGCCGAAGGTGACCTGGTCGCTTTCGGGGAGGAAACCGGAGCCCATTTCGCCCGCGAACCGGCCGAAGCGGCCGTATTCGAGCCGCAGCCCGAGCGTCGAATTCATGTCGTAGCGCAGGCCGACGCCATAGTTGACGCCCAATCGGCGAACATCCGGCGTCGTGACCATGAACGCAGTCACGTCGCGCGGCGCGTCGCTCTGCGCATAGCCCAGCCGCCCGTACAGCGCGAACGCGCGATAGAACGTCCAGCTGGTGTAGACGTCGAGGTTCCACGTACGGCTGGGCGCATCGGCGCTTTGGGAACCGAAGCTCAGTCCGACGCCGCGCGTCCCGGGAGGCGCATCGGAAGGTTTCAGCGCGTAGGTGTCGATCGTGTTCAGCGAAGCTTCCACGGCGATGTCGTTGCCGAACCGGTAGCCGCCGAAGACGAGCGTGCGCTGCGATGTGTCGTCGCCAGTGGGCGTGGCGAAGCGGTTCCAGACGGAGCTTGCGTTGCCGATCGTGAGCCCCAAGCCCTGTTGAGCGCGGTCGCGCAACGACACGCCTCCGTAGAACCCGGGCGGCGATGTGGATTCCCGATCGTCCGCCTGCGCGGGGGCGGCGAGCCCGAGTGCAAGTGAAATCGAGAAAAGTGCGGCAATGCGTTGAATTTTCATGTCATCGATCTGCTCGTTGCCTACAAACTCCCCTCGCCAGCTCGCAACACGCAGATACTTCGGCAATCGCACGAACGCTGAGTTCACGCTACGCGCCGCACCCCTCGAAGTCAATTGCGAATCGGACCGGCGGTAGCGCGATCCGCGACGAACGTTGCGATTCCGTCGGTGTCGGAGAGCGCGAACACCGGAAGGCGTCCGCAGGTGCCGGGCGGAAGGTTTTCGGGGCTGTCGGTGGCCACGGCGACGATGTGTTCGTCGCGCGGATGAAGCGGCGGTTTGCCCGCCTGTACACGCCAGACTTCGAGCTTCGGTATCGGGTACGCCTTGTAGCCTTCAACGAGCGCGATGTCGCAAGCGGACAAGCGCGCAAGCGCGCGCTCCAGCGTGAGCTCGGCGTCGCCACGAAGCTCGTGGATCAGCGCCCACCTCGACGCCGATGACACCAGCACTTCGGTGCAGCCCGCTTCACGGTGGCGAAACGAGTCCTTGCCCGGCTGATCGATGTCGAACGCATGGTGAGCGTGCTTGACGAGCGAAACGACGAGGCCGCGCGCGACGAGGCGCGGGACGAGTCTTTCGATCAGCGTCGTCTTGCCGCTGCCGGACCAGCCGGCGAATCCGAAAATGCGCATTGCCGTCTGCCTACCGTCGGCTATCGTCGCGTCCGGTGGACCGCGAACGTCTCGAGCGGATCTACCCGTCGCGATCCACGGATCAGCGCTCGCACGTAATTGTACCGGCGCGCCGGCGCGCGCAATCCGCTTCGACCTGGACGCCTGCGCGGCGCCGATTCGACACGAAGC
>DATKMY010000105.1:0-23089 GCA_035541655.1 Casimicrobiaceae bacterium | reverse complement strand
CGCCGACGCGAAGAGCAAAGGGGGGCGTGTGCTCACGGGGGGCGTACGCCACGCTCTCGGCGGAACGTTCTTCCAACCCACCGTGATCGTCGATGCGACGCCGAGCATGCTGGTCGCAACCGAGGAGACATTCGGTCCCGTTGCGCCGCTCTTCCGCTTCAAGACCGAAGCCGAAGCGATCGCGCTGGCGAATGCGACCGAGTTCGGCCTGGCCGCCTATTTCTACTCGCGCGACATCAGCCGCTGCCTTCGTGTCGCCGAGGCGATCGAGTCCGGAATCATCGGCGTCAACACCGGCCTGATCTCCAACGAGGTCGCACCGTTCGGCGGCGTCAAGCAATCCGGGATCGGCCGCGAAGGCTCCAAGTACGGGATCGACGACTACGTGGAGATCAAGTACCTCTGCGTCGGCGGCATCTGATCCCGACGATGATGCGAAGATTCCGCGGCGACCGCCCGAGAGTTTGGCGGACATGATCAAATCGCTGGTGGTGACCGTCATCGGCCCTGATCGTCCGGGGCTCGTGAGCCTGCTCTCCGAGCGGGCACGCGGTTTCGGTGCGAATTGGGCTGCGAGCCGAATGGCGAGCCTTGCCGGTCAATTTGCCGGCATCGTCCATTTCGAGGTGCCCGTCGAGCGAGCGAGCGCGCTCGCCGATGCGCTCGGCGGATTGGAGTCGGCCGGGCTTCGCGTCGTCATCGCCGAAAGCGACGCGAAGGCGCCGCCCCCCGACCGCCGTGTCGTTCGGCTCGAGCTCGTCGGCCAGGATCGGCCCGGAATCATGCGCGATCTTTCGGCGGCGCTCGCTGCGCGCGGCGTCAGTATCGACGAGCTGCACACGGAGATCGCAAGCGCCGCGATGTCCGCCGAGAACCTGTTCAGGGTCAAGGCCTCGCTCGTGGTGCCCGACAAGCTCTCCGACGAGCAGCTGCGTCGCAGCCTCGAGGCGCTCGCCAACGAGATGATGGTCGACATCGCGCTCGGCGCCGAAGCCGGCACAGCACCGGCCTAGCCAGGCTGGAGCGGCGAATCGACCTCGCCCGTCCCCATCATCGATAGACGCCGGACCGAGTATCGGGGCACTTTTGCCCCGTGCATCGGGCCGCCGCGAATATTGCACCCACAACATTGCATGTTAGAGTGACAACACATCGGGTGTCGGCGCTCCCGCGCCGGGTGGGGGGCTGCGTGAACTTCATCCTGATGCTGACGCGCGACGACCGGACGATCGACGATGCCGAGGCGGTCGCCGCTACGGCGCTCGACCTCGGGATACGGCACATCGGCTTCAAGGACATCGGCGCCTCGATCGCGACGATGCGCACGCTCGTGGGGAAGATCCGCGACGGCGGCGGAACGTCGTACTTCGAAGTGGTAAGTACAACATCCGACGCGGTCACCCGGTCGCTCGAAACAGGCGTGGCGCTCGGCGCCGATCGCATCCTGGGCGGCACGGATCTCGCCGCTGCCGCGCGTGTGCTCGGCGACCTTGCGGGCTATTTCCCGTTCCCGGGTCGGCCGGTCGACCATCCGACGCGGCTCGGCGGATCGCCTGAGCTCGTCGCCGAGCACACGCGCAGCGCACGCGAACTCGGCTGCGGCGGCGTGGATCTGCTCGCCTATCGCGCGATCGACGCCGACCCGCTCGAGCTCGTCCGTGCCGCCCGCCATGCGCTGGCAGGTGGACTGCTGATCGTCGCGGGCAGCGTCAACTCGCTGCGCCGCATCCACGCGCTCGCCGCCGCCGGCGTCGACGCGTTCACGATCGGATCCGCGATTTTCGACGGGTCGTTCTCGCCGGCGAAGCACGACTTCCGCGGCCAGGTACTCGAAGTCCTCGAAGCCTGCGCGAATGCGCCACGGGTGGCCGCGTGAACGATTCGGAGAGCGCAACCCCCGGCGCACGCGTGCCGATCGCGCCATCCCCCGATGCGCTCGGCGAGCTCCTCGCGGGCCGCTGGCGCGACCCCGACAGCGGCGTGCCGCTCGACATTCCCATCCGCGCGATCGCCATCGAGGAGAGCCTTGCCGGCATCGAGGCGGATCTGGTTCGTGATCTGGCGCTTGGGCGGCGCTACGCCGTCGTGAGCGACACGACGACGGAGCGCGTGCTCGGCGCACGCGTCGCCCGCGCGCTCGCTTCGATCGGCGACGTCGATCCGGTGGTCCTCGACGGGACGCCGCGTCCCGACTTCGCAACGGTCCAGCTGCTGCGCAGCGCGACGGCCGAATCCGATGCGCTTGTCGCCGTCGGATCGGGAACGATCAACGACCTCTGCAAGTGCGCCGCTGCGGGCGCAGGCAAGCCCTACGTGGTGTTCGCGACCGCGCCTTCGATGAACGGCTACACCTCGACGAACGCAGCGATCACCGTCGATGGACACAAGAAGTCGCTGGCCGCGAGGGCGCCGATCGGCGTGTTCGTCGACCTCGGGGTATTCGCGGCCGCCCCCCTACGGATGATCCAGTCGGGGATCGGCGATTCGCTGTGCCGGTCGACGGCGCAAGCCGACTGGTTGCTGGCGAATCATCTGCGCGCAGCCCCCTATCGCCAGGCCCCGTTCGCACTGCTCGCCGCCGACGAGGCGCTGCTGCTCGAAGCACCGGAAGCGCTTATCGGCGGCGATGCCGATGCGATGCGCATACTTGCCCGCACGCTCGTTCTGTCGGGCCTCGGCATGACCATCTGCGGCGGCAGCTACCCGGCGAGCCAGGGCGAGCATTTGATCAGCCACTACATCGACATGTTCGCACCCGAAGGACGTCCGCCGTACCTTCACGGCGAGCAGGTCGCGGTCGCCACATCGACGATGGCGCAGATCCAGGAAGCGATGCTCTCCGGTCCTCCGCCACGCCTGAACGCGGTATCGACGACGCGGGACGATCTCCTACGGCGCTTCGGCGACGAGATCGGTGCGACCTGTTGGGACGAGTGCTCGGCGAAGCGGCTCTCCGACGAAGAAGCCGACGCGCTGTCGGGACGAATCGATCGGACGTGGGGCGATTTCGGGTCGCGACTCGCGCGCACGATGATCCCCTCGGCAACGCTCGCCGACGTGATGACGCGCGCCGGATGTCCGCAGACGCCCGGCGCCATCGGTCTGACCGCGAAGTTCTATCGGCGTGCTGTCCGCGATGCCCGCTTCCTGCGCGATCGCTACACGTTTCTCGATCTCGCGGGCGACGCAGGGCGCCTTGCCGCCCTTTCCTAGCGCGGGCCGATCCGTGGCGACGCGCACCCGGCCCCGATTGAAGCGCGAAGCGCGGCACAACGAGGTGCTCGCGCTGCTCCGCCGCGAGGGCACCGTGCGGATCGCGGCGCTCGCCAGGGCGTTCGGCGTGACGACGGAGACCGCGCGGCGCGATCTCGATCAGCTCGCGCGCAGCGGCGCGCTCAACCGCACGTACGGCGGTGGGGCGAGCCGCTCGCTGACCGACGAGCCGCCGATCGGAGTTCGGGGCCGTGCGCACGCGGCGGCAAGAGCGCGCATCGGCGTCGCTGCGGCGGCCCTCGTCTCCGAGGGAGACGCCGTCATGATCGATTGCGGTTCGACGACGGCGCTCTTCGCGAGCGCGCTCGCCGCGCGGAATCTGCGGATCACCGTCGTGACGAACTGCGTGCCCGCCGCGCGGATGCTGGGAACGTCGGCGCGCTGCCGTGTGATCCTGTGCCCCGGCGAATACGTGCTGCGCGAAGGCGGCGTTTATGGAGCCGACACCGTCGACTTCATTCTGCGCTACCGGGCCAACAAGGCGTTCGTCGGCGCAGGCGGCGTCGCCGCCGACGCCCTGACCGACGCCGACTCGGCGAGCTGCGCCGTGAAGCGCGCGATGATCGAGCGCTGCGACCGAGCGGTGCTGCTCGTCGACCACTCGAAGTTCGAGCTCGTGCAGTTCGAGCGGATCTGCGCGCTCGACGCAATCGACCACATCGTTACCGACAGCGCGCCGCCAAGGGGCCTCGCAGCCGCGGCGCGACGCGCTCAAGTGCGGATCGATATTGCCTGACCGCGGACGTCGTCCGCTCGGCCGCGAATGCACGCTCGCACGCCGACCGAAAGCAACCGCCTTTCTTTCGCCTGCTTCAACGGCGTGCGCCCATCTGCGCGACGAGCGCGGTCAGCGCGTCGATGCAGGGTTGCTCGACCTTGAACGCGAGAAGCGGATCCGCGCGCGTGCGACCGAGATTGATCGCGACAATCGGCTTGCCCGAGCCGCAGGCCTGCTCGCAAAGCCGAAAGCCGGAGTACGCCATCAGCGACGAGCCGACGACGAGCATCGCTACGCAGTCGTCGATGGCGCGCGCCGCCGCTGCCGCGCGCTCGCGGGGAACGCTGTCGCCAAAGAAAACGACGTCCGGCTTGAGCGTGCCGCCGCAGGCGCTGCACACCGGGACCTCGAACGCTTCGAGATCGCCCGCATCGAGATCGGCGTCGCCATCGGGGGCGGCGGCCGCGGCGAGGCCTTCGAATTCGGCGTTCGCCGCGACGAGCATCCGCTGAACCTCGCTTCGCGCGTACGACGCGCCGCACCCGAGGCACGTCACCCGCCCGATGCTGCCGTGCAGCTCGATCACTTTCGAGCTTCCCGCGCGTTGATGCAGGCCATCGACGTTCTGCGTGACGATCCGGCCGATTAGCCCGCCATCCTCGAGGCGAGCCAGCGCGTCGTGCGCGGCGTTCGGCCTCGCCTCGGCCACGATCGGCCACCCGCGCATGCTGCGCGCCCAGTAGCGGCGACGAGCCGCCGGCTTCCCCAGGAACTCCTGAATCGTCACGGGCGGCGAGCGCTTCCACTGACCGTGGCGGTCGCGGTAACCCGGGATCCCCGAGCCCGTGCTCACCCCGGCACCGCTCAGAACCGTCAGCGGCCGATGGCGCGCGACGAAATCAGCGAGCTCGCTGACGCTTCCCTCGCGCGCCGGCTTGTTCGCGACCGCGCTCACCGATCGGCGGTCTCCATCGCGGCCTCCGCACGCAGGCTCTGCAGGTCGCGCCCGAGCGTCACCACGGCGAGCGTGCGCCCGCCCTTCGCGTACGAGACAGCGCAATCGCGTGCCGAGAGCGACCCGTCGATCGCGATTGCATCCCATCTCTCGGCATGGCCGACATAGTTGATCGCGATGTCGTAGTGCTGGCTCCAGAAGAAGGGCACCGCGTCGAACGGCTGCCGCTGCCGGCCGAGGATGTTGCGCGCTGCGACCTGCCCTTGCCGCTCGGCGACCACCCAGTGCTCGACTCGGATCCGCTCGCGCGTGTGCGGATCGGGCCAGCGCGCGATGTCGCCCGCCGCATAGACGCCGCGCGCGCTCGTCTCGAGATACGCATCGACGGTCACGCCGCGGTCGGTCGCGATGCCTGCCTTCTCGGCAAGTGCGACCGCAGGCCGAACGCCGACGCCGACGACGACCAGATCCGCGTCGAGCGTCGTCGCGTCGCTCAGCGTGACGCGCGCGCCGTCCAGGCGGCCGACCGTGCGTTCGAGGTGGAACACGACGCCGTGCGATTCGTGGATCTCGCGCACGATCCGCCCCACTTCAGCGCCCATCACACGCTCGAGCGGAACCGATTCCGGCCCGACGACCCGGACATCGATTCCGCGCGCACGTAGCGACGCCGCGACTTCGAGCCCGATGAAGCTCGCGCCGACGACGAGCGCGCGCTTTGCGCCCCGAGCCTTGGCGACGATCGCCTTGCTGTCCGCGAACGTGCGCAAGTAGCTGACTTGGCCCGGCGCCGCGCCTGCGATGTCGAGCTTCACGGGCTCGGCGCCGGTCGCGAGCAACAGCGCGCCGTAGGCGAGCGCACCGCCCTTGTCGAGCTTGACGCGCTTCGCGCCGACGTCGATCGCCGTAACGCGCGTGTCGAGGCGCAGGTCGATCCGATTGTCCGCGTAGAACTCGGCGGGCCGCAGCGGAATCCAGTCGTCGGGCGCGTTGCCGGCGAGGAAGTCCTTCGAGAGGTTCGGCCGGTCGACGGGCGGTGAGTCGTCGGCGCTCACCATGGTCAGCGTGCCGTCGAAGCCCTCGCGTCGCAGCATCTCCGCAGCAGCCAAGCCGGCCGCGCCGCCGCCGACGATGACGACAGACGACTGTGCTCCGGACACTCCTGTCCGCGAGGCGCGCGTCGAAGCTGCACCGATGCGCTCGCGGACGAACACCGTGTCTCCGGTAAGCTCGACGCGCCAGCATGCGATCGGATCGAGCGCCGGCGCCCGCAGCGCGTCGCCCGTGTGAAGATCGAAGCACGCGTGATGCCATGGGCAGCGAACGGTGTCGCCGGTGACGAGTCCGTCGGCGAGCGGCCCGTGATAATGCGTGCAATTCGCGCCGAAGCAGAAGATCTGGTCGCCGCGTCGCACGAGCAGCGCTTCTTCACCGCCGACCTGGCCCGCGAGCATCGCGCCGTCGGACAGCTCGCGCAGCGCAACGCCGGCCGCGAGGTCGCGCTTCGATGAGTCTCCCATGTGGCTCTTCCCGGTTGTCGATCGCCAGTCGCGCAGCCTGCTATCGATCGCACCATAATCCTCGCCACCGTGGACCGCAACACGCCGCGCCCCTATCATGGCAGGTGTCGTTCGACCCACCATCCGTGACAGCCTTTCTCCCGCTTGCGCGCGACGTCGTACACGGCCTTCGTGCATCGAAGATCCGCGAGGTCGCCAACGCCGGCATGGGCCGCGACGACGTGCTCGCCTTCTGGTTCGGGGAGCCCGACGAGGTGACACCGGCGTTCATCCGGCAGGCGGGAATCGACTCGCTCGACGCCGGCGAGACCTTCTACACGCACAACCTCGGGCTGCCGGAGCTTCGCGACGCGATCGCTGCATACGTCTCACGCCTCCATCGGCCTGCCGGGAGCGATCGGATCGCCGTCAGCAATTCCGGCATGTCGGCGCTGATGCTCACCACGCAGCTTCTCGTGGGCGCCGGCGACCGCGTCGTCGCGGTGACGCCGCTGTGGCCCAACCTCGTCGAGATCCCGAAGATTCTCGGCGCCGATGTCGAATGCGTGCCGCTCGGGTTCGGGGCCGCCGGCTGGATGCTCGACCTCGATCGGCTGCTCGCCGCGCTCACACCGCGGACCCGCGCCGTCTACATCAATTCGCCGAACAATCCGACCGGCTGGACGATCGGCGCGGACGCGCAACGAATTCTGCTCGAGCACTGCAGGCGTCACGGGATCTGGATCGTCGCCGACGACGCGTACGAGCGCCTTTACTACGACGGCGGCGCCGGCACCGTCGCGGCGCCCTCGTTCCTCGATCTCGCCGAACCCGACGATCGCGTCGTCAGCACGAACACTTTCTCCAAATCGTGGCTGATGACCGGCTGGCGCCTCGGCTGGATCGTCGCGCCCGCTCCGATCGTTCCCGATATCGCGAAGCTCCTCGAATACAACACGTCGTGCGCGCCGACATTCGTTCAACGCGCGGGGATAGTCGCGGTCGAAAGCGGCGACGACGTGATCGCGCACACGCAGGCGCGCTTCCGCCGCGCCCGCGACTTCCTCGACGCTCACCTGCACGCGATCCCCGGCGTCGCGACTCACGCGGCC
The DNA here is from genome assembly GCA_035541655.1 of Casimicrobiaceae bacterium. GTDB lineage: Bacteria > Pseudomonadota > Gammaproteobacteria > Burkholderiales > Casimicrobiaceae > CAIWHR01. The sequence continues at coordinate 15,532 of DATKMY010000105.1, read as the reverse complement.
CCCGGCGCGATGTACGCGTTCTTCCGGGTCGACTGCGTCGACGACAGCCTCGCGTTTTGCAAGCGGCTCGTCGCGGAGGCGGGGCTCGGCCTCGCACCCGGGATTGCCTTCGGCCCCGAAGGCGAGGGCTTCCTGCGCTGGTGCTTCGCGTCGAGCGAGCATCGCCTCGCCGAAGGGGTGGCGCGCCTTCGGCGGTTCCTCGAGCGCGATTGACGCTCCCTCGGCAAGCCCGGCGAGGGTAGCGGGCAGCGGCGCAATTCGAAAGGGCAGATTGTCAATGAGGTTGCCAATCTCGGCCGGGCAATCGGGGCATCCGATTGGTGCGGCCGCGGCTCCGGTGGTCCGAATTTGGCCAGCCTCTTGACAAAGATATATCTTAAGACATATCTTGAGGTCGGTCGGGCTATGCTCGATCCATCACCGTCACGAGGATTGCCATGCGTCGCCACTTTTCGGAATTCTGGCACCGCCCTCACGACTGCGCCGGGCGGCATGGCCGGCGGCGGCACGGATTCGCGGGGCTCATCGGCGGAATCATGGGGCACGGCGACTTCGGCTGGCACAGCATGCGTGCCGGCAGGAAGCTCGGCGCCGAGGACCTGCAGCTCCTCATCCTCGCGCTCCTCGCCGAGAAGCCCGCCCATGGGTACGAGATCATCAAGGCGCTCTCCGACCGCTCCGGCGGCTACTATGAGCCGAGCCCCGGCATGGTCTACCCGGCACTCACTTATCTCGAAGAGATCGGCCACGCCTCATTCGAGTCGGAAGGGACGCGCAAGCTCTACAGCATCACGGATGCCGGACGCGCGCACCTCGAGGAGAACCGCGGCGTCGCCGACACTCTCCTCGCCCAGCTCAAATGGGTCGGCGAGAGGATGGGCGCGATGCGCGGCGCCTTCTCGAGCGATGGCGAGGCGAACGAAGCTTTGTCGACCAAGCTCCGCGCGGCCCGAGCGCGGCTGCGCGCGACGCTGATCGAGTTGCGCGGCGCGCCCGAGGACGAGCAACGCCGCGTCGCCGAGATCCTCGATCGCGCGGCGGACGAGATTCGCCGCAAATAGGCGGGCTATACTGCCGGACGCCGCCCGTCGCGGTCTTCATTCGTCGATCGCGACGCGATTGCCCGGGTGGTGAAACTGGTAGACACAGCGGACTTAAAATCCGCCGGACCCTCATAGGTCCGTGCCGGTTCGAGTCCGGCCCTGGGCACCAGAAGGTCTCCCGGCACGCATCAATCTGCTGCGCTGGAAATCAATCTTCCCTCGGAAAGCGGCAGGAGCAAGGACGCCGGGCAGCGACGCGCGGAACCCGAACCGTGGCCCGGTGCTCCGATACTCCGTCCGGTGCATCAATTCTTGTTCAGTGTATCTCGCTCGACGAGGACGTGCGGTAGTTGAATCGCATCCTTGACGGCTTGCGTGGGCGTTGGCGCTGGTGCTGGCGGCGACTCTTCCGTCGGAATCAACCACCAAACGGTCGCCGACACGACGAAAAAGCCAACGGCAACGGAAAGCGCGATCATTGCCTGCCGCGCCTTATGGCTGACTCGCCAGAAGCGAGTGCCACATCCGGTGCAACGATAGGGCGATCGGAAGAAATGAGCCTCGCGCTCCACCGAACCCTTGAAGGCAGATCGTCGCACATGCGGACTGCCACAGTTCGGGCACGTCTTGGACATTGGCGCTAGTACATGACTTCCGGGAGGAAAGCTCCGATCTCGGCCGAGCCGACAACGGGACGCAAGATGCTCTCAGAATTACGCATCGCCGTCGAGCGGACCGGACTTCGGCGATGCGGCTCCTCGATGCCAGTACGGACGCCGAGCTCCGCGGCCGGCAAACCGCCAGGCTAAAGCGTTGCGAAGCGACCATCGCAGCCACCCAGACTCCCGACACGTTGCCCGTGGCCGGGCTCAAGCCGCCGACAGGGCTCGCCATCGAATCGTTGCGTCGGCTGGGACCTGCTTCGCCCGCCGGTTCGACATTTATCCCTGCGGTGAACCCTGCGGCGCATTCGATCCGGGCGGCGCCTTGTTTTGCCGAGCCTTGGCAACGGCGTTCTTGCATCCGGTGGAGACCTGCGCCTCGTTCTGTTTCAGGCACGCGGCGATGCGGCCGCCGCCCGGCTGAACGCCGTGGCAAAACTTCTCGACGTCGGCCTTGCACGCAGTCCGAGGGCCGCTGCTCGACGGCTGATCGGCGGCAAGCGCCGCGGTTGCGGACAATCCCAATGCCGCAGTTGCGAGTACTGCATATTTCATGGGTGAACTCCTTGGTTGATCGGCCCGGAGAATAACGGCTGCCGGCGCGCCGAAGTGACACCAACAATGTAACGATTCGTGTCAGGAACGCACGCGCGCGAGCGGGCCCCCGCTGCCATTCGCTTCGTCACTGCGACAGCGATGCGGGTTCATTCATGCGGCCGATTGTTGGTCGCAACGTCCTACGAAAAGATGGTCTCCTCTCCGACAGCGTCCGGGGTTTCTCCGGCGTAAACAAACACCATGACGCTCCTCATGATCCTGTTGGGTATGGCCGGCTGGGGGTTTGGCCTCGCGATCGTGCTCGCGCTCTTTCGCATGTCCGGCGACCAGGATCGCGCCGCGCGGCACGCGGAAAAACGGCTCGATCCGTTCTCGGACGTCGAGATCACGCAAAGCGGCAACGGACGTCACTGATGCCGACACACGGGAGGTACGCCATGGCGCTTCGCGTCTATTTCGTCGAGGATTCGGCGCTCGTGTTCGAGCGGCTGCGCGAATCGGCGGAGGAAGTCGGCGCCGAGGTCGTCGGGCATGCCGACGACGCACCGAGCGCAATTGCCGAGATCGCCGCGCTGCGGCCGGACATCGTGGTCGTCGATATCGCGCTGCGTGAAGGCACCGGACTCCACGTTTTGAAGGAAATCGGCGGCCGCGCCGACGAAGACCGCCCGCTGCGCATCGTGCTCACGAATTTCAACCGCGACTGGTATCGCGGGGCCTCGAAGCGCCTCGGCGCCGAATACTTCTTCGACAAGAGTTGCGAAGTTCCCCAAATGCTCGAACTGCTCCGGTCGATGTCGCTTTCACGGAGCCGCAGCGCGTCACCTGCTGCGGCCTCGGCTCCAACCCCCGCAGTCTAGGCGGCGCGCCAGCGGCGGGTCCGCCGGTCGGTTGTCCGCCTATCCAGGCGGGCGGCACCGGGCGGTTGCATAATCGGATCGTGCTCGCTCCCCCACTCGCTACGCTGCCCTCGGCGGCGCTCCGATTCCAGGCAACGCCTTGCCGTCGCCGAGATCCCCACTGAATCGCGGCACCAGGCTCGCGTCCGTTGCCGCCCTCGCCTTCGCGGCGTCCGGCATCGCCGGCGGCGCGTCGACCTACGACGCCACGCCGGACAACTACCGCCGGATGCTCCGCGAGCTTCGCCCCGGAGACACTCTCGCACTCGCGCCGGGGCGCTACGCCCACGGCCTGCCCCTCCACGGTCTCGGCGGCGACCCCGATCATCCGATCACGATCGCCGGACCCGCGCAGGGCCCGCCCGCGCTCTTCGTCGCCGAGCGCGGGCACAACACGGTGAGCATCGTCGATTCGCACGACATCGTCGTGAAGAACCTCGAGCTCGACGGCCGCGACCTCCCGGTCGACGGCGTCAAGTGCGAAGGGCAGGCGCGCTATGCGCATCACGTCACGCTCGAGAACCTGTCGATCCGGCGCTACGGCAACAATCAGCAGACCGTGGGAATCTCGACGAAGTGCCCGGCCTGGAACTGGATAATTCGCGGCAACACCATCGTCGGCGCGGGCACTGGCATGTATCTCGGCAACTCGGACGGCACTGCGCCGTTCGTCGCCGGATTGATCGAGCGTAACCTCGTCGTCGACACGATCGGCTACAACCTGCAGATCAAGCACCAGATTCGCCGGCCCGACGTTCCGGGCCTGCCGCAGACGAGCGTCACGACGATCCGCCACAACGTCTTCTCGAAAGCCGCCGGCGGCTCGACCGACCTGCCGCGGCCGAACGTCCTTGTCGGTCATTTCCCGCCGTTCGGCGACGGCGTCGACGATCGCTACGCCATCTACGGCAACTTCTTCTACGCGAACCGCGACGAGGCGCTCTTCCAGGGCGAGGGAAACATCGCCCTCTACAGCAACCTTTTCGTGAATCCCTACGGCGACGCGATCCACATCCAGCCGCACAACGACATCCCGAAGCAGGTCGACATCGCGTTCAACACCGTGCTCGCCGAGCGCACCGGAATCCGCGTGGTCACGGGCATGCGCGGATCGGCATACCGGCAGAGCGTCGTTGGCAATCTCGTCTTTGCCGCGACGCCGCTCGTCGGAGGTGACCAAGCGGGCAATTTCGCCGGCCCCTTCGCCGATGCCGACCGTTATCTCGTGCAGCCGTTCGGGTACCCCGGCGAGATCGACCTCGTACCGCGCGCGCCGCTCACCAGCTACGACGCCGAAGCGCGGAATCCGGGACGGCTCCCGGACTGGGATCGCGATTTCAACGGAGGGCCGCGAATGCCCGGAGCGATCGGCGCCTATTCGACGGCGGGCATGAATCCCGGATGGCATCCGGCGCTTTCGCTGATGCCGGATTGACCGCACAGCGGGTCGAGCGTGCGAGTCGGCGTTATCGCGGCTCGCGCACCCGCCGCTCGCTCACCGCGGGGGCTCGTTGGAAATCGAGGGTTACCCGAGCGCCTGCTCGATGTCCCCGATCAGGTCGTCGACGTGCTCGATGCCGATCGACAGGCGCACGAGATCGACCGGGCAGGTCGTTCCGGAACCCTCGACGCTTGCGCGGTGCTCGGCGAGGCTCTCGACCGAGCCGAGCGAAGTCGCACGCTTGAATACCCGCAGCCTCGCCGTGAACGCCTTTGCAGCATCCTCGCCACCGGCAAGCCGCAGCGACATCATTCCGCCGAATCCGCCGTGCATCTGCGCCCGAGCGACCGCATGGTTCGGATGCGACGGCAATCCCGGGTAGAGGACGCGAGAAAGCTTCCGATGTCCGTGGAACCGCTCGGCGATCGCTTGCGCGTTCGCGCTCGCTGCCCTGACACGCAGCGCAAGCGTGCGCATTCCGCGCAGCAGCAGCCACGCTTCGAACGGCCCGAGCACCGCGCCGCCGGCGCCGCGAACAAAGCGTATCCGCTGCCACAGCGCGTCGTCGTGCGCGGTTGCGAGCGCGCCCGCGATCACGTCCGAATGACCGTTCAGATACTTGGTCGCCGAGTGCATGATCACGTGCGCGCCCAGCTCGAGCGGACGCGTCAGCATCGGCGTTGCCGCCGTCGAGTCGACCCCGACGATCGCGCCGACCTCACGGGCGATCCCGGCTGCGGCGGCGATGTCGGTGACGTCCCACGTCGGGTTCGCCGGCGTCTCGATCCAGATCAGACGCGGGCGCACCGCACGCGCCTTCGCCGCGAGGTCGTCGATCGAGGCGTTTTCATAGAGGTCGATCTCGAGCCCCCACGGCGCCGCGAATTCGAGCAGCCATTTGCGCAGCCCCCAATACATGTTTCGCGGCGCGAGCACGCGATCGCCGGTCGAGAGCGACTGAAAGAGTGCTCCGGCGGCCGCCTGCCCGGAGGCGAACAGCAGCGCGCCGGCGGCGCCTTCGAGCGAAGCAATCAGCGCTTCCGGCTGGTCGTAGGTCGGGTTCTCAGGGCGCGAATAGCCGCGCCCGCCCGGAAAGGTGCCGTCGGCGCCGCGCTCGTACGTTGTCGAAACGTGGATCGGCGGGACGATGTCGCGATATGGAACGGCGACCGCGCCCAGTCCCTGAGCGGTGCGCGTATGCGGATGTGCGGACTCTTCGGTTGCCATGGCCTCGGGCGGTGGAAGTGCGGTCGAGCGACTATGCCTGCGTCGAGCGGCGGCCGCAAATCGGCGCCGCCGATGTCTCCGAGCAGCGGCGAGGATGCAGCGATCGCCCGATCGGCGAATAATAGGCGCGCGTCCGAAGGCGGAGGGCGGCGCGCGCGCGGTCGCACGACGGCGCACACCCCGGAGCGCCGCACGGGAACGGCGGAGACTTGCGATGAGCGAGGAAGACTGGGCGGCAGCAAGAGCGGCGCGCTTGCGGGGCGACCACGCGACAGAGGCGCGCATCTACCGGCGCCTCGCCGAGCGGGGCGACCCGGGCGCGCAGGACAAGCTCGGCGTCCTCTACGAGCGCGGCCTCGGCGTGCCGAGAAGCTACGTCGAAGCGGTCAAATGGTACCGGCTGGCCGCGGAGCGTGGCGCGCCCGATGCACAGAACAATTTGGGCGTCATGTACGAGATGGGCCGCGGCGTTCCCGCGGATCCCGCCGAGGCAGTCAAATGGTATAGCCTCGCCGCAGCTCAGGGCGACATCAACGCCCAGCACAACCTCGGCAACATGTACGAATCGGGACACGGCGTCGCGCAGGACTACACGGAGGCGGTCGCGTGGTTTCGCAATGCCGCAGAGCGGGGTCATCCCATGGCGCAGGCGAACCTCGGCGTCATGTACGAGTTCGGCCATGGCGTGCCGCAGGATCTCGTCCGCGCGCACATGTGGTTCTCGCTGTCGGTGGCGGGCTTTCCGGCCTCGGAAGCGAAGAACCGGGGGATCGCGACGCGCAATCGCGACGAGATCGCCGCCCGGATGACGCCGGCGCAGCTCGCTGAGGCGCACAGGCTCCTGCGCGCCTGGCGGCCTCGCTAGAGGAGCCGTTTAGCCCTGTCGCGCGCGCGCCGGGCCCCTCGTGAGGAACGCCGGGCGCGCGGCGGCCCCCGCCGCGGTATCCATCACGAACTCCGCGAACCTGTCGGCTCCGAGGGCACCGCCCAGGTACGGCCCCTGGATCTGATGGCAGCCGAGACGGCCGAGCAGCGCCGCCTGTTTCTCCGTCTTAACGCCGTCGGCGACGACCCGCTTGTTGAGGACGTGCGCCGTGGCGACGATCGCGGCAACGAGCGCGCCCGATCCGGTTTCCCCGCCGACCTCGAGCGTAAGCGAACGAGCGATCTTGACGTTCTCCACGGGGAAGCGAGTGAGGCACGCAAGCGATGCCTGCCCGACACCGAAATTGTCGAGGCAGAGCGTCACGCCGATCGCCCGCAGCTCGTCCAGCGCGCGGGCGATCTCGCTGTCGGCGTCGAGCAGCAGACCTTCGTCGATCTCGAGCTCGAGGCAATACGGGGCGAGCGCCGAAGCCGCCACGATGCCGCGGACCTTCTCGACGAATTCACGCTGGCGGAACTGCCGCACTGACGCGTCGACGGCCACCCGCGGCAGATCGACTCCGGCGCCGCGCCACGCCTGGAACTGCCGGCAGGCCTCGGTCAGCATCCACTCGCCGATCGGTTCGATCAGCCCGGTCGCCTCCGCGACGTCGAAGAAGTCGGCCGGAAGGCGCTCCCGCCCGGCACGCTCCCAGCGAAGCACCGCCTCGGCGCCGGCGATGCGACCGCTCCTCACATCGAGCACCGGCCGATACCCGAGGCTGAACTCGCTGCCCTCGAGCGCGTCGCGCAACTCGCGCTCGAGGCTGACGCGCTGGTGCGCCGCGACGTTCATTCGCTGCTCGAAGAACTCGTAGCGGCCGCGGCCGAGTTCCTTCGCCCGGTACATGGCGACGTCGGCGTTGTACAACAGTCGATCGGCGCTCGTTCCGTCGTCCGGATAGACGGCGATGCCGACGCTCGCGCTCACCCGACGCTCTGCCCCGCCGATCGTGATCGGCTGCGCAAGCGCGTTGACAACGTTGAGCGCCACCGATTCGGGATCGCGCGCCGAGCGGATCTGCGAAAGGATGATCGTGAACTCGTCACCGCCCAGGCGCGTGACGGTGTCGGTCTCCCGCACGCATCGGCGCAACCGCGCGGCGACCTGCCGCAGCACTTCGTCGCCGGCGGCGTGGCCGAGCGTATCGTTGATCGTTTTGAAACGGTCGAGATCGATGAAGAGCAATGCGAAGGGCTTCGCCTCGCGCTGCGCCTGCGCGAGGCGGCGCACAAGCTGGTCCTTGAAGTACAGCCGATTCGGAAGCCCCGTCAGTGCGTCGTAGTTCGCCTGGTAATAGAGCTGCTCGTCCCTCGTCGCGGTCGCAAAGGCGACGGCGACGCGGTCAGCGAGGGTCCGCGCACGCGCACGCTCCTCATCGGTGAGGGTGCGCGCGCCCTTGAAGCCGAGCACGACCGCGCCCACGACCGCGTTCTGCGACACGATCGGCAGGGCCAGCATCGACGCGGCGCCGCGCTTCGCGATAGGCACGAGATAGGGTGGAAGATCGCGCCCGCGCTCGATCCACACCCCGTCGGCGTGCGCCGCGATGGCTGCAGTATCGGCCGCCGCGTGCATCGTGCAGACACGCTCGAGCGCTTCGTCGCCCGCCTGGGCGCGCGTGACGACCCGCATCGTCTCGGGGGCGCTGCGGTCGACGATCGCCATGCTCACGAAATCCGCCGGCACGATCTCGCGCATCCGCAGCACCGCCGTGTCGACGATCCGGTCGAGCTCGTGCCGCGACAGGATCGCATCGTCGATATCCGCGAGCGTGACAAGCGTCGAAAACTGGCTGCCGAGACGCGAGGCCATCGAGTTGAACGACGTCGCGAGCTCGCCGAGCTCCTCGTCGCCCAAGCGGGCCGAGAAGTCCTGGTTGCCGGCCCGGCGCGTTCCCTCGATCAGCATCTCGAGCGGCCTCAGCATCCGCCGAACGCCGCGGATGCTGAGCAGCGCGACGACGAGCAGCGCGACGACGGTGACCGGGAGCAGCACTTTGGTGAGCGCGCTCCGATCGTGGCCCGGACTCAACGACAGCGCCGCCGTCACCGCGATCGGGATCAATGCGGCGATCACCAGCAGCGCTACGATGCGGCGCGCGAACTTGCTGCGAAGCACGGTCGACTCGTTCTTCATGTCGGTGCATTACGGCGCGTGTCCTGCGCCCAATGCATGTGCAGACAATCGCAAGAGCCGTGCCATGGCGCCTCCCGGGGCAACGCGGCCGTGCACTACAGGCCGCGGCGTCTCACCCCGGGGCCGGGAGGATCGCGCGAACGACGCTATTGGCCGCGCTCGACCGCGTCCCCGGTCGCTTGCGCACGCGGATGGAGCTCCCCGTAGTACGAGCGGACCGCCGTGATCTCCATCGCGACCTGCGGAGGCAAGTTCTTGCGCTCGCCACGCTCGTCCACGAGCATCGAGTCGAGGTACGCTGCGCAGCGGGAGACGCGTGGCCAGAGCTCGGCGATGCTGTTCGCGATCCGCGGATAACGACCCGCGAGCTCGGTTGGGCGCACCGCGTAGGGAAGCGCGGCCATCCATGCGATGGTCGCGTCGAGCAGCACGGGGTTCGTATCGGGACCCCGGTGCGCGACGGTCATCGCCTTGTCTGCGGTCTTCGGCGGGCCTTCCAGCGCCTTTCGCGCATCGGCAACCGATACCTTTTCGAACTCCAGCGACTTCATCCTCGCCTCCTGGCGTTTGTGCGTTCGGCCACGTCGACTCCGGCAACATGGAACGAGTCCATCATGCTGCCAAACAGGCCGTGATTTCCGGCAGTGCCAGTCGCAAGGCCGTGGCGAGCAGACGAGCGGATGCTGTTGGCCCCCGGCGCAATTTAAGCAATCCGCGTGCCCGGCCCTCCGCCCACCGGTGCCGCCCCCAACCGCACGATCTAGCGCCTGCCCCCGGACATCCGGGCGAAATCGCCCATCACCTTCTGCATCGACTCGAACGCCGAGCCGCCCGAAGACATGACGCCCTGCATCGCCGACACGACGTTCTGCATCTTGCTCAGGTCCGGCATCATCGCCATCGCCGCCTTCGCCTGCTTGACGCCGGGCACGTCGGTCATCTGGTTCTCGATCAGGGTGAAGAGCCGCTTCTGGATCTCGACGACCAGCTCGAACATCTGCCCCCAGTAGGCCATCGACCGCTCCATGGCTTCCTGCGTGACGCTCTGCCCGGCGGCCATCAGCGCCGGAACGTCGTCCGCCTCGGCCGCGTGGCGCGCCGCCTTCTTCTGGATGGTGCGCGCGGTTTCCTCGCCCTCGAACTGGAGCTTGCGCATCTTGGCGGTGCTGTCGATCGCCGCGTCGATGACGTCGAGCGCGAGACGCGCGTTGGCACGGTAGAGCTCGAACGCCTGCTCCGGCGTGAGCGTCTTCGCATACTTCGCGAGCTGGGCTGCATCGGGCATCGCGAACATGCCGGCTCCCGCGGCAGCGGGTTTCGATTCGGTTTTCTCCTTGGCCGCGGCCGGCTTTGCCTTGGGCGCCGCGGTGGATTTTGGCTTCGACTTGGTGGCCATGGTCAAGCTCCTCTGTACGGTATGTCGGAACGGCGGATCGAACGCTCTCGATCGGGCGAAGGTCTGAACTTCCTCCGGTTGTCGGGCCGGATAGCCCGCGGGCACCCCGACGGGCACCCTCGGTCATTGCACGCCGTCGGGGGCTCGACGTCAACACCGAGCTCGCCGCCTGATTGCTCGGCGTCAACATCGGGCGTGTCGCTTCGGTTGCCCGGCGTCGGAGCTGGGCTTGCCGTGGCGCATCCCGGCGCGTTGACAACGGCCGTCTACCACCTATAATCAGCAGGTACCGCATATTCATACGGTATACGAGTCCCCGTTTCATGGCCGTTTCCATGGCCGCTTCCATGGCCTCCTCCACGCCTCCTACGCTCACCGCCCGCCAGCAGAAGGTCCTCGACTGGATCCGCCGGCACCTGGAGTCGACGGGCATGCCGCCCACGCGCGCCGAAATCGCCGCAGGGCTGGGGTTTCGCACCGCGAGCTCCGCCGAAGATCATCTGCGCGCGCTCGCCCGCAAAGGCGTGCTGCAGATGACGCCCGGCGCCTCGCGCGGGCTGCGCTTGCGGGAGATGCCGGAGCTGCCGGGCACCGGGCTGCCGCTGGTGGGCCGGGTCGCTGCAGGGAGCCCGGTTCTCGCCGCCGAGCACATCGAAGCGCGCGTGCGCCTCGATCCCGCGTTCTTCACCCCGCGCGCCGACTATCTGCTGCGCGTGCGCGGCCAGAGCATGAAGGACGCCGGCATCCTCGATGGCGACTTTCTCGCCGTGCATCGGAGCTCCGAGGCGCGCTCCGGCCAGATCGTCGTCGCGCGGCTCGCCGGACGCAGCGGCGACGAGGTCACGGTCAAGCGGCTCAAGCGCCGCGGCGGTCAGCTTCTGCTCGTCGCGGAGAATCCGGACTACGCGCCCATCATCGTCGATCCGAAGGAAGCCGCGTTCGCGATCGAAGGCGTCGTCGTCGGACTCGTGCGCAACGGCAAGAGCTGGTAGTCGTTTATCGCGGCGAAACCCCGGGGGGCACACCGCAACCGTTTTTCCATGAATACCACAACGGGAGATGTGATGTACACGCTATACGGCAAGAGTGGCTCGGGGTCGGCGGCGATCGAATCCGCGCTCGCGATCGTCGGCATGCCCTCGCGCATCGTCGAAACGGCAACGTGGGAGCAGAACGACGCCTACGCCGAGCTCCTGAAGCTCAACCCGCTCGGGCAGATACCGACGCTCGTGCTGCCCGACGGCAGCGCGCTCTCCGAAAGCGCGGCGATCCTCATCCACCTCGGCCTCGCGCACCCCGAGAGCGGCCTGCTCCCTCGCGCCGATCCGGCTCGTGCGCAGGCGATCCGCGGACTCGTGTTCATCGCGGCCAATTGCTACGCGGCGATCGGCGTCATCGATTATCCCGAACGCTTTTGCGAGGATGCCGATGCCGACGAAGCGACGCAAAAGCGCATTCGCAGCGGCGCGCGAGCGCGTTTGCACCGCTATTGGGAAATGTTCGCGGACCTCTTTCCCGCGCGGCCGTATCTCGGCGGAAACGCGATCGGCGCGCTCGACATCCATGCCGCGGTCGTGTCGAAATGGGCGGGATCGCGGCCGCACCTGCAAAAGGCGCGTCCGGCGTTCTACGAAACGCTGCTGCGCATCGAAGCGCACCCGAAGGTCGCTCCGGTGTTCGCGAAGCACTGGCCCGACAAGTAGGACCAGAGACAACTTTCAGTCACCAAAAATCGGGGCCGGGCACGACTTCCTCCCGAAGTCCCATCGGCCAACGCCGTAACGGAAGTCGCATCCGACCTGCTTTTCTCCGCTTCGGCGCCAGCGTCGGCGCCGCTTTCCACCCCACGTCGAAGGAGACCGCATCATGGCCGTCAAACCCATCCCCGACGGGTACCACTCCGTCACTCCGTATCTGATTCTCGACGACGCGGCACGCGCACTCGAGTTCTACAAGAAGGCGCTCGGCGCCGTCGAGCTGATGCGCATGCCCGCTCCCGGCGGCAGGATCGGCCATGCCGAAATCAGGATCGGCGACTCCCCCGTCATGCTCGCCGACGAGTCCCCGGAGATGGGCCATCGCAGCGCGCGCAAGATGGGCGGCTCGCCGATCTCGCTGATGGTCTATGTCGCGGATGTCGACGCACGCGTCGCGCAGGCGGTCGCCGCGGGAGCGAAGCTCACGCGACCCGTCGCCGATCAGTTCTATGGCGACCGCACCGGCGGCATCGAGGATCCGTTCGGTTACCACTGGTATATCGCGACGCACGTCGAAGACGTCCCGCCGGACGAACTCGAGCGCCGCGCCGCCAAAGCGATGGGCGGGGCGAAGTCCGATTGATCGGAGCCCGATACGCATTTCGGCATCGGAATTTGTCAACTTCGTTGACAAACCCTGGCCTGAATTTTTCGTCGCCCTGCGATGAATCCCGCGCTCGCCGCCATGCTGTCGAACCCCGCGATCTGGCGCGGCGGCGACTGCGCGCCCGAGCCTGCCGCGGTGTCCTCGGGCTTTCCCGCGCTCGACGCCGTGCTGCCGGGCCGCGGCTGGCCCGGGGGCGCGCTCACCGAGATCCTCCTCGAGCGCGAGGGCATCGGCGAGATCCGCCTCACGCTGCCGGCGCTCGCGCGGCTGCAGGCCGAGCGGCGCGACGTCGTCTGGATCGCGCCTCCGCACGTGCCGTACGCGCCGGCGCTCGCCACCGCCGGCCTCGATCTCGCGCGGCTCCTGATTGTCCGCTGCCGCAATCCCGCGGATCAGCTTTGGGCGTACGAGCAGGCGCTGCGCGCACCAGAATGCGGCGCCGCGTTCGCGTGGCTCGGATCGCACGACGATCACACGATGCGCAGGCTCGCGGTCGCCGCGCGCGAAGGCCGTACCTGGGGCGTGCTGTGGCGGCGTCCCGGGCAGCGCGCGCTCGCCACTCCCGCTTCGCTGCGGCTTGCGCTTGCGCGCGAGCAGGACCGGCTCGCGGTGCGCGTGCTGAAGCGTCGCGGCGGCGATCTCGCGCGGCCGGTATTGGTCTAGGCCTGTCGACAGGTCCTGAAGGAGCACGCATGCCTTCCTCCACCCTCGCCCAGCATTTCTTCACGATGGCCTGCAACAACGCATGGGCCAATCATCGGCTGCTCGCTGCCTGCGCCCGGCTGCCGCAGGCCGATTTCGTCGCGCCGCGGACGAGCTTCTTTCCCTCGCTCAAGGCGACTCTCAATCACATCGTTACCGTCGATTGGTACTACATCGATGCGCTGGAGCGAGCATTTCGCGGCGAGCCCCCCAATACGCAATCCGCGCGCTTCTTCACGCCCGAGGAGCCCTTCGCCGCATGCGCTGAATTGCAGCGGGCGCAAGCCGCAGCCGATCGCCGGCTGATCGACCTCTGCGCGGCGCTTACCGATGCGCGGCTCGCGATGCCCGTCCCGGTCCAGCGCCGCGCCGGCATCGAAACCGAGAACGCGACACGGCTCCTCGCGCATCTGTTCCAGCACCAGATCCATCATCGCGGACAGGCGCACGCGATGCTCGCGGGAACGCCGGTCGAGCCGCCGCAGCTCGACGAATTCTTCTGCGCGAACGAAGCGCATCTGCGGGCAGCGGAGCTCGCCGAGATCGGATTGTCGGAGACGGCGATATGGAGCGAGGGAACGAGAAACCGGAGTGCACAAGGGGATACGTGAGGATTTCGAGTTCCCGAGCAACAGGGCAGATCGGCCCCGCAGCAGATTTTCATGATGCTTTGGGCGTGCTTGCTGTTGCCGTCGCTTGCCCTCGACGTCTACGCACGAGCGCTGCCGCCCGCTGACGCGGCGAAACCATTCGCGATAGCGACCGGCGGGCGCGCACCGCGCGTCGTCGGCGCGAACGCCAGTGCGCAAGCTGTTGGAATCCGGCCGGGGCTGCTCGTCTCCGCATCGCTCGCGCTCGCGCCCGACCTCGTGCTGCGCAGCCGCAATCCCGACGCCGAAGCGGCGGCGCTCGCTGCGGTGGCCACATGGGCAACGCAGTTCACGCCGGCCGTCGCGCTGGCCCCGCCCGATGCGGTGCTCGTGGAAATTCGCGGCAGCCTGCGGCTTTTCGGCGGCCTCCCGAAGCTCGCGGCGAAGCTATCTGCGGGTGCCCGCGATCTCGGTTACGAGGTGCGGCTGACGCTCGCGCCTACGCCAATCGCAGCGCTGCTGTTCGCCCGTGCCGGGCAAACCACGGCTAGACTCGAATTTTCACTCCGAGCGCCGTCAAACAAGGGAGCTACCGGCAGGCTCGAAGCGAACCGCGATTTCCTCGACGCGCTCGCACCCCTGCCGCTCGCGCTCACCGACGCCGATCCGGACGCGATCGCCGCGCTCGCCGCGGCCGGCATCGCCACCATCGGGCAGGCATGCGCGCTGCCGCGCGCTTCGCTCGCGCGGCGTGTCGGCGCGGACTTCCTCCTCTTGCTCGATCGCGTCTGCGGGCGCGCGGCCGACCCGCGGCCGCCGTTTCTGCCGCCGCCGCGCTACACGGGAAAAATCGAGCTGCCGGCGCCGGTGGAAAACATCGAAGTGCTCGCGTTCGCGGTGAATCGACTCGTGCACGAGCTCTCCGGATGGCTCACGGGCCGCGGCCTCGGCGCAATCGAGCTCGAGCTCGCGCTGGCGCACGAGCGCCATGTCCGCGAGAAGACCGGCATGCCCGCAACGAACGTGCGCTTCGCGCTCGCCGCGCCGACGCGCGAGCATGCGCATCTCATCGCGGTGCTGCGCGAGCGGCTCGCGCGCGTCGCGTTGCCGGCACCCGTGGAGTCGATCGTGCTCGCGACGCTGACGACGGCGCCGCTCGCGGGCCGCAATCTCGGCCTGCTCCCCGGCGACGAAGTCGTTGCGGCGGTGCCCCTCGTCGACCGGCTGCGCGCCCGTCTGGGCGAAGATGCGGTGAGGCTGGTCGCGCCGCACGCCGAATACCGGCCCGAGCGCGCGTGGCGCGAAAGCGGAGATTTTCGGGCGAGGCCCGCGGGCAAGAGCGGGCTCGACTCGTCGAATCCGGTTCCACCGCGACCCGTCTGGCTGCTCTCCGCGCCCGAGCCGCTCGGCCACCTGCTCGAGGCTCAACCGTGGGTGCTGCGGGACGGACCCGAGCGCATCGAATCCGGATGGTGGGATGGCGCCGACGTGCGCCGCGATTATTTCATCGCCGAGAATCCGCGTGGCGAAACCGTGTGGATCTATCGCGACCATCGCTACGGTATCGACGACGGCGAATGGTTCTT
>DATKMY010000104.1:0-18186 GCA_035541655.1 Casimicrobiaceae bacterium | reverse complement strand
GCGCGGCGAAGCGGCGATCGCCCGGCGCGGCCTCGGCGACCGCCGGCATCCTGTGCGCGGTGCCCAGCGGATGCGTGAGCGCATCGGCCGCGGTGCCCCACAGCTGCTCCCAGCGCTTGCGGTACTTGTCGTTGAGCGCGGCGAGGGCCTCGCCTCGCGGCAAGCCCATCGCCGTCGCCATCGCTTCCGCGGACTGCTCGGCGACGCTGCCGCTCGCCGCACCGCGCGCTGCAGTGGTCCACCATCGCACCCAGTCGGCGAGCGCCGCCTGCCAGCGTTCGGCCAGGTCCGCAGCCGGATTCGATGCCGGAGCCGAGTGCGCCGTCATTGTCATTGCGCGAGACTACACGCGTCGGCCGAGCTGCGCTCGTGCGCGGGCTTCCCCCGCCGGCGATCAGGTTTCGAGCGCCACATGGGCAAGCGCGATCACTCCGATACCGAGCACGATCAGCGCCAGCTGCTTCGCCGTTTCGACGGGCTCCGGCCGCCGGTGCAGACTGGGAATCAGGTCGGCGACCGCGACGTAGAGCAGACTCGCGGATGCGATTGCGAGCGCCGTCGGCAGCACGTTCTGCATGTCGGCGAGCGCGAAATATCCGGCGAGACCGCCCACGAGAGTCGCCGCGCCCACGGTCACGTTGTAGCCGAATGCCCGGCGGCGCGAGAAGCCCGAGTGGACGAGCACGGCGAAATCGCCGACCTGCTGCGGAACGGCGTGCGCGACGATCGCGACCGTCGTCGCGACGCCGAGCGGCGGCCCGGCGAGGAACGCTGCGGCGATGACGACGCCGTCGCAGAAATTGTGGACGCTGGTGCCGACGAGGATCATCAGTCCCGACCTGCCGCCGTCCGTGCCGTGCGCGTGCAGCGCGTGCTCGTGCTCGGTCTCCTCGGCGCCCGCGTCGTGCGCGTCGTGCCCGTGCGCGTGCCTCCACAGCACGAGCTTCTCGAGCAGGAAGAACGCGAGCAGCCCGACGAGCACCGTCCCCATGACGCGCTCGGCGCTTCCGGTCTCGAGCGCGTGCGGCAGGAGCTCGAGGAACACCGCGCCGAGCAGCGCACCGACCGCGAAGGACACGAGGCGCGAGATCCAGGACGGGTGCAGCGCGAGCGTGCCTGCCGCTGCAATCGTTGCGAGCACGCCGCCGGCAAGCGCGGCAACGACGATCTCGGTCAGGGTCGACACGACAGGGGGACGAGCGCGGCGGGAAGAGCGCGATCGCCTTGCATTATACGCAGGGAGGACGGCGTATCCCTGCGGAGGCCGGAGGCGCTCCTCCGCTCAGTTACGACGAGGCGTGCGTTCGCGAGGCAATGCCTCCCGCGTCGGCGAGCCACACCGCAGTCGCCATCCGGCCGGAATCACGCTCCCGCCGGTAGGAGAAGAAGCGAGTCGCGTCGGAGTACGTGCACTCGCCGCCGCCGTGGATGCTTGCGATGCCCGCACGTTGCAGCCGCTGTCGCGCGAGACCAAAGAGGTCCGCATACCACTTCTTCGGGCGGCCGAATGCGAAGAACGCCGCGGCGCGAGGATCGGCGGCGCAGAATGCTTCGTGCACGTCGGCGCCGACCTCGAACGCTGTCGGGCCGATCGCCGGTCCGAGCCAGGCGAGGAGATCCCCGCGATTCGCACCGAGCTGCCCGAGCGCGTCGACGGTCGCTTCGAGCACGCCGGCCGCGAGTCCGCGCCAACCCGCGTGCGCGATGCCGACGACGCTGCCTCCGCGATCGGTAACGACCACGGGCATGCAGTCGGCGGTCAACACGGAGCAGACGACCCCGGGCTCGCGCGTGACGGCGGCGTCCGCGGTCGGCGCAGCCGTCGTGGCCCGATCGAGGACCGCGACGGCCGCGCCGTGAACCTGCGAGAGCGGAACGGGTGAGGCCGGCAGGAAGCGCTCGAAGCGGCGGCGGTTCTCGGCGAGCGCAGCAGGATCGTCGCGTCCTCGGCGCGCGAGATTCATCGTCGAATACGGACCCGTGCTGACTCCGCCCGAGCGCGTCGTCGCGACCGCGCATACGTGCGCAGGCGCGGGCCAGTCGGGAACGATCCAGTCGAGCCCAGCCGTGCGCAGCTCCGCGGCGAGCCCCGCTCCGCTCGTGGCGCTCATTTGCGGCCTCGAGCGCGGAGTTCCGCGAGCAGAGCTGCGAAGTCTCCCGGCAGCGGGGACTCCCAACGACAGCGGTCGCCGGTCACCGGATGGACGAGCGCGAGGCGCGCGGCGTGCAGCGCCTGCCGCGCGAACGCGACCGCGCCCTTGCGGCCATAGGTCGGATCGCCGACGAGCGGGTGGCCGAGCGACGCGAGGTGGACGCGAATCTGGTGCGTGCGGCCGGTCTCGAGGCGGCAGCGCAGCAGCGTCGCGACGCCGAATCGCTCGACGACGTCGAAATGCGTGCGCGCGGGCTTCCCGGTCGCGACGACCGCCATTGTCGTGCGGCGCGTCGGATGGCGACCGATCGGCGCGTCGACGAGGCCGCGCGACGCGATGTCGCCCTCGGCGAGCGCGAGGTACTCGCGCGTCACGCTGCGCGCCTGCAACTGGCGAACGAGCGCCGTCTGCGCGGCGAGCGTCTTCGCGACGACGAGGAGGCCGCTCGTGTCCTTGTCGAGGCGATGGACGATCCCCGCGCGCGGTACTGCGGCGAGCTGCGGTGCGTGGTGGATCAGCGCGTTCGCGAGCGTGCCGGCCCAGTTGCCGCTGCCCGGATGGACGACCAGGCCCGCGGGCTTGTCGACGACGACGAGTGCGTCGTCTTCGTAGACGACGGCGAGGGCGATTGCCTCGGGCGCGAACGCCGCTTCGCGGGGGTCCGGCTGGCTCGCGACGACGACACGCTCTCCACCGTGCACCCGACGCGTCGCGGGCGCTCGCTCGCCGTCGAGCGTCACGCGGCCCGCGTCGATCCATGCGCGAAGGCGGCTGCGCGAATACTGCGGCAGCGCGTGCGCGAGCGCTGCATCGAAGCGATCTCCGGCCGCGGCGGCCGGCAGCGTCACTTCGTGGGTGGCCGCAGCTCCCGCGGCGGCGGGAGGCGTCGCGGGTCGGGCCGTCTCGCCGGCAGCAGCGGGGCGAGAAGGCGCCGGGAGACTCGATCCGGAGCGGCGGGCAGGCATGCGTCGGCTATAATGAATCCACGTCGCAGGATGGATCCACGCTGCAGGAAGTTCGCGAATCGGATGTCTCTCCCGTCGTTTTCGCCATCGTTCGATCGCCTTTTCGAGGCACCCTTGCGCGCGCTCCGCGTCTGCGCTGCGCTTCTCCTGATCGCCGCCTCGGTCTCCGGCTGCAACCTGCTGCCCGAAGTCAAGGATCCCTACGCGCAGTACAGCGCCGAGGAGCTCTACCGCCAGGGCAAGGACGCGATGGCGGAGGGAAATTTTACCAAGGCGGTCAAGATCTTCGAGGCGCTCGAAGCCCGCTACCCCTACGGGCGCTACGCGCAGCAGGCGATTCTCGAAGGCGCGTATGCGAACTACCGGACCGGGGAAACAGCCACGGCGATCGCCGCGTGTGACCGTTTCATCCGCACCTATCCGAACCATCCGAGCGTCGACTACGCGTATTACCTGAAGGGACTCGTCTATTTCCGCGAGGACCAGGGACTGATCGGCTATGTCTACGAGCTCGATCTTTCCGAGCGCGATCCGAAGAGCATGCGCGAGTCGTTCGTCGCGTTCAAGGAGCTCGTCGCGAAGTTTCCGGAAAGCAAGTATGCGCAGGACTCGATCGAGCGGATGCGCTACCTGTCCAACTCGCTGGCGCTCTACGAGGTGAGGGTCGCGCGCTACTACTACGCCCGCGGCGCCTACGTCGCCGCCGTCAACCGCGCCCAGCAGGCGCTCGTCATGTATCCGCGAACCCCCGCCGAGAAGGACGCGCTCGAGGTCCTCGTCCAGTGCTACGACAAGCTCGGACTGACCCAGCTCCGCGACGACAAACTGGCGATCCTCAAGCTCACCTTCCCGAACGCCGAGCTGCCGCCGCCCAAGCCTTGGTGGCAGTTCTGGTGATCCGCCGCGATCGGAGGATTGTCAACGAGGTTGACAATCTCGCGCCGATCGCACGCGGGGCCGCAACGGGCGCAAGCCTGCCGGCTTCACGAGACCGGGGCGCCCTCCGGCTCGCACCCGCCACTGCCCTGCATGCGCTGCCCGTTTAGCGCCGCGCTCCGGAGTACGCCGAGCCTCCGAAGAACGCCTCGACGTCGGCGATCTCGCGGGTACGGCGCATCGGCGGAAGGCTCTTCCAGATGCGCCTGCCGTAAGGCTTGTCGGTGAGCCTCGGATCGCAGATCATCAGCACGCCTCGGTCCGTCTCGGTACGAATCAGGCGCCCGGCGCCCTGCTTGAGCGCGATCGCCGCCTGCGGCAGCTGGTAGTCGAAGAACGGGTTGCCGCCTTCGGTGCGCAATTCCTCGAGGCGTGCGGCGAACAGCGGGTCGTCGGGCGGGGCGAACGGCAGCTTGTCGATGATCACGACCGAGAGCGCGGCTCCGGGCACGTCGACTCCTTCCCAGAAGCTCGCGCTGCCGAGAAGCACCGCGTTGCCGAGCTCGCGAAAGCGCGTGAGGAGCTCGCTGCGCGATCCTTCGCCCTGGACGAGCAGCGGCCAGCGCAGCCCGTCGCGCGCGAACGCCGCGGCGACGAGCTCGCGCGCGAGCGCGAGCGCCCGCAACGTCGTGAACAGCAGAAACGCGCGCCCGCCGCTCGCCCGGAGCACGGGGAGCGCGCTAGCGACCACCGCCTCGGTGTGCTCGCGCGAGTTCGGTGCGGGGAGCTTCTGCGGGACGTAGAGCAGCGCCTGCGACGCGTAATCGAACGGCGACTCCCAGCATCCGGTGGCCGCTTCGGCGAGCCCCAGCTCGCGCTGATAGAGCGAGAAATCGCTGCCGACGGCCAGCGTGGCCGACGTGAGGATCCACGCGCGGCCCGACGCGGCGACCTGCTTCGAGAACATCTGCGCGACGGACAGCGGCGACGCATGCAGCTGCCAGCCGAGTGGTGTGACGTCGACCCAGCGGATCCAGGGCGCCTGGCCGGCTTCGCGCTCGACCGGATCGGCAAGCCCGCTGCGCCAGCGCGCGAGCCGCGCCGCCGCGTCCGCGGCGCGCTGCGCGCAGCTCCCGATGTCCTCGCTCCGCTCGGCGAAGAGCGCGAGTTCGGTGGCGAGGCGATCGAGCGCCGCGGCGAGCGCGTCGATCGCGTCGACGAATCCCTCCCGCGCGGCCGCGACGCGCTGCGCGAGCTTGCCGGGTCCTTCTCCGAGCGCGAGGCGCAGCTTCCTGATCGCGGGCCCGATCCCCGACGCGGCATCGGGCAGCTCGGTGACTTCCCGCGCGCCGGTGCGCGCGGCGACCTCGGCATCGCGCGCCAGCTCCGCGAGCTGCCCGGCGGTAAGCTGCTCGCCGAAGAACAGCGTCGCGGTGTCGGGAAGCTGGTGCGCCTCGTCGAGGATCACCGTGTTGCACGCGGGCAGGAGCTCCGCGAGTCCCTCGTCGCGCAGCATCACGTCGGCGAAGAACAGGTGATGGTTGACGACGACGACGTCGGCCTCGAGTGCCGCCTTGCGCGCCTTCAGCACGAAGCAGTCGGCGTGAAACGAACAGTTCGCCCCGAGGCAGTTGTCGCGGGTCGACGTGACGAGCGGCCAGATCGTCGCGTTCTCGGGCACGTCGGCGAGCTCGCCGCGGTCGCCGGACTCCGACGCACGCGAGAACGCGATGATGCGCGGAAGATGCCGCGCGTCTTCGCGCGACGGAAGGCGCCCTTCGCTCGCGCTGCGCTCGAGATGATGGTGGCACACGTAATTGGCGCGCCCCTTGAGCAGCGCGATCGTCACCGGGAGCCCCAGCGCATCGCGAATGAGGGGCAGGTCGCGCTGGAAGAGCTGGTCCTGCAGCGTCTTCGTTCCCGTCGACACGATCACCTTGCCGCCGTAGAGCAGCGCAGGGACGAGGTAGGCGAACGTCTTGCCGGTGCCGGTGCCTGCTTCGGCGATCAGCGCCGCCCGCGCGGGGATTGCCGCGGCAACCGCGTTGGCCATCGCAAGCTGCTGCGGCCGGAAGCGGAATCCCGGAAGCGCACGCGCGAGGGCGCCGCCCTCGCCGAAGATCGCGGTCAGTGCGGGATCCGGCGCCGCGAGATCCGCGGCCCCGGCGGCGGCGAGGGCGCTCGTCAGTTCGATGCCTTGGGCGGGGGGTCGGAGCTCTTGGCGCTTGCCGACGCCGCGCTCTTCGGCTTTGGCGGACTCTTGGCGGACGCCGTCGCCGGCGCCTTCTCGGCGGGCGGCGCCGCTGCCATCGCCTGACGGACCAGGAGCGCCCGCTGCCGGAAGACCCCGTAGGGCTCGGCCGTTCGCGCCTTGTATTGCTCGTCGCTTTCGCCAGGGATCCATTTGAGCGCGACGAGCGCGGACCTCCAGTACTCGCGCAGCGAATTCAGAGCTTCGGTCACCGCTCTGTTCTTGCCGGCCTGCTTGACCGCCGCGTCGTACGTCTGCTTCATCGTGAGGTTGTGCTTGTCGATGCAGTACTCGGTCTTGGCGCCGTTGACGCCCTCCTCGGACTTTTCGTAGCCGAACTCGAGGATCTCGATGCTCTTGGTCACCCGGCACATCGTATACAGATGATCGACGGCGTCGAGGTAGCAATCGATCGCGTTGGCGTCGCTGTGCGGGCACAGATAGGTTTCGCGTTTGGGCGCCGGATCAGCCTTCTGCGCGAGAGCGGGTGCAGCGGCCGCAAGTGCGGCTGCGGCGGACAGCGTGAAAACGAGGCGAACGAGGCGATCCATGGTTGGGTGAGGTGGCTGCCGATAATCACGCGATGCTAACCCGCGACGCAGGTTGGGCTCAAGCTCGCCTGATGGACGAGGGGCCGGAACGGCATCGCTGTAGCGCGCCCTATGTCGCCGGCGCAACACATGCGTCAACCCGGCTGCCAGTGTTCGACGACGAGCTGCAGCGACGCGAGGCCGTTCCATTCGCTGACCTCGGGACGATAGGCCGCCCGGATCGACGGCGGCAGCGGATCGGCGTGCCGGAAGAGAATCGCGTCGTAGCGCTCGTCGCCACGCTCGAGCACGAGCCTCGAGTGCGCACCGCCGACGATGCGCTGTTCGCGCACCGAGAACGCATCGTCGAAGATCGGCGCCGGAAAGCCCTGGCCCCAGACTTCCCCGGAAAGGAGAGCGGCGAGCTCGAACGAGAGCTCTCCCCCGGCGAGCGGCCCGTCGGATTCGAGAACGCGCTCGAGCTGTGACGGCGAGAGGCGCTCGCGCGCGATCGCCTCGAACGCTTCGGTGAACCGCGCGAGCTCCGCTTCGGCGAGCGTCACGCCTGCAGCGTACGCATGACCGCCGAACTTCGCGACCGCACCGGGAATCCGCTTAGCGACCAGGTCGAGAGCGTCGCGCAGGTGGAACCCGGCGATCGATCGCCCAGAGCCCTTGAGCTCGCCGTCCGCGCCGCGCGCGAAGACGACGACGGGGCGATGGAAGCGGTCCTTGAGGCGTCCGGCAACGATGCCCACGACGCCCGGGTGCCACTGCGCATCGTAGAGGCAGAGCGTGTAACGATCGTCGGCGGCGCTCGCGGCCGCGCGTGCGCCGATGCCGGCCAGCGCGTCGTCGTGCATCTTCGCCTCGACATCGCGCCGCTCGCGGTTCAGCCGGTCGAGCTCGGTCGCGAGCGCGAGCGCTTCGTCCGGCGAATCGGCAAGCAGGCAGCGGATGCCGATCGCCATGTCCGAAAGCCGGCCGGCTGCGTTGAGGCGGGGTCCCGCGACGAAGCCCAGGTCGGAGCACGTCGCGCGGCGCGGGTCGCGGCCCGCGGTGGTGAAGAGCGCCGCAAGGCCCGGTTGCGCGCGGCCGGCGCGAATGCGCGCGAGACCGTGAGCGACGAGCGTGCGGTTGACGCGATCGAGCGACGCGACGTCGGCGACGGTGCCCAGAGCGACGAGGTCGAGCAGCACGCCGAGATTCGGAACGGCGCCGCTCGCGAAGCGGCCGCGCGTCCGCAGCAGGGCGCGCGTGGCGATCAGCACGTAGAACATGACGCCGACGCCTGCGAGATGCTTGCTCGGGAACGCGCACCCGGTCTGGTTCGGGTCGACGATGATGGCGGGCTCGGGGAGCGTCGCTGCCGGGAGATGGTGATCGGTGATCAGCACGTCGAGGCCGCGGGCCGCCGCGGCGGCGACTCCGTCGTGGCTTGCGATGCCGTTGTCGACGGTGACGAGCAGACGCGGCGACATTCGCGCCGCTTCGGCGACGATCTCCGGCGTGAGGCCGTATCCGTATTCGAACCGATTCGGCACCAGGAAGCCGACGTTTGCCCCGAGCGCGGCGAGCCCGCGCACGGCGACCGCGCACGCTGTCGCACCGTCGGCGTCGTAGTCGGCGACGATGACGATCCGCTCGCGTGCGGCGATCGCATCCGCGAGTCGCGCCGCGGCGGCGTCGATCCCCTTCATCGCCGTATAGGAAGGGAGTGTCTTCAGATCGCCGGGAAGGTCCACGGCAGAGGCGACTCCGCGCGATGCGAAGACGCGTGCGAGGACCGGATGCAAGCCGGCCGCGGTCAGCGCGCGCGCAGCGTCCGGAACCCGACGGCGGACGATGTCGATCATGTCCGCGGTTGCTTCCGCGTCGCCGCGGCGAGTTCCGCCGCGATGTCCCGCGGGCGGACGCGCCCCGAGAAGCGCTGCCAAACGCCGGGACGCCGCGCTCGCCAGCAAACGGCGTCGCCCGCGTCTTCGGCGACGATCGAGATCGCCTCGACCCGACGGCTCGCGAGCGCATCGCGCGAAGGCAGCGCCCACGCGCGCTCGATCTCGGTGAGCGCGGCGCCGGAGGCGAGCGCAACGACGACGAGCTTGGCGCCGGCTCCGCTGTCGATTGCGGCCGCGAAGTGCGCCGGGAGGGGCCGCGCGGGAGCGTCGAGCTGCGCGGCGAGCGCGACGGCGATTCCGGAATTCGCGTACGTGCGTATCGCCGACGGCGGCGACCCCCGCGGCGGCAGCAGGCCTCCTGCCGAAAGCCACAAGCCGTTCACCGGCGGGGCGCCGCTCTTCTCGCGCTCGACGTTGACCGGATGCTCGTGCAGCAGCATCTGGATTTCACTCTGCCAGCGCCGAAACTTAGCCGCATCGGCGCCCTCCGGAAGCCGGAAGCGCAACGGGCGATCCGGTGTCAGCGCCGGCTGATGCGTGGCGAGCCGCGGCGCGGCGGCGAGGCGCGCGAAGATCGCATCGGGCTTCGGCGCGACGAACTCGAAGCCGTCGCCGGCGAAATGCGCATTGAGCGTGGCCACGAGCGCCGCGGCTTGCGCGTGCGTGAGATCGCCGACGATTCCCGAAAAGGCTACGTCGTCGCGCCCGACGACGAGCGTCACCGGATCGGCGGCGAGCCAATAGTCGTCGCCGGTGGCCAGTCCCAGCGAAGCGGCGCGGATTGCCGCGAGCGGCCAGTCTGTCTGGCGTGCGACGCCGTAACGCGAAGCGATCTCGGCATCGAGACCGTCCGGGTTGCGCGACGGCGCCCCGGCCCAGGCGAGAAGTTCCGCGAGTGCCGGCGCGGGCGCCGCCGGCGGACCCGTGCGAGCGGACTCGAGGAGACCCGGAAGAACGAGGACGAGTTGCATGCGGAGCGCGTCGCGCGTGTTCGACGAGGTATAGCCGCCGCGACGACCGAGCGAGTCTAGCAGGCGCCGGGCAGGTCCGTTATCGGCTGGAGAGCGCATTGACGGCACGGCGCGACACGTCCGAGCGTCAACGCGCCCAGGGTTGCCGCCATGCGATAATCGCCGCGCTTTCCCTCGTCCTTTCCGCGTCCGCCGCGCGAAGACATCCTCCTTGGCACTCTACGAGCTCACCGTCGGCCTTCGCTACACGCGCGCGCGACGCGGCTCGGGGCGCAACTCGTTCATCTCGTTCATCGCGTTGACGTCGATGGCCGGGATCGCCCTCGGCGTCGCCGCGCTGATCGTCGTCCTCTCGGTGATGAACGGCTTCCAGGAGGAGCTCCGCAACCGAATCCTCGCCGTCGCTTCGCACATCGAGATTCGCGGGCTGCCGACGCTCACGGACCCCGCCGCCGTGGCGCAGGAAGCGATGGCGAACCCGCACGTGAAGGGCGCCGCTCCGTACGTGCTCGGCCAGGCGATGCTCTCGGCGGGCGACGTGAACCGCGGCGCGCTGATCCGCGGTATCGATCCGGCGAAGGAGGACACGGTCGCCGACATCGGCGCGCACATGCGCTCGGGGTCGCTCGCGGATCTCAGGCCGGGCGAATTCGGCATCGTCCTGGGCATCGACGTGGCGCGCGCGCTCGGCGTGCGCAACGGCGACACGGTCGTCGTCATCACGCCGCAGGGGACGATGACGCCCGCAGGGACGCTGCCGCGGCTGAAGAGCTTCCGCGTTGTCGGTGTGTTCGAAATCGGGATGTACGAATTCGACAGCGGGCTCGCGCTGATCAACATCGAGGACGCGAAGAAGCTCTATCGGCTCGACGGCGTATCGGGAGTGCGCTTGAAGCTCGACGATCTCTTCATCGCGCCGAGCGTCGCGCGCGAGCTCGCGGGGACGCTCCGCGTCGACGCCGAGATTCGCGACTGGACGCAGAGCCACGCGAACTTCTTCCGCGCGGTGCAGATCGAGAAGCGCGTGATGTTCATCATCCTGACGCTGATCATCACGGTGGCTGCGTTCAACATCGTGTCGGCGCAGGTGATGACGGTGACCGACAAGCAGGCCGACATCGCGATCCTGCGCACGCTCGGCGCGTCGCCGGGATCGATCACCGCGATCTTCATGATCCAGGGGGCGCTGATCGGCATGATCGGCACGCTGATCGGCGTCGTCGGCGGGATCGCGCTAGCGCTCAACGTGGGAACCGTCCTCCCGGCGCTCGAGCGGCTGTTCAACGTGCAGTTTCTCGACAAGACCGTCTACTACATCAGCGAGCTGCCGTCCGACCTGCAGCGCGGCGACGTCGTCACCATCGCCGTCATCGCGCTGGTGCTCGCGCTCGCCGCGACGATCTACCCGGCGCGCCGCGCGGCGAGGGTCAACCCGGCGGAGGCGCTTCGCTATGAGTGATGCCGGCGCGTCGCCGGGGACGACCGCCGTGCTCGAATGCCGCGAGCTCCGGAAGACCTACGTGAGCGGCCCGCTACAGGTGCCGGTTCTGCTCGGCGTCGATCTCGCCGTCGCACGCGCCGAGCGCATCGCGATCGTCGGCGCGTCGGGGAGCGGAAAGAGCACGCTGCTGCATCTCCTCGGCGGCCTCGACGCGCCGAGTGGCGGGAGCGTGCGCGTCGATGGCGCCGATTTCACGACGCTCTCGGAAAAGGAGCGCGGCAGCGTGCGCAATCGCGCGCTCGGCTTCATCTACCAGTTCCATCATCTGCTTCCGGAGTTCACCGCGCTCGAGAACGTCGCGATGCCGCTCGCGATACGGCGCAGCGCGCCGCCCGCTGCGCGTGCCGCCGCCCAGGCGATGCTCGAACGCGTGGGTCTCGGAGCCCGCGTGCGGCACCTGCCGGGCGAGCTCTCGGGCGGCGAGCGCCAGCGCGTCGCGCTCGCTCGCGCGCTCGTCACCGAGCCGCGCTGCGTGCTGGCCGACGAGCCCACGGGGAACCTCGACCGGCGCACCGCAGGGGAGGTCTTCGATCTGATGCTCGAGCTGAACCGCGCGGTGGGAACGAGCCTCGTCATCGTCACCCACGATCCGGAACTCGCTGCGCAAACCGATCGGACGCTGCATCTCGTCGACGGAGTGTTGACGACAGGTTGAGCTTCGCTGGTTGCGCCAAGGCTGGAACGTTGCAAGCGGCAAAGGACGACGCTGCGCGGGCGGAGAGCGGGGAGGGCTCGCGAGGGCGCTTAGACGGCCGCAATCGGCCCTCCTGCGGGTCCGGTGCGGCCGCGGGCGGACACACACGTCCACCTCGCGGCCGTACCACCCGCGGACGGACGGCCGCGGCCGATGCGCGCTCCCGCGGGCCGATTCACGACATTTCAAGCGGCGGCTCGTCCATCAGCGCGACCTGCTCGCGGAGCTCGAGGATGCGGTCCTGCCAGTAGCGCTGCGTGTTGAACCAGGGAAACGCGACGGGGAACGCCGGATCGTCCCAGCGCTGCGCGATCCACGCCGAATAGTGGAGGAGTCGCAGCGTTCGCAGCGCCTCGACGAGGTTCAGCTCGCGGAGATCGAAGTCGTGAAACTCGCGGTAGCCGGTGAGCACCGCGTCGAGCTGGCGCGTCATGTCGGCGCGATCGCCGGAGAGCAGCATCCAGAGATCCTGCACTGCCGGGCCCATCCGCGCATCGTCGAAGTCGACGAAGTGCGGGCCGTGCATCGCGCCGTGCTCGATCCACAGCACATTGCCGGAGTGGCAGTCGCCGTGGAGGCGCAGCGATCGGACGTCGCCCGCTCGGTCGAAGCAGCCGCGTGCGGAGTCGAGCGCGAGCGCGGCGATGCTGCGCCAGGCGTCGACGAGGTCGGGCGGAATGAAATCGTGCGCCAGCAGCCAGTCGCGCGGCTGCACGCCGAACGTCTCGACGCTGATCCGAGGCCGCGCGCGAAAGGGGGCGAGCGCACCGACCGCGTGAATGCGGCCGAGAAAGCGGCCCATCCACTCGAGCGTCGAACGATCGGAGAGCTCCGGTGCGCGCCCGCCGCAGCGCGGATACGCGGCGAAGCGAAAGCCCTCGAACGTATGCAACGTGCGCGTCGCGAGCGACATCGGAGCGACGACCGGGATCTCGCACGCCGCAAGCTCGGCGGCGAACGCGTGCTCTTCGAGAATCGCGGCGTCGTCCCATCGAGCGGGCCGGTAGAACTTGACGACGATCGGCGGTGCGTCCTCGACGCCGATCTGATAGACGCGGTTCTCGTAGCTGCCGAGCGCCTGCATCCGGCCGTCGCCGTTCAAGCCGACGCTCGCGAGCGCGTCGAGCACCCGATCGGGCGTGAGATTCGCATACGGATGGGCTGCTACGCTCATCGGACGATTGTACGTTTCCGGCGAGCGTCAATCGGCCGGCGACAGCCACTCGCCGACAAGCTCAATACTCGACGGGCATCGGATCGAGCATGCGCCACAGATACCACGTGGCCACGCTGCGGTAGGGCTGCCAGCGCTGGGCGAGCTCGCGAATCGCCGCGGGCGCGACGCGCTCGCCGCGGTTGTACAGTAAGGCGACCGCACGCTGCAGTCCGATGTCGTCGACGGGGAGTACGTCCGCGCGCAGCTCGTGAAAGATCAGGAACATCTCGGCGGTCCAGCGCCCGATGCCCTTCACGTCGACGAGCGCCTCGATCAGCGCCTCGTCGTCGAGCGTCTTCCATCGTTTCGGATCGAGACGGCCGGAGACGAAATGCGCGGCAAGGTCGAGCAGGTATTCGGCCTTGCGACCGGACAGGCCGCAGAGGCGCAGCGCCGGCATTTCGAGCGCGGCGACCGCGCGAGGGTCCAGCCTGCGGACGGCTTTCGCGCGCGAGCGCGGATGCGCCGCCAGGGCGAAGCGGCGCCATATGGTCTCGGCGGCCTTCACCGAGATCTGCTGACCGACGATCGCCCTGGCGAGCGTGGTGAAAGGGTCGCCGCGGCTGGTCAGACAGATGCCGGGATGCGCACGGATCAGCTTTTCGAGGACCGGGTCGCGCTTGGCGAGCGCGGTCGTCGCCGCGTCCCAGTACGCGGGCTTCAGAGGCGGCACGGCGTGGCGTCCTGCGAGCCGCGCTGCGCGCGGTGGCGGCCGCGGGCCGCCGTCGGGCGCTCGTCTGCGGGTCCAAGACAGCCGGTTTTCATCGGGAAATCATGGCCGGGGGAGGGGGGGAATGGTACATTACGCCGCCTTGATTTTCGGGGGTGCGAATGCTTGGGAGGATCGTGGCCCGATTGGGCGTGCAGGCGGCCGCCGCGGGAGTCGCCGCTGCGCTTCTCCTGGCGGCGCCGGCCTTCGGCGCGGATTCCTCCAAGGTGCTCCGTTACGCGTTTCCGGCCTCGGAGACGGGATTCGATCCGGCGCGCGTCAGCGATCTTTACTCGAACACGGTGAACGAGGCGATCTTCGAGCGCCTGCTCACCTACGACTATCTGGCGCGCCCCGCGAAGCTCGTCCCGATGGCAGCGGAGGCGATGCCGGAAGTCACCGAGAACGGCAAGGTCTACACCTTCCGGATCAGGAAGGGCATTTACTTCACGCCGGATCCCGCGTTCAAGGGCACGAAGCGCGAGCTCGTCGCGCAGGATTTCGTCTACTCGTTCATGCGCTTCGTCGATCCGAAGATCCGCTCGCCGTACGGCTTCCTCGTCGAGGGCAAGATCGAAGGCCTGGACGCGGTCGCCGATCTCGCGAAGAAGACGGGCAAGTTCGACTACGACGCCAAGGTTCGCGGCCTCGAGGTCGTCGACCGCTACACGCTGCGCTTCCGGTTGACCAAGAACGACTACAACTTCCCGTACATCACCTCGCAGCTTCCGTCCTATGCGGTCGCGCGCGAGGTGATCGAAGCCTACGGCGACGAATCGATCGCGCATCCGGTCGGCACCGGTCCCTACACGCTGAAGTCGTGGAGCCGCCGCGCGAAGATCGTTCTCGAAGCGAATCCCGACTACCGCGGATTCACGTGGGACTTCCAGGCGAGCGCTGACGCATGGGACGAGGCGCTCGTCGCGCAGATGCGCGGCAAGAAGATGCCGCAGATCGGCCGCGTCGAGATCACGATCATCGAGGAGGACCAGTCGCGCTGGCTGGCGTTCAACCAGAAAGAGCTGGACATGCTGAACCTTCCCGCGACGTTCCGGCCGCAGGTTTTCGAGTCGGACAAGGCGTTGAAGCCCGAGTGGCAGGAGAAGGGTGTCTCTGTCTATCGCGGGATCGATCCCGACATCACCTATGCGTATTTCAATTTCCGGGATCCGCTGACGGGCGGCTTCGGCCGCGAGAAGCTCGCGCTGCGGCGGGCGATGATCATGGCGTACAACCTCGACGAGGAAATCCGCGTGATCCGGAAGAACCAGGCAGTCGCAGTCGAGATGCCGATTCCCGCCGGAGTCGTGGGCCACGACCCGAACTATCGCAGCATCAACGGCTACGACCCGGAGCTCGCGAACAAGCTGCTGGACTATTTCAACTACAAGCGCGGCAAGGACGGCTACCGGACCCTTCCCGACGGCAAGCCTCTCGTCATCAAGTACGCCTCGGGCTCGGCGGCCGTCGATCGCGAGTTCAACGAGCTGTGGAAGAAGTCGATGGACGCGATCGGCATCCAAATGGACTTCCAGGTGATGACCTTCGCCGATCGCCTCAAGGCGGCGAAGGCCTGCCAACTGATGGTCTCCGGGTTCGCCTGGAGCGCCGACTACCCGGACGGGGACAACTTCATGCAGCTTCTCTACGGGCCGAACTCCGGCCAGAGCAACAACGGCTGCTACGAATCGAAGGCGTTCGATGCGTTCTACGAGAAGTCGACAAGGATCCCGGATTCGCCCGAGCGCAATCGTCTGTTTCTCGAGATGACGCGCCAGATGGAGGTCGACGGCGCGTGGAGTCTCCACGTGTCGCGCGAACGCAACCAGCTGCTCTGGCCGTGGGTGCAGGGCTTCAAGAAGCACCCGGTGCTGCAGGCGGAATTCGTTTACATGGACATCGCGCCGCGCCGCTAGGTCTGCGAGGCGCGAAGGAGGAGGACTCGATGACACACCCGTCCCTGCCTCGCGCGCGGCTCTGCGCGCGGGCTCTCGTCGCAGCGCTCGCGCTGAGTCTCGGCGCCGCTGTATCGCCCGATGCCGATGCCGCCGACATGAACAAGGTGATCCGCCACGTCTTTCCCGCGGGCGAGGAGGGTTTCGACCCGCAGGCGGCGCACGACCTCTACTCGGGCTCCGTCGAGCAGGCGATCTTCGAGACACTGTACACGTACGACTATCTCGCCCGCCCGGCGAAGATCGTCCCGCTGACCGCGGAATCGCTGCCGGCGGTCTCCGACAACGGCCTCACGTACACGATCAAGGTGAAAAAGGGCATCTACTTCACGCCCGACCCGGCGTTCAAGGGCGAGAAGCGCGAGCTCACAGCGGAGGACTACATCTTTGCGCTGAAGCGCCTCGCCGACCCGAAGATCCGCTCGCCGTGGACCTGGCTCGTCGACGGCAAGATCGTCGGCCTCGACGAGCAGGCGGCGAAAGCAAAGGAGATGGGGAGCTTCGACTACGCGGCGAAGATTCCCGGCCTCGAGGCGGTCGACCGCTACACGCTGCGCATCCGGTTGAAGCAACCCGACTACAACCTCCCGTACGTGCTTGCGCACGAGCCGACGTCCGCCGTCGCGCGCGAGGTGGTCGCAGCGTACGCCGACGAGGGCGGCCGCATCATGTCCAATCCGGTGGGCACGGGTCCATACAAGCTCGCGAAGTGGATCCGCTCGTCGAAGATCGTGCTCGAGGCCAACCCCGACTACCGCGGCTTCGTCTGGGACTTCAAGGCGGGCAGCGATCCCGAGGACGCGCAACTCGTCAAGGAGATGAGGGGCAAGAAGATGCCGCAGGTCGGGCGGATCGAGATCAGCATCATGGAAGAGGACCAGACGCGGCTCCTCGCGTTCCAGAACGGCGAGCTCGATCTGATGAACCTCGAGGGTCCGCTCGCGCCGAAGGTGATGAACGACGAGGGCAAGCTCTCGCCCGAGATGAAGAAGAAGGGCGTGAAACTCTCGCGCTTCGTCGACCCGGAGATCACGTACCACTACTGGAACATGATGGACCCGGTGGTGGGCGGCCTCGGGAAGGAGAAGATCGCGCTGCGCCGCGCGATGGCGATGGCGTACCCGGTGGCGGAGGAGATCAAGGTCGTTCGCAACGGCCAGGCGGTCGAGGCTCAGTTCCCCATTCCTCCCGGAGTGGTCGGGCACGACCCGAGCTACCGGACGAGCGTGAAATACGATCCCGCCGCGGCGAATGCGCTGCTCGACAAATTCGGCTACAAGAGGGGCGCCGACGGCTACCGGACGCTGCCCGACGGCAAGCCGCTCGTCATCCGCTATGCGTCGCGTCCCGATTCGCTCGGCCGGCAGCAGGACGAGATGTGGAAGAAGACGTACGACGCGATCGGCATCCGGATGGAAGTGCAGAAGGACAAGTTTGCCGAGCTGCTGAAGCTCGAGAAGCAGTGCAAGCTGCAGATGCGCACCGCGGCGTGGATCGCCGATTATCCCGACGGCGACAACTTCATGCAGCTCCTCTACGGCAAGAACATCTACCAGAGCAACAACGCCTGCGCGCAGATTCCCGAGTACGACAAGCTCTACGAGCAGGCGGTGAAGATGCCGGACTCCCCGGAGCGCAACCGCCTCTACCACGAGATGGCGAAGATCATCGAGACCTACGCGCCGTGGCGGCTCGACATCAGCCGCTATCGCAACATGCTCGTGCAGGCGCGCGTCCTCGGCTACAAGAAGCACCCGATCCTGCACCAGGAGTGGATGTACATCGACGTCCCGCCGGAGAAGAAATAGCGGGAGTAGGATGCGGGGGTAAGGCGGGACCCGCATTCCGCGCATCGGCCGGCGCGCTTTCCGCCCGGCCGGGGGAGGAGTCAAGCCATGGCTGCATACATCATCCGACGCCTCTGGCAGATGGTCCCGACGATGGCGGGCGTCATCCTGCTCGTGTTCATCCTGTTCAACTGGATTGGCGGCGATCCCGCTTATGTGCTCGCCGGCAAGATCTCGAACCAGGAGCAGATCGACAATATCCGCCGGCAGCTGGGCGTCGACCAGCCGTATTACGTGCAGCTGTGGATCTTCGTCAAGCAGGTGCTCACGGCGAACTTCGGCGCCTCGTGGAGCACGAACGAGCAGGTGTCGAACATCCTCGCGACGCGCCTCGGCCCGTCGCTCACCGTCGTGCTCCCGCTGACGATACTCGACGCGCTGATCTCGATCGCGCTTGCGCTCGCGGTGGCCTACGTCCGCGGGTCGCTGACTGATCGCATCGTGATGATCATCTGCACGGTGGGGCTATCGATCTCGATCCTGGTCTACATCATCGTCGGGCAGTACGTGTTCGCCTACAAGCTCGGCTGGTTCCCGGTCCAGGGGTGGGGTGACTCGTTCTGGGAGAACCTGGTCGTCTACTCGTCGCTGCCGATCCTCATCGGGCTGGTGGTCAGCAT